>QIAP01000084.1 GCA_003225075.1 Acidobacteriota bacterium | reverse complement strand
CCCCTTTTCCGTAGAAAAGGCCACCCCCTTGGATGTAGCCAGAACCTCTGCTGGCGGGGAATCACCGGGCTGCCAACCTTCTTAACGTATGCGTCGCGCCGAGGACTGGCAGAAGGCCCTCGGGCACGGAACCCAACGGGTCCAGCCTTGCATTCCGTCAATTTTCCTACTTCCCTCCTCTTCCCTTCCGTTTGTATCGGAATCTAACGAACCAAGAGGGAACGATTGGGGCGATCCGCTCCGTAGGGTGGAAAAGTTGGCCCGTGCCAAATCCACAAAGAGCTCATTCGATGGTCGGCTACTACGGTCCTTACTACATTGGGGTTTTCGCGAATAAGGAAAGCCGCCACAAACGCCAGAAAAGAATGGCTCCTCAGGTAGGACTCGAACCTACAACCCTCCGGTTAACAGCCGGATGCTCTGCCATTGAGCTACTGAGGAGTAGATGGGGACGCGCCGGGAGGCGCGTCCCTTCGTCCTGCTCATCATAACATCCCGCGCTGGCGGTGAAAACAGAGGACGCAATGATCCCCATAACTTCTCATCCAGCCCAGGCAATACTTTAGGTGGTGCTTTTTTGCTACCCTAATCATTGTCCCAATCATCTTGTGAGGTGAGTATGGCGGGAGGGTTTCGTTTGCTTTTTATTGGTGGTTCTCTTTTCTTGGTTGGGTGCGTGGTTTGGGCGGCGGACGGCGCGAAGACCAGCACGACACAAACCGGCACGACACAAACCGGCGCGACGCAATCTAGCGCGACGCAAGGCGGCACTGCGCATGGCGACGCTACGCACGGCGAGGCTACGCAGGCGGGACCGCCTAAGGCTAAGGTTGAGCCTGTCGAAGATACCGTCAATGGGCACAAGATCGTGGATCCGTATCGCTACATGGAAGATTCCAACAATGCGGACACGCAGCAGTATGTTCAGCAGGAGCTGGCTTATACGCGGAGCATGCTCGATCCGCTGCCCGGGCGCGAGAAGATTCATCAGCGACTTTCACAACTGCTGACGATTGGCACCATCGGTGCGCCTCAGCTTGGGGGGAAGTTCTACTTCTATACGCGGCGCGAGGGGATGCAGAACCAGCCTGTCCTCTATGTGCGGGAAGGCGTCAGTGGCACAGATCGCACGCTGGTAGACACTAATCAAATGTCGGCTGACGGTACGGTTGCACTGGACTGGTGGTTTCCTTCTGAAGACGGCAAGTATGTGGCATACGGCACTTCGGCCAGCGGCTCGGAAGAAAGCACTCTGCATCTCATCGAAACTGCCAGCGGCAAAGTGTTGCCCGATGCTATCGAGCGCACTCGCTTCGCCAGCGTGGCGTGGAAAAAAGATAATTCCGGTTTCTACTACACGCGCCATCCCAAGAAAGGCGATGTGCCTGCGGGCGAAGAGGTCTACCACGTCAAAGTTTTCTATCACGCCGTGGGCAGCGATCCCGCTAAAGATCCGCTTCTGTTTGGCGAGGGCCGGAAGGCGGAGGATATTCCCAGCGTTTCGCTTTCAGAAGACGATCGCTGGTTGCTGATTACCGTCTTCGAGGGTTGGAGCAAGAGCGAGATGTATCTTCAGGATTTGAAAGCGGGCACGCCGCCGGTCGAGATCACCACCGGCAAAGAATTTCTCTACAGCGGCGATTTTTTGAACGGCAAGCTGTACATCACTACTAATGAGGATGCGCCGCACTATAGGGTGTTTGTGGCGGACGCGACCAATCCTAAGCGCGAGAACTGGAAAGAGCTGATCCCGCAGACGGAGGCGGTTCTGCAAGGGGTATCTGTGTTTGGTGGAAAACTGTTTGCGCAATACGAACACAACGCCACGTCCCAATTAAAGCTTTTCGATGCTGCGGGCAAGAAGCTCGACGACATTGATATGCCGACGATCGGGAGCGTCTTCGCGACTGGCGGCAAGTGGAACAAGAATGAAGCCTTCTTCGGATTTCAGTCATTCACCGTGCCACCGTCGGTCTACCGTTACGACCTGAATGAGCACAAGACGTCGCTGTGGGCGAAGGTTGATGCGCCTTCGATTGATCCGTCGGTCTACGAGGTAAACCAGGTCTGGTACAAATCGAAAGATGGCACGCGCGTGCCCATGTTTGTCGTCCACAAAAAGGGATTGGAGAAGAATGGCCACAATCCCGCGCTGCTGACCGGCTACGGCGGATTCAACATCAGCTTGACTCCCACATTCAACCGCAGCGCATACCTGTGGCTGGAACACGGCGGAATTTACACAGTGGCGAACCTGCGCGGTGGCGCCGAATTTGGAGAAGACTGGCATCGCGCCGGCATGCTGGAAAAAAAGCAAAACGTTTTTGACGATTTCATCAGCGCGGCGGAATACCTGATTGCGGAAAAGTACACAGACAAAGATCACCTGGCGATTCAGGGCGGCTCAAACGGCGGACTGCTGATGGGCGCGATGATGACGCAGCGACCTGATCTGTTTCGCGCGGTGGTTTGCGCGGTGCCGCTGCTGGACATGCTGCGCTACCAGAATTTCCAGATTGCGAAACTCTGGATTGCGGAATACGGCTCGGCAGAAGATCCCAAGCAGTTCGACTGGCTCTATGCCTATTCGCCGTACCATCATGTGAAACAGGGGGTGGAGTATCCCGCGGTGCTATTCATGACGGCGGACACCGACACGCGGGTTGATCCCATGCATGCCAAAAAGATGGCGGCGCTGATGCAGGCCGAGGCCAAGAATGGGGCGAGTAAGGAGCGTCCGATACTACTAAGGATAGAGACTAATGCGGGGCACGGCGCGGGGAAGCCCGTCACCAAACAGATAGAGGAAGGGACGGATACTTATTCGTTTTTGTTTTGGCAGTTGCGGGTGAACCCCTAGGGGGAACGGTACAAAAATCACGGAAAGAATAATGATATATTCGGCCCTTCGGCGTAGTTCACGTCGTACTGGCATAATTTTTTTTGCGTGCGTTAACTCCGATTCCTTCTGGCGAAGGAGGATATATGGAATCTCCAGGAGCTACGCGCCACAAAGGTCATGAACACACCGTCTCAGCTAAACAGGTTCGAAGGCGCTTGGGTGCGATGGGTCTTCTTACACGGAACCAGCATTGCTTGCAGCCCTTGCGTTCTTCGAGCATTGCTTCCAGGTTGGGCTCGTATACCATGCCGGATCCCGCATCAATAGCGAGCACTTGTTGCCTGTCTGAGGCATCGGATCCATATTGCATTGCTCGGTCATCAGCAGAAGCATCCTGGATTTTTTAGCCCAGCCCAGAATCTCCATCCCGTTTTCGGAGGCGTCGCGCTGGGGCGGCATTAGATAGATAAGCCTGTAGGCTCCATTGGCTCGGGCGACCCACAGCCGGGTTGTGTACACGCACGCAGGCTGAACGTCGACCTGTACGTAGGCCCGCCACTTCCTGTCCTCTGAAAAGGAGACCGGACTCAACAGGCGCTTTGGCTTCTCGCTCCCCGGGCAATTGACGAACAGTGTGCTCTGCAAATGCTGCGTGGTAAGCGAGCGGTTCGTGGGCACTGGTTGGGTAACAGCGACCACCGGCAGAATCAGCAGGAGCGCGGAGACAGCACGCATAGCGATGCTGAGTCTAGCACGCAAGTGACGGCGAGGTTGTGAACTATTAACTTGTCTTAAATTTGTTATTTGGCATGGTTAACGACGGGATCGTAAGTTAACCTCTTCGTATTCAGGTCAAGGGCAGGCGGACAAGAGTGTCCGCCCTACACGGGCAACAGCAGATTCCTGAGAACTTAACGTTTTGCCGCAACTTCGCGCAGGGGTTTGGCATCAAGGTACAGTGCAGATCTTTATTTCGGCATAGGAGCGCCCCAAAAATGCTCGTCGCACAGGATGGTCTCGAAGTTCGGCAGGAATTGTTGCAGCGGCTCACCGAGGCGCGAGGTCGAACGGATGAACTTTTCGATATCGTAAAGCCGGATGCGATTTATGAGCGACCGATTCCTGAGCGTCACCGCATTGTTTTTTATCTTGGGCATCTCGAGGCTTTCGATTGGAATTTGATGGGAGAACGCCTGCTCGGGGCCAAAGGGTTTCATCCTGAGTTCGACAAGTTGTTTAATTTCGGTATTGATCCGGTGGGCGGCGGCCTGCCTTCCGATAAGCCTGAGGATTGGCCTGCGGTCGCGGAGGTGCGCGAGTACGCGCGAAGAGTTCGCGAAAATCTTGATGCAGGACTCGAAGGAGTGCTGTCTTCTGATGCGCGATCTGGAGCGCCGCATGAGTTTTCAGCGAGCCAGCTTCTTAATGTGGCCATTGAACATCGGCTCATGCATGCGGAAACATTGACGTATATGCTGCATCAGTTGCCGCTTGACCGGAAGATATCCAAAAGGCGCGGGCCTGAGTTAGTCAGTGGTCGAGTCGAGCCAAAGCTGGTTGAGATCTCTGGCGGCTCGGCAACCCTTGGACTAGCGCGCGCCGACACGGCGTTTGGTTGGGACAACGAATACGAAGCGAATACGGTGGCGGTTCCGGCGTTCGCAATTGACTCGCACAAAGTAACGAACGGTCGCTACCTGGAATTTATTGCTGCCGGCGGTTACGACAATCGAGTTTTATGGAATGACGCGGACTGGAATTGGAAGACGGAAAAGGGCATCTCACATCCAGTGTTTTGGAAGCGTATGAATGATCAATGGTATTACCGAACCATGTTTGATGAAGTTGCGCTGCCGCTTGAGTGGCCGGTTTATGTGAGTCATGCGGAGGCGAGCGCGTATGCGCGCTGGTCGGGAAAGTCTTTGCCCAGCGAGGCGCAGTGGCACCGCGCGGCTTATGGTACTCGCGATGGAGCGGAGAGACCGTATCCATGGGGTGTTGAGGCGCCGGCTGCGAAGCTGGGGAACTTTGATTTTCACAGATGGGATCCGACTTCGGTTGGCGCGTTCCCTGCGGGGCGGAGTGCTTTTGGCGTTGCAGACATGCTGGGGAACGGATGGGAGTGGACGTCCAGTTTGTTTGCACCTTTTCCTGGGTTCGAGCCGTTTCCGTTCTATCGCGGATACTCCGCGGACTTCTTCGACGGGAAACATTTTGTCATGAAAGGCGGGTCATCTCGTACCGCGGCGTGTATGCTGCGCCGCTCGTTCCGCAACTGGTTTCAACCACACTACCAGTATGTCTACGCTGGATTCCGCTGTGTGGCCCATTAGGGAGTCCAATGCAGACACATGCGATTACCGCTGATCTTATCTATGAATTCGCGGCAGACGTGCGCGCCGGGCTGACTCAACCAAAGCAGAAAGAATTGCCTTCGAAATATTTGTATGACGATGTTGGGTCGGGACTGTTTGAGGTCATCAGCTTACTTCCGGAATATGGGCTGACGCGAGCGGACGAGCGACTTCTGCGACGGCACGCCAGAGACATTGTCGAGAGACTCCCAATACCGGTGATCGTGGCGGAATTGGGAAGCGGCAGCGGCAAGAAAACGCGGTGGATCCTCGAGGCACTTTGCCGCCGGCAGCAGACCTATTATTGTCCGATAGAAATTTCGCCGGCTGCGTTGGCCATGGTCCATCGCGAACTCAGCGATCTGGATTCGATCAGCATCGTGGGATTTGAGCGCGAGTATCTGGACGGTCTCTTGGAAGTTGCCGCCCGGCGTGATGACCACGAGCATTTGTTTGTGCTGTTTCTTGGAAGCACTATCGGAAACTTTGACCGGCCAGCGGGGACGAAATTTCTGCGGGAAGTGCGCCGCATTTTGCAGCCGGGTGATGCGCTCCTATTAGGCACCGATCTGGAGAAGCCGATCCCTCAATTGATTGGGGCCTATAACGATCCGCTGGGGATCACGGCGGCCTTCAATTTGAATCTGCTCTCGCGCATCAATCGCGAACTGCAAGGCGAATTCGACCTGCGTCAGTTCGAGCATGAAGCGAGATTCAACGGTGAGGCGCGCAGCGTGGAAATGCACATTCGCTCCAAGCGAAAACAAAGGGTAGCTATCCCCGCCGCTGATCTCTCGGTTGAGTTTCAAGAGGGCGAGACGATCTGGACCGAAAGCAGCCATAAGTATTCCCGCCATGACGTGTTGCGGATGGCCATGATGACGGGTTTTCACTGTGAAGCACAGTGGATTGACGATCAATGGCCTTTTGCCGAAAACCTCTTCATTGCCAAGTGATCACGCTCCGCTGAGAAATTCAAAACTCCACCACGCAGGAGCGGTGGCAGTGGGTCAGATCAGGCCGCTCTTCTGATGCAAAACTAGCTGTTGCCTCTCAAGGCACTTACAAGCCACCGAAGCAGAGGAAAGCGTTCACCTCATTTGTGCATCATGTTAGACTCGAATTCTCGCAAAAAACTTTCAGGGGTTACGCAATGTGGTCTGCGAAATTCGGCTTACCGGGCCGGTGTGGTTCGTTTCTATTTCTCGTTCTACCCTTCATTCTTTTTGGCGCTGAGGCGATCGCACAACAAAATCCTGTTGAGCCGGTAACGGATTCAACCAAATCTGCTGCGCAATCAAACGCGACTGCTCCTACCCCATCAGCGGACACGCAAGCCGATAGCGATTCTTCGTCGCTCAGATTAGGCGCGGGCGATCTGCTGGAGTTTAATGTATACGGCGTTCCGGAGCTCTCGACCAAGGCACGCGTAGGCAACACCGGCGATTTGTATTTGCCACTGATCGGTTACGTACATGTCGCAGATCTTAGCTTGGAAGAAGCTCAGACTTTACTTGAAAAGGGGCTTTCCGATGGTGGATTCGTGAAGAATCCTCATGTGACCATGTTTATCGACGAGTATGCGTCGCAAGGGATCACCGTGATCGGTGAGGTGGCCCGTCCAGGAATTTATCCGGTACTGGGAGACCGGCGTCTCTTTGATGTGCTGTCAGCGGCCGGAGGATTGAGCGACAAGGCGGGCAGGAACATCACCATTACCCACCGCAACAGTCCCGATCATCCGAAGATGGTTCATCTTTCCCAGCATCTCGAGCGAGGCACGGGAGAAAACGTGGAAGTTGCGCCAGGAGACACGATCGTAGTGGCGCGAGCAGGTGTGGTTTACGTGGTGGGTGATGTAGGGAGACCAAGCGGATTTCTGATGGATAGCGACAGCATCACAGTGCTTCAGGCAATCGCAATGGCGGGCGGGACTACCAAGACGGCCAAACTCAATAGCAGCCGAATTATCCGCAAGACAGCACAGGGCGCACAAGAAACGCACATTCAGTTGAAGAAGATTATGCAGGCCAAGGCGCCTGATCTGACCATGCAAGCAGACGATATTCTGTTCGTACCTTCGAGCGCCGGCAAGACCGCAATGTACCGCGGCGCTGAATCAGTGTTACAGGCTGCTACAGCTTTGAGCATCGTTGCAGTTCACCCGTAAAGGAAACTCAAGCCGCATTTGCGCGCTGCTTCCTGGTACCCTCCAGCAATTCTTCAAGCACGGTTATGTACTGTGCCGCGGTTTTCCCGCGAGAAAACTTTTGCAGGATGTACCGCCTGCCGTTTTGACCAAGGAGATGGCACAAAGTCATGTTTTCCGCCAGCAGAGTAATGGCGTTTGCCAGCGCAGTTGCATCTTCCGGGGGAATCGCAATTCCTGAATGGGCCTGCTGGAGAATCTTTCTGGCTTGACCGTCTACGGCAAGGATGACCGGCCGTGCGCAGGACATGAACTCAAGCATTTTGGTTGGAATCACGGTCTTGAAGATGTCATTTCTCTTCAGCAAGACGACACAGGCATCCGAAGCACCGATGTAGGCAGGAATGTTCATTCGCGGTTGTTGATCGATGAACCTCACGTTCTTGAGCCCGCGAGAGCCCGCGTCACTGGCGATCCGTTCCTTGTCGGCTCCCTCACCAACGAGCAGAAAAAATACGTCCGGGGCCGTGGCTTGCAAGTCCTGTGCGGCTTCGAGGAAGGTGTCTAAACCATGAGCCATTCCCATGGTTCCGATGTAGGAGACTACAAATTTGTGCTCAAGTTCCAGTTCCCTTCTCAGATTCCGGTCGCTCTGCCGCGGAGCAAACAACTCGGTTTCAACGCCGTTTTCAACGACCGCCAGCTTTCGCGGAGGAACCCGCCAATGCTGCACCAAATGCTCCTGGAAAGCACTGGTAACCACCACGATACGATCAGCTTTCGCGTAGAGAAAACCGGCGATTCTCGCGAGGAAACGATGGAGCATCGAACTGTCATCGCCCACACCCACAGCAGTCAGCGATTCCGGCCATAGATCACGGACTTCGAAGACGAACGGCACGCGCTTACATCGCGCCAGCCACCAGCCCGAGAGGCCAACCAATAGTTGGGGAGAAGTTGCGATTACAACGTCGGGGCGTGAAATAAATAGACCGCTAATAGCCGAGGAGATGCAGAACGAGGTGTAGTTCAACATACGCTCCCAGGCTTTCCGATTCGGCAGAGGCGCCAGCCAGGTTCGGACTACTTTTACGTCGCCGACGGTTTCGCGCATGATCAGCTTGCGAAGCGCGCGACGATACTCCGGAGGCACGGCTCCGGTGGGATGATTCGGAAAGCCTGTGAGGACGGTAACCTGGTGGCCGGCTTGCGTCCAATGCTGCGCCAACTCGGCGGCGCGCGCTGCCGGTGCTCCCATTTCCGGTGGAAAGTACTGGGATACGTAGAGAATCTTCATTGATGCTAGTAGTAACAGAGCTTGAATGCACTCTTGTAACACAGGGCGCGAGTACGTTTGGCACGGCTTCGGCTGTAGTTTTCCCAGCGATCGGCATAATGACCGAATTCTTGACAACCGGTGAGACGCTGCATGATGCGCAATTGCACGATGTGCAGGCGGTGATAGAAGGGACTAGCGAGCATCTTCAGGCGCGTTCCTGATTGCTCGTACAAAGACCAGAAACCGAGATCATAGTGGTGCAGATTGCGCAGCAAGGTTTGCGTAGCCTGTTGGAACAAATTCCGCGCGGAGTCTTCTCCGGTGGCCAACCAATAATCGTAAACGCCCCAAGCTGCCCATAGGAATCCGTTCAGGATATGAGTGGGCGGGGTGACGATGTATTCCTCGAACCAGATGTCTCCCTGCTCGTCTGTGAAGGTCACCCCGCCTTGCGCGGTTGACCGGAGGAATGCGGCGAAGGCGCGCTGTGCGGCGTCAAAGTAGCTGGAGTCTCCCGTATCGAGATGAGCCCGCAAAAGGAGCGATATTCCCTGGCCCTGTGCCAGTCCCGAATACCAAGGCGCTTTTAAGGGACTGCGGTACTCCCAATTGAAGTGGTGGTTCCAGACCGATATTCCAAAACGATTTTGCTCGAGATTGGTGCAAAGCCAATCGCTGGCCGCGAGAAATTTTTCCCGTCGCGCTGAATCGCGGTCCGTGCAATAAAGGTTGTAGTTGCCGAGGCCCCATTGTGCGATGGCAATCGGGTTGTACTGGAGGCCGATTTGCCCGTGGTAGTCCAGCAGAGGAATGCCGGCAGAATCGCAATGCAAACCATAGTCGGCCTTCCTGGGAAACGACATGTAGTACTCGCCAAGGCTATCACGGAGCGCGTGTGGATTCATTTGCGGCGAATCGTGCCAGAACGTTAATTGACTTGGACCTGGGGTAAGGTAGGCGCGAAAGATTCGCCGATAATAATGCAGACGGCTAGTCCGCGGCATGTGTGAAAAGAAGTTTGGCAAGTGTTCAGACTATAGCACGGCAAAATAACGGTGGTAGCGACTAACCAGATTCCGGCAAATCACTGCCGAGGGTAACCCGTAGCAATGCAGTTTCGAGGTCGGCATCGGTCACGCCGATCGTCGTGACGGCGAGCAGGTCGGTGGTGTTTCTGCCGTCGGGCAGGAACGCGTTTCCATACTGAAACAATGTCATTGGCCAATGGTCTTTTTGCCACTCACAGACGTTACGCCAGTGGAAGCCATCAAGGCTGCCGTAAAGGCGGACATGGCGGTCAGGGTTGGCAAGGCTTGGTTCTACCATCGTAGAAAAAAACATGGTTTCGCCGGCGCGGCATCCGTTAATAGAAGAACTGGTTAGGGCTGCCAACTCGGTCAGGTTCCTTCGACGATCTAATCTATAAATATGGTTGGACTCGAGCGGAGTATCGGATGCGAAGTAGAGCGCGTCCGGCATAGGAATGAGCGCTACTGCCCGCGCCTGCTGGTGGCCGGAGAGGATGGTATCGACCGTACGCAAATCGCAAGACGTTCGCAGGATTCGGCATTCATCGCCATTGTCACCGGTTAGAATCCAAAGACAATTTTCCCATTCGTCATACACGATGTTATGTACATGACGAATGGAACCGCGAGCAAAGGTGTGAGCGACATTCCATGTAGCGCCGTGATCGGTCGAGGCATAGATGTGGACTTCATCGCGATGGGGGTTATCAAAATATTCTCCCCAGAAGAGGCGACCGTCGGGCGTGCTGGTGATATGTAGTGGACGTGTGCCACGGAGGAGCTTGTGGGTGACGCGAAAGTTCGTATCTCCCGGGCAAAGCGTTACGATTGCGCCAGGTACAGCAGCGACGATGTGCCCGGAGGGCAGCACCGCAGCCGCGTGGAATCCGTCACGGAGGAGGCGATAAGACAGACGCGAGGAGGAACTAAGCCTCCGCCACCAGGCTGGATCAAAGCGTGCTACGAATTCCCATTTTCTTTCGTCGGCAGAGGGCCGGCAGCGCAACACAGTGTAGCCACGCGAAACGTAGAGCACATCGCCAGCCCAAGTGAGCGCGCGAATTCGCGGAAATGAGGCAACTCTAGTCATTTGCCACTCAGTCGATTTGATAGATAGGGCGAGATTGACTGGTTGGGCTGACATATCTTTTTTTCAGTTATCTGACTTCAAGGCGAGAAAAGGACCGATCGCCAAGGCATCCATCCGAGTTCGCTTGAAACAATCGATGGCTTCATTGGGAGCGCAGACAATCGGTTCGTTCTCATTGAAGCTGGTGTTCAGGACGACTGGAATACCAGTTTTGCGTTGGAAGGCCTGAATCAAATCATAGTAGAGCGGATTCTCATCCCGCGAAACGCTTTGTAGACGGCCAGTGTCGTCCACATGATTGACCG
The DNA here is from genome assembly GCA_003225075.1 of Acidobacteriota bacterium. Taxonomy (GTDB): domain Bacteria; phylum Acidobacteriota; class Terriglobia; order Terriglobales; family Acidobacteriaceae; genus Gp1-AA124. The sequence continues at coordinate 12,321 of QIAP01000084.1, read as the reverse complement.
CACAAAGTTGCTCACGTTTTTCCGGTCGAATCGTGTAAACGTGCAACATGAAAGGAGAAGGGTGATCGTGTTCGAAATATTCGTGCTGGTGCTCGGCCATGATGGACGGTGCAAAAGGGCGAAACCACTCGCGATGTTTGATGCGCGCGTTGAGAACATCCTTCATGTTGGGTAAACCAGGATGAGCAACGATGGACCGATTGCCCAGGGCGCGCGGGCCCCACTCCATGCGTCCTTGAAACCAGCCAGTTATATTTCCGGCGGCGATTTGCCCGGCCACTGCTTCGAGCAAGCATTCGCGCTCCAGCCGTTTATAGCGCAGATTGGCGTTCTTCAAAGATGATTCAATGCGCGATTCCGAAAAATCCGGCCCCAAGTAGGAATTATTCATCACGCAGCTTCGCGCCTGCTTGAGAACAGAATGATAAGTATGCAGTGCGGCGCCGACGGCCAGGCCTTCGTCGCCGGCGGCGGGCTGAATCCAAGTCTGGCGGAAGGGAGTACGAGAGAAAAGTTTGCCATTGGCGACGCTGTTCAATGCACATCCACCGGCCATTGCCAGATTCCCAAGTGGCACCTTTTTGTGCAATTGGTTCAAGAGGTGGAAGAAAACTTTTTCGAAGCTGTGCTGCATGGCGAAGGCGAGATCCATGTCCCGCTGCGTAATCTCAGCATGCGGCTGACGTGGCTCACCGAATAACTTGGCCATCTGCTGAGAGAAATGGCGGGCCAGGCTCACCGTGCCATCGGAATCGATTTGCATTCCCTGGTTGCTGCCGAGCGGCTTGAAGTAGTTCAAATCGAGTTGAAAGCTGCCGTTCTTTAAACCAATAATTTCGCCGATCTGGTCGCAGTAGGTATCCTTGCCATAAGGCGCCAAGCCCATGACCTTGCCTTCGTCCCCGTATTTCTTGTAGCCGATGAACTCGCAAATCATGGTGTAAAAACTGCCGAGGGAGTGCGGCAGGAACACGCGCTCCAAGATCTCGATATCGTTGCCTTCGCAACGGGCCATCATCGTAGAAACAAAATCGCCTGAGCCGTCGTAGCTGAAACCGGCAGCCTTTTCCCAAGGCGAACAGTAATAGGCGCTGGCAATATGGGCGATGTGATGTTCCAGATGGTGCTCCTGGAATCGCAGCAGTTGGGGATCTATCTGAAGCGAATTGGCAAGCAGCGAGCGAACGTCGCGCATGCCTTCTTTGCGCTGGCGCAGGCGGATGAAATTGAGAATTTTGCTCGGCTTTGACAGGGCATACTGAACTTTCTTTGCCAGGTTCGCATCACTATCCTGGCCGACTGCGACGTGATCAATGTCTGTGATCTTCGCGCCGACGGCATCGAGGCAGGCTTTGACCGCGAGTGAGGGGAATCCTCCGTAATGCTTGTGGCGATTGAGGCGTTCTTCGGCAATCGCAAAGACGACTTTGCCGTCCTGCACGATGGCGGCGGAGGCGTCGGCGTGGAACATGTTGAGGCCCAGAATCAGCATTAACTGCTATTCCTCTCCCCTCTTGAGCCGGAGTTCGTAAATCTTGGCTTTAATGTGAAAAAACTGGATGCCTTGAAAGCCGCAGTAAATCAGGCCAGCAATACCATCCAAAAATCCCAGCCGAAAAACATATTTGTAAAAGAAAAACAGCAAGGGCGATCCTGGTATTCGCAGGAACTTTTGCTTAAGCCAGCGCCGCCTCTGGGCCTGCTGACCAAAAAAAGTAGGACGGAGTTCGTCCTTGTCGGCTTCTTTATTCAGCCAGACTTTAGCTTCCCAGTTCGAATATTCGTCATGCTTCTGAATGTACCGCGAGAGTGACTCCACGTTGTAGTGAATGATTGGGTTCTTCAGCTTTGCAGTGGAACCGTCGACGAGAACGTGCTCGTGCACTTCCATGTCCGCCATCGATGCGTCCTGACCCCGGAGCCGGCACTCGTAGTGCCCTTTGCCACGTCGGAACAAAGATAACTTCCAAAAACTGGCATTGCCGTGTCGCAGAGCACGTGCAAGGAATGACATGCGCAACGAGATGTAGTAGCCATCAAATCTGGAATCTTGGATTGCGTGGCTGATCTCTTCCGACAGTTGTGGCGTGACAATCTCGTCGGCATCGAGCAGCAGAACCCAGTCGTGCGTGAGCGGGAGTGTGTTCAGGGCCCATTGCCGTTTTTTTGGCCAACCACCTTGATAATAGAACTGAACAACCTGCGCAGCGTGTGTGCGCGCGATTTCGACAGTTTCATCAGTGCTTTGAGAATCGACTACGTAGATCTCACCGAGTCCGAGTCCGCTCAGTGCTGCGAGGCACCGTGGCAGGTTGTGCGCTTCGTTGCGCGTCGCGATGATCACGCTGACGGGCAGATTGCTTGTGGGCGCGGTATTTTCTGAATACGTGACTCTTTCTAGCTCTTGCATCACGCAATATTTGCCTGGAGTAAATAAAGAGACTTTATTGCAAGCGGAGTGAGAGAAAATGCGCAGAGCGGCAGGGCTCCTGCGGGACGTAAGAGTAACGCGCTGATGCAAACAGTGTCACACATGGGTCTAGGTTGTTTAGGACAACTGTAGTTATGCTACTGCGAAATGCTGTGGATGAATGTTGCCTTTCTGCATTCCCGATGATGGCTGCCAACAAATATTCGATACTGCTAATTGCAACGGGTCCAGCTAAGTTGCAATTTTCGCATTCGCGAGAATGGACAGGAGAAACGACTGACTCGACCCTTTGGAAGCGTTACTGAAGAACGCCTTCCGCCTGCCGAGCCCACATGCGGCGGCGAAATGAAGTACAACTCGGCATTCTTGCGAATGCAGCCGTCCATTCAACTTGCCACATAGGGAATTCCGCGTCCGTCGGAAATGTACAGGGTGGGATCGCTGTCTGCAGTGCCGCGCCCCAGATATTATTACTGAAAACAGACAACTTATTGGCTTTGTTCCGCAACAAACCCACTTCTTCCGGACAGATTAATTGGGTCGAAGGAACACTTGCCCCGCGGCCGTTGCTGATACTTTAGGAGGTCGTCGTGAAGTGGGTGTCGCCGATCTGGTGGGACTCGCAAGGCAAGCGTTCGGGTCGCGATCTCGCAGACGAAGCGAGGGTGCAGACGCGAGCGCGCGCATCACTCTAGCAGTTGTGCACAATTAGAAGGCGCCCGACTTGTTGTGCAGCTGGGTCATTCTTCGTTGCCAAATATAGTATCGCTCCTTCAACGCCCGCGGTAGCTCACGGAGCTCAAAAAATGTTAGTCCAGAGGCTCCCCAAACCGGGATCGTTTTCATGGTTGGAGCCTTCTCCAGCCAGAATTTGTCTTCCTCGGTTACACACGACCGCTCCCGGGCAATACTGATTTCGTCGCCTACGTTGATGCACTCGGAAAGCTGGACGACTTCCAGCCGCTACCCGGAAGAGCCTGCCGGTCTCCTGGCCTTGGATCCACAACTGGTCTGCTACTCCTGGGTCACCGGCATCGCGGAAGTCGCCCAGGTAGTTTTCGTGCGGAAGCGATTAGTAGAGGTTCAGTACCTGCGAACTACGATCACCGACGAACAACGGCAGGAGTTGGCACTTCAGTGTATTTTGTTGTGCTTCTGTTTTTGTACCGGTGACAAACACTCCCTGTGGAAAGAGGTTGCGCGCTACCCGCTCAACCTCGATTCCCATGTCTAGGATGGATTGCTCGTATTCTGTTAATTCAGCAGAGTAGTAGAGTTCCGGCTTGTGAATCCGCAACCACGCATTCTTCGGGCAGGCCCGCCACAAAATATAATCCGTCTTAGATATATATGTCATGCGATATATGCATGGCTGGGGAACCCGTGAATCGCCAAAACATTACATCATTTGACGTTAAGTAAAAAGAGCCAATGCTAAACCGCACTCTATCGGGAGCAGAGCCTGACGCGCCCTCACGGCATTGTCCGCACCTCAATACCTAAGCATCGCCACGCGAGACCGGGCTTTGCCAGAACTCCTGCCAGTTGCGCCAGCCCCTGCCGATGCCTTTGATGCGGGCGGTGGCCGCGCCGAATCCGGTTGGCATACCGGGAAACTCCGATGCGTGCTCGAATCGCGGAGTTCGAAATCCCGGCAGACGGGTGAAATTAGTTGCTCTGCTCGCACATGCTACTCCTGTGTCGCGAGCAGAAACATCAGACTTGAAGTCGGAACAAACAAGACGGGTGTCTGGATTTGTGTCACAGTTTGTCCCCAGCCAAGATCCTGCTGCAACTCGCCCACTAAATGCGGCGAGTCGATCCAAAAACCGTCGTTCTCTGCGTGTAGCACGACGCCGATATTGACACGGTTAGAGTTAAGTAGTCGAAAAGCAACTTGTTTGTTGCGTAAATGCTCTTTGTCGATCATGGCGCCGCAAATTATACGCCTTCGGACTCTGGCCCCTTGGATTCACAATGTCGCGGGAGCGGAAAAAATGCAGGTTGATAGCGGTCAGTTCCACATAGTTAAGAACGGATGCTTGAAAAGCCGTCGAAGAAGACTCGCATAGTCGTTCATGAATTGGCTGCCTCAGAATGCCAAAGCCTTTCATCCAACGGCTCATCGTTTTTGAGCGCTCGGTCAAAGTTTTGACTTGCTGTTATGTGCCTACGTTCGTTTTTGCTCGCTCGCGTGTCGCGTGAGGGAAGGTGTCTCTAGCAGTCCGTGCCTAAATCCACGATTTCTGACATCGAGTTTTCATCGAACACGTTGACGGCGATGCAGTATCCGGCGCGACATGCAAGGCACGCGGAGGCACGGCGGTCGCCTTGGGAGTCGAGATGAGGCACATAAGGTGGAAAAATAGGATTGTCACCACGTCCTGAAGTGCCCGTGGTGTACCTGCGCCAATTATCTTCCGGAGCAGCAACGCCAAGTTGCACGCCGCCGCTTGCAGCAGCAGCCTTTTGTGCACGTTCTCCTTGCCGCGCACGTAGAGTCGCCGCAGAGCCCCGGTCTCGTAGGCGTGCGCGAAGGTCCGCTCGACCAGCTCGCCCCGACGCCTCAACAACTGCTTACCGCGACGGCCACCGATCCGCTGCCGATTCGCATAGACTGCCGCCTGCGCTTCCCGCTTTCCCGCCCTTCCGCCGTCCGCGGGCCGGTTCAGCGATGTAGGATCGCACATTAGATTGCCGCGCCGACACCAGCACGCCCCCGGAATGGTAGCCCCTATCCGCCACGAACTCTTCCACACCCTTCGCGTTCACCTTGAACTTACCGTCCGCCGTCGGCTCTGCGATCTGTTCTGCTACCGCTTCTCCCGCGCTTGGCAAAGTCTCCTCTATCGAGGCTGTATCGCCGACCACTCCACTGTGTGTGGTCACTGCCACAATCGCTCCGGGATCCATGTCTACGGCGTGCTCGGCCTTGTAGGCCAGCGCGGTACGGCCGTCTTTCATGCGCGTGATCTCGGCTTCCGGATCATGGGGGTTGACCCACTCCTCATTCGAGCCCTTCTTCTTGCGTCGCCGATCCATGCGCCGCGATACGACGGAGAGCTACACCGAGTACCTGAAGGGGTTGGCGGAGGCGACCGGGCTGGAAGCTACCGATGAGGCGACGCTGCGCCGAACAATCGACTTCATCGCAGCGTTGGCTTCCAGCGTAGTGGCGTCGATGCCGATCGTCTTTCCTCTCAACAATCCCGCCCGCGTTACTTGCCGCAGCACCCAGCCAAAAACCTCCTGATGCGTGGCCTCGTCCATCAGCCGGCGTGCGCGAGATGGTCACATGATCCGGCGTCCGCTCATCCAGCCCGATCTGCAAAAACTGCCGCAAGCACAACGAATCCGCTACCCGCCAAGCGATGCCCCGTTCGCTTTCGATCCCTTCAAAGAAACCGATCAGCATCACCCGAAAATACATCACCGGCGCCAATGACGGACGCCCCAACTTCTCGTGATAGAACTTCTGGCAGCGCCCTTCGCAGAACTCATCGAAGCCTGCCTCGTCCAGCACTTCGTTCAGCCGCCGATAGAAAGGATGGCCCGGAGCTTGCGTAGATCTCGGCGGTACCAAAGCTCTTCTTGCCGCTGACGCTGTCTACGCGTTCCCATAACCATGTCCACACAGTACCGTAAATCATTTTCGGCGCAAAGTGATTAGCAGGTCATGGATGTGAAGGAATGTCATGGTAACCGGGATGGATCACGCAGGTTGGGCTACGGGGTGTCACGGGTCGGCGTAGTGCTCACGAGCCTGGTCGCTGTACGTCTAAGAAAGGAGTTACCGTCGTCGCCGTTGGGAGTAAGAAGCAATGAACAGCAAAGCTGCATTCCTTGCCTTTCCCATCTTCGTACTGTTTCTAGTCGCTTTGCCCTCTCAAGCCTCCAATGCAAGCCAGGCAGGATTCGATCTTCCCCAACCCAATGGCTGCTACCCCGTAGGCACTAAAACGATTGTGTTGAGAGACCCGCACCGCAGCCGGGATCTGCTAGTCACGATGTGGTATCCGGCAGTGGAAGGTACTTCCGCACATGCGCCCTACATGGACAAAAAGACTGCGGATGCGCTGGCCGAAGAGTGGAAACTGCAACCGGACTTCCAACGCCTCGTGCGCACACACGCTAGGACCCTGGCAGCCATCGCCCAGGGGCGGCCCTTTTCCAGTTGTTCTTCTGGAACACGGCTCAGATGTCGTGCCGGCTATCTACACAATTCTGGCTGAGGGTCTGGCGAGTAGCGGCTTCATCGTGGTTGCCGCCAACCATCCCCCTGACGCACTGATTTCGGTGTTTCCGGACGGGCACGTATTCAAATTTACGGCCTACTGGCCCGTCGAAGCCGATTATCGAACTCAAGGCGTGGCCATTGGTAAGTTCGTGGACGAGGTCTTGGTGGCAGATGTGAGATTCGTTCTCGACCAGCTCCAGGAAATGAACTCGCATGATCATTTCTGGCAGCGCCACCTGGATTTGTCCAAGATTGGAATCGTAGGCCACTCTCTGGGTGGAACGACAGCAGCACTCGCCACACAGGAGGAACCCCGCATTCTGGCTGGCGTCAACCTGGACGGCTCCACCTTCCCCGGCATGAACGCGGATGTTCGGCCTGTTCCAGTGCGCAAGCCTTTGCTGTTCCTTGCGGCTGAGGAGCACGCTTCAAACCCGGCAGTTCAAATTCGTGAGTACGTCGGCAGCGAATCGAATTCGTACTACGTCATCGTGGGCGGAGCCAACCATGGAAGTTTCACCGACGCAAACCTGCTTGCTAGCCGCTTCTCCCGAGAATCCCCGCCGGACAACAGTGCGTTTGAACGGGCCCTGCTCACGAGCCTATTAACCCGATCTCTGGTTGAGGAATTTTTTGGCAAGTATTTGAAAGCAACTGTTGCCCCCGATCTCGACCTGGTTGTGCGGGTAGATAAAAAGTAGCGAGCGACGCAAGCGCAGAGTCCTGCGGGGATCGGAACAGTGGAACAGTGGCCCGGGAGAACCTCCGACCCATGGTGAGCACGAACATTTTGAAGATCAGCCGTGAAATGATTTTAGACACGGCCTGCTAGCCCATTAGCTGATCGTCTCCGTAGCGGACTTCGCATCCATCGTAAAACCGGCAACCGACAGTTGAACGTCGGTCCAGAATCCACTTGATACTGGACTGTCCTGGTCAGAAGGTTCACTGGACACGCGTCCGGTTCGTTTATGACTCCCAAACCGTGGATGAAGTCCCTCCGCGGTACATGGTTTTAGGCTGCGCCGCAAAGCTGGCCTGCGGTACATCTGGGCTCTGAAGATGCACTACAACTTTCATCATTGTGCCAGTGGACGCCTGTGGTATCCATCAATACAGTGTGGGGTCCCTGGGCTCCTGGTTGTTTCATAAATTGCTTACGAGCGTTCCACCGTGGAAGAACCCGCAGTATTCCAATCCATAGGAAGGTCAGCACGAAGTACGGCATGATATTTTTCGCATCCTGAGCATTGGGTTTAACGATGAGCCCAAAAGCAAGGATAGCGGCCCATGATGGCGAAGGACATGAACAACCGCGTTACCCACTTGCTGAAAATACTGCGGTTACGGTGAGCAGCAAATGAGTCTATGAAGTCCGTCTGCGTCAGTTCGTAGTCGATCTGCATACGTGTAACCCCATCAGCGAAAAGCAGGATAACTTTTCCTTTGCCGGTCGTCTATCCATTTCCAATTGAGTTGCCCGTTTACGGTTGCCGTGGCGGGGGCGCAGCTCGACGTGCCAGTCGTTTCCTTCGCTTCTCCCCTAAAAACCTCCCGATGGAGCGCAATTGGCGAGATCCTGCAAATTCCGCGCAACTCTTCTGAAGCGACCAATAACGTCGTCGCACTCGCTGAATGTCAGGCAAGCGAAGGTAGAGCGAGCGTGTCGCGGGAAGGGCGTTGAAGTGGAAGATGCCTCTGGTCTCGGGCCGCATAGAGGACGTAACCTGCATTCCTTAACAGTTGTCCGACTCCGTCATGATCCTGAGTGACTTCGCACAAGATGACGGGTCGATGCTCAAGAACCTTATGTGCTCCCTTTAAGACTCTATACTCCATGCCCTCAACATCAATCTTCAATACTTGTGGAGGGGGATAGTGCTCAAGTATCCAGTCTAAGGTGATAGTGACGACCGTCTGAGCAGGCCCGGCTCCCAGCAGTGAGTTGGACGACTTGCCCTCTTCTGAAAAGTGCAAGCTGGATATTCCGGGAGTGGCGGCGACCGCAGCCGCAAGAACCGTTACGGGGGCGCCGTTGAGCAGTACGGAGCGGTGGAGAAGGCTTGCCAGCCAAACGTCAGCCTCTACAGCGAGAACTCTTGATCCTAGCGCAGCGGCTGCAAAAGAGAATAATCCCACGTTGGCTCCGATATCCCACACAGTTGTTTCATTGCGAGCCCACTGTCGCGCCATCGATAGGAGGAATGGATCGACCCTTGCAATGTTGTGCCTCCAATACCCAAGGGCAGATTCAGGTGACACCAGGAATGCAGTTTTGCCGAATTCGATTGGTAAACGTCTTTTTAGGATTACGCCTCGACTCAATCGCTTAAGAATTTGCCTGATCACGTTTCCATGCTAACGTGATCCCGATCGCTGTGAAACTTTTTTTGACTGAGAGCGGGGAGATTTTATGCGCCTGACTGGTCTCGTTCTCCTACCCTTTCTCTCGTGTTCTACTTTGCTCGTGTCAGGGCAATCAGCCAGGTCTGATCACGAAAACGTGCAGGCTGGCGATAGGACAGAGAAAAGTGGCGGAGAACCTCGCCACGTTCGATTCGCGTCCGATTACAACTGGGTACAGACCCCAACCTCGCCAAGTGCGCTCTCCGCGGGCACAAACTCCATTACCCTTGCGCCATGCCCCCGAGGGCTGACGATTACCGATCCAGACATTGGTGCCCCTACACAATACGTGTACATCGCTGGACCGGGAAGCCCCGAGGCCGTATTAGTCATGGGCGGTACGGTGCAGAAGGGAGGCTCCTCTTGCACTATTAACATCAGGACAGCCTACCAACATGGCGCTGGTTACAAGATTGGGAGTGCGTCAGGGGGAATCAAAGAGGCATCGGAAGACGCGCTGTTCCAGGTTGAGCCTTATGGTTTTGGGTATCGGAGAAGGCAGGGTGGATTAGTAGTCGTCGATGCCCTGGGTTCACCGTACAAGGCGTACGCGCCCATTTACGTCGAAGGCAGCAACCAGCAGATTGAGTTCTCCGGTGGGGTTCTCGAGTGCTACGTCTCGAATCAAGACTGCTTCATTACTGGTGACGGACAGAAATCGGTACGATATACGAACATCGCCGTAACCGGCCTGCGGGCTCGCCCGATGGCTATCGGGAACACAGGAAGCATGATTTATGACCAAGCCAACAAGAGCACATTTCGTAATATCGGAACCGTTTTCTCGTCGACCAAGGCGACGTTCGGCCACTACGTGACGATCTGCGACGATCAAGCATTCACCCTGGACGGATTGCAGCAATTCGATGGAAACAATTTACGTACCGACGCCGCATTTGTGGGTTCTGCCATTTACGCACCGGGTCCGTTCAATATCTGCTCGGCAAATGGCTGGATTACCCATGTCGACTTGACGCTGGATTGCCATGGCAACGGAGTCGACTGGAACAGTGGCAATAATCTGCGAATCAGCGACAGTGTCATTCAGGGATGGTCTCAGTTCGGTCTTCGTGGCGGCCTTAAGCGGGGAGGCTACGCCAATATTGAGTGGCAAAATGTCTACGAAGAATCAGGGCGTTGCCCTAACCCGGTGGGAAATATTGGTAGCGCGGGAGTGATCCAGCAAGGAGGAGTTTTCAAACAGAGTGGTGGCATCGGACCCCAGGGCCGCATGCCACAGTTCTCCAATAATGGCCCAATTATTTATGAATATTGGATCGTCATGCATCACCCGAGCTACGGAGACAGTCTGCCTCTCCCGGCCGGTTATGCCAGGTCAGACGGAAAGTCAGCGGTCACAGTCAAATGGGCCCCGGATGGTAGAGGAGGGGCGGACCAGTACAAGATTCTTCGTAAGACGTGGGAGCGTACGGGCGACAAGACTCCGCCTTACGGTTCAGGAAAATTTCTCGTAGGACAAGTATCAGCGAAGTCTGCCTGCACGGCAACCCTGTGTACTTTTGCCGATCAGAGCGAATCTCCCGCGGCATTCGCTGTCGTCGGGATCTCATCGCCAAGCATTTACTATCCTGTTCTTGATTTGTGGCCCGGCGACCTGGTATTAAGTTCTGGAAATGACACTAACAATGAAATCTCTACCGCGACCGGACATCTGGACAAGCTACCGCAGTTCGTAGTTGCCGAAGTTCATCCCAAAATGGCGAGTGTGTTTGTCCAAGACTGCAATCCTGCCTTGGGCGGAGGAGGCGACGGGCCAGTCGGAATCATCCGGTTCAGCTGTCAGAGTATCCAAGGATCTCAGAATACGCATTTTTATGGTGGGCTCGTTTTGCCCAACAGCATGATCTATGATGGTGGCCATGACCGCGGCTTAAAGGGTCGACTGAATTTCCTGACCATGGGAACTGGGCCTTTAGACGCGATCACTTGGTTTGATTCCAACCCCGAAAAAACCCTTACTAATCCGTGGGCGCGGCCGGATGCTGATCCGGCAGATGCAGCCACCGGAATCTATGATGCCTTGGGGACAATTCTCTATGATCGCGCTAGAACAGAGATCCGCAGTTATATTGGGAAGGCGCCCGACCAAACTCCGCAAGAGAGTCTGACGACGGTCATGAAGAAATTCTCCGTTCCGGTGCGCGTTCAACCGGACTCCGATGTACCAGCTATTATCGTTAAGCAGGCCAACGCGCCTTCTCCCACTGCCGACATTTTTCAAGTCCAAGACAAAGAAGGCGACGTCAAGGTAAGTGTCAATAAGAGTGGACACCTGAAGTTGGGCGGAACAGCGACAATTACGCTCGGGGCTGCCGGTACTCCAACCGGTTCGTGTGTCACAGGAAGTTTCTACACGCGTTCGGACGGCGGGCCAGGTTCGACGCTGTATGTTTGTGAGAATGGTAACTGGGTATCGAAGTGAGAAGAACCTTATGCTAGCATCGGTTTCGAGATTCATTTTTCAATCATGATGGTTGTTGGATCAGTTGACGGGCTCAAGGAGACTGTTCAAAGGTTCTGGGATGCGGAGCCCTGTGGCGCTCGTTACATCGAGGATCGAGAGGGCTTCGATGCTCACGCTCGTTCGCGGTACAGCTTGGAGCCTCATATTTTTGAATTCGCACGGTTTAGAGCCTCCCGAGGTTTACGCGTTCTGGAGATCGGCGTCGGCATGGGCGCCGACTACCTAGAATGGCTCAAAGCGGGGGCACAAGCAACTGGGGTTGACTTCTCATCTGCTTCTCTGGAAAAGGCGCGACGACGTTGCGAGGCTGCGGGCTACCAGCCAGATCTGAGAACTGCCGACGCGGAGCACCTACCCTTCGCGGATAACACGTTTGACGTGGTTTATTCCTATGGCGTGATGCACCACAGTCCCAGCACGCAACAATGCCTGCGAGAAGCGTGGAGAGTACTCAAGCCGAACGGGCAAGCCCGCGTCATGGTGTATCACAATCCTTCATTAACGGGATTCATGTTGTGGATGCGGTATGGAATCTGGCGCGGGAATTCAGTCCGCGAGGTTGTTTACGATCACCTGGAGAGCCCGGGAACAAAGTCATTCACGCAAGCTGAAGTGCGCGGGATGATGTGTGACTTCGAAGAGCTCCAGTTTCAACAGGTTTTTAGTCCCGGCGATCTATTGCTGAACAAACCTTCGTCTCGCTTTCAATCCACTTTCTATCGATTGATATGGCGATTCTTTCCAAGGATACTGGTCCGCCGA
>QIAP01000206.1 GCA_003225075.1 Acidobacteriota bacterium | reverse complement strand
CGCGGCACTCCGCAGGGTAGTGTAGTTTCGCCCGTGCTCAGTAACATACTTCTGACGCCATTCGATCGGGAGATGCGACTGAGAGGATATCAGCTGACGAGGTTTGCCGATGGCACGCCGGTACAGACATCAACCTAATGGGGTGCGAATCCCCTGATCCCAATCGTCCGTTCGGGGATCTAGCAGGAGGTCGAGTTGGAGGCGCGAGCCGACGGCTCAAGTGACCTTGAACGAAGATGCAAAACAGCGGGCCGTAATAACCATGAACTCGAATCAGCCTCGTCATACTCTTACTGTGTGAGCTGACCGTATCGTCTGCGCGGGAAGGCTGCCAACAGGTGGGGATTAACGGACAGTTGAACCATCTGTTCACACCGGGGTGTTGGAGATGGCACGTTGTGAAAGGGTGATGATCCTAGGCCGGGAGATCTCATGCGATGCCAGTGGACCGCTGGCAACGGGCCGGTATAAGGGAACCGAAATCCGGTTCGGTCGGATGAGAATTCCGCGGGGCTCATAGTACTGCTGGAAGGTTGGGACAACATAACCCAATCCGAGGGAAGGGGCCCTGCTTCAGTCACAGAGGTTCAATGCAGTTGAGGAAGTTTTGATTGCCTTATGGCTAGAAACGAAACAGAACAAGTTCGCCACCTGCAACGAACCCTATATCGCACAGCCAAGCAGTCGCAAGCTGTGAAGTTCTACAGTCTGTACGACAAAGTGTGGCGCAACGACGTGCTCCGGGAGGCATGGAGACAAGTAAAAGCCAATCGGGGTGCGCCGGGCGTGGATAACGAAACCATCGAAGGCATTGAGTCGCGTGGAGAAGAAGAGGGAATGCTCAGCCGATTGCAGGAACAACTGCGTGCCAAGAGCTATTGCTTTCAGCCGGTGCGAAGAGTGGATATCCCGAAACCTAAGGGAGGCACTCGACCACTGGGGATTGCGACGGTTCAAGATCGCGTGGTGCAAACTGCGATGAAGCTGGTGCTGGAACCGATCTTTGAGGCCGACTTTCACCCATGTTCTTACGGCTACCGTCCGCAGCGAGACGCGAAGATGGCCTCGACGGCGATTCGCACCGACCTGTATCGGGGAGCCTGGGGCGTGATAGAGATTGATTTCCGCAGCTACTTCACGACCATTCCGCACGACAAGCTGATCGTCTTGATCAAGCAACGCGTGGTGGATGGGAGCATGCTGCGGCTGATCAAACAGAGCCTGACGGTAGGAATCGCCTATGAAGGGAAGGTGGAGCCAACGACGGTGGGAGTCCCGCAAGGGTCACCGATTTCACCGCTCTACAGCAACATCTATCTCAACTTGCTGGATCAGGTGTGGCACAAACGAGGCTACCCGGAGAAACTGGGGGCTTCACTGCACCGCTACGCTGATGATGCGATTCTCGTTTGCCGCAAGAGCGGTGCGCATGCTCTTCAGGCATTCGAGGCCATCGCGTCACGGATGGGCTTGACGATCAATCGCGAAAAGACCCGAATTACGAAGTTGATCGAAGGATTCGACTTCATCGGGTTCCAGTTCGTGAAGCGACGTTCTCCCAAAAGCGGCAAGCAGAACGTCTACATCTTTCCCAGCAAGGCTGCGCAGCGCAACATCCGACGACGGATTAAGTACTTCACCAAGCGGCGGGCGCCAATCAGGCCCGCAGAGTTTGTTGAGCAAGTGAATCAAACGGTACGGGGATGGGTGAATTACTTCCGCCATACCAATGCGAGCCAGGCATTTCGCAGCTTGCAGCGATTCATCAACACTCGCTTTCGCCGGTACTTGAACCTTCGCCATAAAGGTCGAGGCTTCGGGTGGAAGCAATACCCGAATGCGACTCTGTACGCCCGAGGGATGATCTACATCGGGAGTGGAGTCATCGAGTACGCGCGCTAGCCTGCGCATGCCGTGTGACGAAGACTGTCGGACCGCCGGATTCGGGAAAACTGAACGTCCGGTGGGATGGGAAGGGAATGGTGAACGGGTCATGATGAGGTTAATGAGGCACTGCAAAGGGGAAACCCGCAGCAACAGATAGACCTCGTCTAACGCCCTGAGCCATTCCTTTACCCTAGACAGTAACATTTACGTGGGCAGCGCACGAGCGGGACAACGAGTGATGGAGGGCATTACGCACTTCATTACGCACCGCCTCAAGCTCAAGGTGAATCAGGCGAAGAGCGCCGTGGCTCGACCGAGGGACAGAAAGTTTCTCGGATTCAGCTTCACGAGTGAACGAGAACCGAGGCGGCGAATCGCCCCCAAGGCCATCGCTCGCTTCAAGGAGAGGATTCGAGAACAGACACGTCGAACCCGTGGCATTAGCCTGCCACAGATGGTCAAGGAGATCACGACTTTCCTGCGTGGTTGGCTCGGGTACTTCGGTGACTGTCAAACGCCCTCGGTGTTGCAAAGCCTTGAAACGTGGTTACGCCGCCGACTCCGGTCGGTGGTGTGGAAGCAGTGGAAGCGCGGACGGACCAGGTTCCGCGAGCTTCGCAAACGGGGCGTCAGTCAGGCCCTGGCGGCGAAAACCGCCGGGAGTCCCCACGGTCCCTGGCGGCTCGCGAACTCGCCCGCTCTGAACATTGCCGTACCCAATGCCTACTTTGCTGAGCTCGGGCTCCCGCCTATGGTCGTACGGTCTTAGCTTAATCCGCCGAACCGCCGGATGCGGACCCGCATGTCCTGGTGGTGTGGCAGGGGAGGAGAGGCGACTTTCCCCCCTATGCCGATTGAACCACTTTTGTGAACTACTTCCGGGATTACACTAACCAAGCCTATGAAGTCCTCGACGCTGGGAAGTATCCTGGCGCAGCGCTGCCCACGCTGCCGGCTGGGAACGATCTTTCGTTATTCGATTTTCCGGGGATTTCCCAAGATGCATGAGCGCTGTCCGGTGTGCCATCTCAAGTTTGCGCGGGAGGCGGGATATTTTCTGGGAGCGATGTACATCAGCTACGGCATTGCGCTGGTGACGATCACGCTGATTGCGGCGTTGTTATGGCGCATCACAGGACGGTGGATCACGAAGGATACCGTCTGGGCGGTGATACTGTTTCTGCCACTGGCGCCGACGATCGCGCTCTTTTCGCGGGTGTTGTGGATTTATCTCGATCAGACGATTGATCCCGAGACGATTGATCCTGAGCAGTGATCGGTAAGTTGGCAGATTTTGGATGTAGACGCGCGGCCTTCTTTGGCGAATATATACTCTGCAGCGATGCCTACTCGTCCGCGAGACTACAGGTTGTATTCCGCGATGCTGCTGGCGGTGACTTTTGCTTGCGGAATGTGGTATTACACCAGCCATGTACTTATCCAGTATGAAAAGTTAGACGCAGCAGAACGGGGAGTGCCCCGCGGCAATCTTTCCGATCTCTATCCGAGATGGTTAGGGGCGCGCGAACTGCTGCTGCACCGGCGTAATCCATATAGTCCGGAGATCACGCGCGAAATCCAAAGCGGATTTTACGGGCGTCCGCTGAATGCGAATAATCCGGCTGACCCGAAAGATCAGGAAGGGTTTGCTTATCCTCTCCGTGTTGTTTTTCTTTTGGCTCCCACTGTGCTGATGCCCTTTGAGACGGCACGAGTGGTATTTAAGGGAGGATTGCTGGCTTTGACGGTGGCCAGCGTACCGATTTGGTTTCGAGTACTTCGATTGCGCTGCGACAAGACCACGTTAATTATTGCAGTCGCATTAACCCTGGCGAGTTTTCCAATTGTGCAGGGAATTTATCTACAGCAATTGGGGCTGCTGGTGGCGTTTCTGGTGGTTGGATCTGTGGCGGCGCTGGTCCGTGGACGCCTGGTATTGGCCGGAAGCCTGCTGGCAATGGCAACTATTAAGCCGCAAATGGTTGCGCTTACTGTGATCTGGCTATGCCTGTGGGCCGCGGCGGAATGGAAGCAGCGCAGAATGTTTGTGGTGGGCTTGGCAGCGACCATGGCGCTGTTGCTCGTGGCGTCCGAAGTATTGTTTCCGCACTGGCTGTTTTACTTTATCGCAGCGACGCGAGACTACATAGGTTACACACAGGGTAAGTCGGCCCTGGCGGCATTGTTCACACCGGTTGGCGGAGTGTTTCTAACCATCGTTCTACTGTGCGTGCTGGCGCGAATATGGTGGAGGTCACGTCATGAACCTGCCAATTCGCCGGCATTCGGTTTGACGACTGCGGTAACGCTGTGTGCGACCCTGGTAATGATTCCCGAAAACGTGCCCCACCTGCAAGTGATCCTCTTACCCGCGCTGCTCTGGTTATGGTTTGAGAACGATGCGGTACACGGCACCGTGATGACTGATATTCTCCGGCGAGTGCCATTCCTGCTTTTGGCGTGGTCTTGGGTTACCGCGTTAGCGCTCGATTTATTGGCGCGATGGCTGCCAGCAAGGCCGTCGGTATGGGTTGTACTGCCGCTGCTGGGCGCTGGATTGCTGCCTGTCGCTACGCTGGGGGCGATTCTGCCGGTGGCGTGGTCGCGGCGAGCGACCTAGCGCGGTCCCTGGTGATCCCCGGCACCCACCCATTCCGCAAAAGCGCGGAATGGATGGGGCACCCCCCCCGTAGATTTAGATGTAGTCCGTGATTGAATCAGGTGGGCCACCCGCCATAAGGAGTCGTAGATTGTCCCCGCCCTGTCTCTCCAAAATGCGGAGAGACGAGGACGGGGCACCCGGCTGGTTTTTGTCATGGGCGGAGGAGGTGCCAGGCTTCGCGGAAGCGTTCGAAGCGGGCGCGCTTGCAGGCGTTGCTGGGGTAGAAGCGGAGGCTCTTGCGGGGGGGCAAAGTCCTCGACGGGGAGCACGTACCAGACATCGAGCGGGGTGATGTGGACGGCGAGGGCGTCGATGTCTTCGGCGGTGTAAACCATTTTGCCTTTGCCGTAGACATTGTAGATGGGCTGAACGTCGTAGCCGCGGGCGCGCAGGACTTCGGTGCATTTGAGCTGGACGCGCCAGAGGCGGGCGCCGGAATCGATAATGAAATCGTAGCGCTCGCTATTCCAGGGCTTGGCGACGCCGAAATCCAGGCCAGCGGCTTTGTAAAGAAAGGCGGCTTCGGCGAGCTCTCCGACGCGCGATGGGTTGCGGCGGCGGCGGGCGGGGCGTCCGGATTCTTCGTCGGCCACGGCGAAGATAGTAGTTATGGTTTCAGAGTATTGTTCCGAGTATTGTTCCATTCGTAGTCCCAATTATCTTTTATTTATTGTCTCTTATCTCTACGAGTTGTGGTTTTGCGCGGAGGCTTAGTCCGCGTAAAAAAGGCGCAGCAGTGAGCTGCGCCTCAGGTATTTTCATATAGTTATAGTTTATCACCTGTGGCAAGCTGGACGAGAAAACCGGGTGCTGGCGCGAATTTCATGAAAAGCCAGCAACCAAAATTCAGGAAGCCTTGAAGATCGCAAGCTGTAGAGCGGCGAGCTACGACCGGTTGGCAGAGTTGGTGGCGTCGACGCTGGCTGGGGGAGACAAATGACAATTCCAACGACGACAACTCGTACGTATCCTCGCCGCCGGTTGCGAAGTGCGGGCGCCGTACTCTTCGGATTTGTCGCGGTCGTAGTTCTTTCACTCGGCACAGACCAGATGCTGCATGTGCTCAGGGTGTATCCGCCTTGGGGCCAGCCGATGTACGACCCGCGCTTGAGTCTTTTGGCGTTGAGCTATCGGATCCTTGACACCATCTTTGGAAGCTACCTCACGGCAAAGTACGCGCCTGACGCGCCGATGCGTCACGCGATGGCCTTAGGGGTTGTAGGGCTCATCGTGGGCGGGGCCGGCGCCATCGCAACGATCCCGATGCACCTAGGGCCAGCCTGGTACCCGATCGCACTCGTGCTCACCGCCTTGCCCTGTGCGTGGCTTGGCGGAGCTCTATACCGCGTGAGGCAGGCTGAACGATGAGCAACTGAAGACCCCCGGCGAGAAGAAACGTTGCAAAGCAAAACCATCAACAGAGCGGCGCACCGCGTCTGCGTCTCTCCGGGGACTCACTTCTTCTCATCACCCGGAGTAAATGAGCTTCTGATCCCGTTTGGGTTGCTCATCCCCGCTTGCGGCAAGCGAGCTCCAGGGAATTGCGCTGCCCGATTGCTGGCCTCGCTGATCTGCTGTTGGGTCATCACCCGGGACAGGCTTTTCATTCTTTCTCGACCCCGATCATCCCCGCCTGCCACGGCCAGTTTGTACCACGCGTAGGCACTGACATAATCGAGCGGAACGCCCTTACCTTGCTCGTAAAGATATCCGAGGTCCACTTGTGCCCGAGCGTATCCCTGGGCAGCGGCTCGCTGCACCCACTTCGCCGCTTCGGAGTAGTCGAGTGTCACGCCGTTGCCGGTATAATACATCCACGCAAGATCATCCTGAGCAGGAGGGTAATCCCGCTCGGCGGCGGCCCGAAACCAGGTGGCCGCCTGTGCATAGTCTTGCGCAATGCCTCTGCCGCGAAAGAATAAGGACGCCAAATTACACTGGGCCGTAACTTCACCCTGGTCGGCAGCAGCGCGATACCAACGCGCGGCTTCACCCAGATCCCTTCGAACTCCCTGTCCGCGCTCATACATCGAGCCAAGATTGTTCTCCGCCGTCGCCTGGCCATGTTTGGCGGCGACGGTGTAATGCGCCAGGGCTTGGCGGTAATCTCGTCCGACGCCTTTACCTTGTTCGTACAGATAACCCAGTCCAAACTCCGCGTCGGCCGAACCTTGCGCCGCCGCCTCGCGGTACCACCTCACCGCTTCCTGGTAGTCTTGAGAAACTCCGGTGCCGCTCATGTAGGACCAGCCCAGCAAGTACTTTGCTTTCACATCGCCGCTCTGAGCTTTCTTCTGAAGAGAAGAGAGGTCAGCCTGACCGGTTTCGCCACCTGGTATCGGTTCGGCACTTGCCTGGCCGTGTGCAACGTTGGTAAAAGAGCAGAACCAAACTACTGCCAGCAACGTAACTGTAAACAGCACTCGCGCGTTCATTGTCATGTCCTTTGAGAGACCCATCATCGTTAGGTCGATTTCCTCGCTTCCATTGCTCGAACTTTTGCATCAATCAATATTTCCGGCAATGCAACAGCACACACGCGTGCTACACGTGTGGGTAACGGGACATGTGCTTCAAAACGTGTTTTCAGTGACGGTTCGCTTTGATATTTTTGAGATTGATCTTCGAGCGGGTGAATTGCGTAAGCAAGGCCGGCTAGTTAAGCTCCAAGAACAGCCCTTCCGTATTTTGTCCCTGCTGTTGGAGCGATGCGGGGAAGTGGTCACGCGGGAGGAGTTACGCCAGAACCTTTGGCCGGCCGACACCTTCGTCGACTTCGATCATGGCCTGAACAGCGCCGTCGCCAGACTACGCGAGGCGCTCTGCGATTCTGCCGACAAACCCCGTTTCATTGAAACCGTGGCCAAGAGAGGTTATCGATTCATTGGCCCGCTCGGTGACGGGGGGCTTACACTCTCGAAGGTCGCGGATGTCGCGGCCCTGGTTGACAAGACGCCGGCAGGAAAATATGCGCGAGGAAAAGCGTGGATGGCCGGTATCCCGCTGATGGTTGTGGTGTGCGCGATTGGGCTCTGGGCCTTCTATCGGAAAACGGCGGAGAGGCCGCTACCTTCCATCGAGGTTGTGCCGCTGGTGAGCCTGCGGGGGTTTCAGGTCACGCCCGCTTTTTCTCCCGACGGCAAGCAAGTCGCATTTCGCAACGGCGATGGCGCGCACAACACCGGAATCTATACGGCGATGGTGGGGGGCGAGAAATCTCTTCGCCTGACCAGCGATTCCGGCGACTGCTGCCCAACATGGTCGCCCGACGGCCGCCAGGTGGCGTTCATTCGTTACGCCGACAAAACCTTTTCTATCATTGTGATTCCCGCCCTGGGCGGCACCGAACACCGGGTATACAGGGGACCCGCTCCCATGGGAACAGGGCTCGCCTGGTCGCCCGACGGGAAGTTTTTGGCGTTCCCCGAGGCCAGTGCGGTCGATTCGCCTCGCTCCTGGATCTCATTGCTTTCGTTTGCTGACTACAGCACGCGCCGGCTGACCTTACCCCCGGAGGATCACTTGACCATGCGCCCAAGTTTTCGCCTGACGGCTCGCAGGTCGCATTCGTGCGCTCCACCGTCGCCGGTGTTTGCAACGATGTCTACGTCGTTGCCGCGGCGGGCGGCGAAGCCAGGCGCCTGACCTTCGATCATCGCCCCATTGTTGGGCCTCCGGCTTGGACTGTGGACGGCCGGGAAATCGTCTTCTCTTCTACGCGTGGGGGTCCGGAGAGCTTGTGGAGAATATGGGCTTCCGGAGGTGTACCTCGACCGGTGGCGGGTCCGATGGGCGAGGGAGGTTGGCCGTCCATTCCTCCCAAGGGCGACCAGTTGGTTTACCACCAGGTTGTTGCCAAGTTCAACATTTGGCGGCTTGACTTGAAAGATCAAAAGCATCATCAAAGACCGCCCTCGGTGTTGATTTCGGAGAAGGGCGACAAGATGCGGCCCGATTTATCTCCTGACGGAAAGAAGATTGCGTTCGAGTCGAATCGGCTTGGCTTCTGGGATATCTGGACGTGCGCAACCGATGGATCGACGTGCGACCAGCTTACTTCCTTGCATGGAACGGCCGGACGGGCACGATGGTCCCCCAATGGACGGTATGTGGCCTTCGAATTTCATCCCAAAGAACTGAGCGAGATTTATGTGGTCGAAGTAGGCGGCGGCGTTCCTCGGCTGCTGCCCACCATTCCGGGCGCCGATAATCTTTCTCCTACCTGGTCACCCGATGGCAAGTCGATTTACTTCGCTTCCAAACGCGGCAGTGAACCTTTTCAGCTATGGAAGATGCCCGTGCAAGGGGGACCTCCGACCAAGCTAACTAAGAACGGTGGAATTTCCGGGGTCGAATCTTTCGATGGGCGCTTCCTTTATTACTCCAAGTACGAAGCAGGAGGCGTGTGGAGAATGCCCCTGGCGGGCGGGGAAGAGACTCAAGTGTTGGAGGAGGTCCGAGGCGGCAGTTGGCCGAATTGGGCGCTCACCACTAATGGCATTTACTTCCTGAGATTCGATAAGTCACCTCACGCGACAATTCAGTTCTTAGATTTTGCGACGCGCAAAACCATTCCCATCTGGACCCTGGAGAAAGAGCCCGGCTGGGGATTGGCGCTGTCCCGCGACGGCAAATCGATTGTCTACGTGCAGGATGAATTCGCAGAATCCAACATCATGCTGGTGGAAAATTTTCGATGAGCTGAGGAGGGCGCGGGCATGGCCGCGGGAAAACGATTCGGCACGTCAAATCAGCAGAATGAGATGATCTCCTGATTCTGACGTGCCGAAATGAGCCCGGAAGCAAGATTCCAGTTCGATCAGTTTCCCTTTCGAACAGTCAGGGTACGAAATCCCAAGAGGAAGCTTGCGCCATGGTTGAAGGTCGGATGGGCACCGGCACATAACTCGATCGTGTTGTTTCCGAGCACCAAGCCGTCACTGGGCAACACTACCCATTGCATCGAAATGTCGTTGAAACCGTTCGGTGCATAGCCGATCGGGTTCGAGGTGGGAGTGCCCAGAAAGTAAGGAATCTGACTTCCACCGTACGCGCCGCAGGGCTGGCCATTGACGCTAACCGACATTAGAAAACGGCCAGCACTAGCGACATCACCCTGCCAAGTCACAACGATGGGGCTCGGCGTATTTGCGAAATTTACGGTAACGATCTCCCCGGTGCGCTGAGGAAAGTCTCCGGAGATTCCACGGCTGTTCAGCGTGCGGAGAACCTCAGAACTGGACGTAGCGAAGGTTGGAGCGGCCAATGCCAGGGCTAAGGCGCAGATAACCGCAATCCTGGCGGTTCGTGGGTCAGTAGTCAGGTTACGCAAATGGTTTTTCATACATCCTCCAATTGTTTTAGCACTCATTGGGAGTGCGTTTGATTTGACGTTCGGCCATAACGCGCAAATGGATCGGAAAGTAGCTCACCGGCTAAAAAAACTTTTTAGCCGAGACTTATCGAACTTTGGGGGGAGTTTGGGATGGGCGCAGATTGTGAAGGAAACGAATAAATAAAGACGTGGCAACTGAGGAGGGATTGCCGCGGTCAGAAGGCCGCGCGAGTGTTAGAGGGTGCAACGCGGGCGGAAACGCGCTCGCGACAATTGCAGATGGGGCAAACGCTCAAATCTGCGGAGTAATAAGTGTGACACTTGGCGCAAGGGAGGCCATATCTGATGGGTTTTGGCCGAAAGCTGGTGCAGTGAGCTTCAAACGGCAGGTTGGGCGCCGTCGCCGAATTGGTGATTTCATTGGCCATAAATTCGTACTCTCAGAGGCGGTGTGAACATGGGCGATGTGAATAGTCCGGCTAAGCTGCTTCTTTGCTAAGAATGCGAGGGCGATTTCCTCGATCATGCGAAACTACGATCCTGAGATCGAAGTCTCGCGCGTACAGCAACCAGGTAGTAGTCTGCTGAAGTTCACGCTTAGGCTGCGGGTTTCTGAAAACGATTTTTAAGCCTGATTCACTAGTCTGCGACATTGTCTTGTTCCTTTCTGGTGAGTTGCACTTTTCGCTTCGTCCATAACGCGCAAAAGGGCGAAAAAAGGGATCACGATTCATCAGTTCGAGGCAGACTTTTTTGGGGAGACCGACTGGGAGGGGGAAGCAGCAGGGTGGGTAAGCTTGGGGTTCAGCCGCTTTAGCAGACGATTTGGCTTACTGGTTCCTTTGCAAAGCAGACTTTCTGGCAATCAACTCGAAACCCTTGGACCTTGCGGCTTTTTCCAGTCTGGCTAAGCGATCACGGCCCGCAGCGGGATTGTTGCCTTGCATTTCGATAGTTCCCAGAGCGAGAGACGCCTCGAATTCCATGGGACCGTAGCCCAGCTTGGTGGTTTCGGCAAGGGCATCGAGCGCAATACGTTGCGCGCCGGCGACGTCATGAAGGGCAGTTCGCAAATAGGCGTTGCTGATGGTGAGGGCGAGTCGCACCGTCACATCCTGACTCTTCGCTGCCAATTTCAGTGCGTCGGCGATGGTTTTCTGTGCGTCCGGCAACTTTGCCTGTTGGAGGAGGGATTGGGAGAGAAGAGCGGCGGCAAGAATCTCGTGGTCTGTCTCTTTCGCGGCGTGCAATTCGAGCATGGCAGCAAGAATCAGCGGTTCGGCGTCGGCACCGTGGCCTAGGTCGCAGGCCAACTGGGCCAGAGCCAATTGAGTATCTGCGGAAGTTCCTCTTTCTCCTAACTGCTGCCGTATGGACAAGGCCTCTTCATAGGCTTTCTTCGCTCCTGCCGCATCCCCTTTCTGCCGGAGTACATTCCCCATGGGGAGCAACGTCCCAGCGTAGTAGCTGCGCGAGCCGATGTCCCTCTGTATGGCGAGGGCCTTGTCATAGTTTTTCATGGCTGCGTCAAGATCGCCCTGGTCTGCTAACACGTCGCCGATTTCTTGAAGGTCGATTGATACCGAGAGCTGGTGGCCCACCTCTCGCGCCAATTCCAGGGCGGACGTGTAACTTGCGAGGGCATCTGCGAATCTCGCTTGCGAATGCAGGAGGTCACCTAGATTGCCCAGGTCCACCGCCAGCCCAGCCTTGTCGCCGATTTCACGCGTAATGGCAATGCTTTCCCTGTAGATTTGTTCTGCGCGTGCTAGATATCCCTGCTGCGCATAGATCAGACCGATGTTACCCATTTCGCGCCCTACACCACGCCGGTCGCCAATTTGTCGCGAGATCGACAAAGCCTGTTCGTACAATTTCTTGGCGTGGTCCAAATCGCCTTGATTCAACGGGACCTCGGCAATGGAATGAAGGGTGCGAGCCACACCGCTCAAATCTCCTGCCTGTTGGTAAATTCGCGCGGCTTCGTCGCAGGCAAGTTTGGAAGCTTCGGGCCGGCCCACATCAGCCAATGAACGGCACTGGAAAGAACGTGCCCGCGCCAACACCAGGTTCGCGCCGGAGGCACTTGCCTTCGTTATAGTTTTTTCTGCGGCCGCCAGCGTAGCCTGATTGTCAGATAACGAGTAGGCGGCCTCTTGCTCTGCTGAATCAATCCGGGGATCGTCTTTCCCCTCCCCTGGCAAACTTCGAAGTTTCTGAACGGAGGCGAGAGCGTCCTTGCCTCGACCGCCGGCGGTCTGTGCGCTGGCGAGGTATAAGCCATATTCCAAATTGTCGGGGAAGAAACTGAACAGCGTGGCATAAGCTTCCATCGCCTTGCCCCACTGCTTGTCGGCTTCGTAGTACCTGGCTTCTACGAGGAGATGATCCTCACGGGAGAGTTCGGCAGCACTGTTGAGAGCTTGTTTAGCCTCATCCCGTGCCTTGGTTTCGTAGCCGAGAGCAATCCATGCTTTAGCCAAAGCGGAATGTGCCAGGGGATAGGAAGGATCGGCTGCCACAGCTTTAGTGAGAATGTCGCGGGCGGCGAGTGCATCGAAAGCGCGAAGTTTGGCCAACCCTTGGGAATACAGCCTTGTAGCCTCAGGATTCGAGGGTACCGAAGCCTGGACTGCCGCGGATTCGACTGCTGACGCTGCGCCGACGCCCAGTTGGCCCCGCAGGCGGCTGCCGGTTCGCGAGACGAGCTGCAATAAGTCTGTCTCGTTGCCGACCTCCGAAATAGAAGCGACAGTATCTCCGCGCTCGGTATCCTGCAGACGAAGGTCGAGGCGGAGTTGCCCTCCCCCGTCTTTCCCCAAATCAAGATAGGAGCCGAGCACCACGAAATCGCTGCCCAGATTCTGGCGGACTCGGGCCAGTGTGTCAGAGGCCAAGCTATCGGTGTCGGGAAGATGTAAGTCAATCTTGGTACGTGCGACGGTCTCCCCCGGCACTGTCCGCAGTT
>QIAP01000205.1 GCA_003225075.1 Acidobacteriota bacterium | reverse complement strand
TCTGGAGAGCCATTGAGACCCTTCGGTCCGCACTGCACATCAATGCCGTGGTATTTGCACGTTTTCATGGATCCGAATGAGGGGAGATTGCTCAGATTAAGGGCTACATAGTGCGACACAAACAAATCTGCCCAGCCGTCGTTGTCATAGTCGCCAAAAGCCGCGCCGGTAGCCCATCCTGAGTCACTGCTCAAGCCGGATTGCCTGGTGACGTCAGTAAACGTTCCCTCACCATTACTGCGATAGAGAACCACACCCCCGAAACAAGTGACCAACAAATCCGGCCAGCCGTCATTGTTGTAATCGCCGACGGCCGCACCCATGGCCCAACAGGGATAACCGACCCCTGCTTTGTCTGTGACGTCGGTGAAGGTTCCGTTGTGATTATTGTGGTAAAGCGCACTCCGAGCTTTCTTGCCGGCAAGCGCCATCTCCACGCTTTGCGCGTTGGTGAAATAGATGTCCGGCCAGCCATCACGATCATAGTCAATCAGAGCGACCCCGCCACTCATCGACTCCACAATGTACTTCTGTTCTGGACTCGAGAGATGTTCAAACTTGATGCCGGTGGAGCCGGTGATATCCACCAATTGCGGCCATTGGGAGGAGCTCTGTGGAGTTGTTTGCGCGCTGGCAGTAATTGCTACCACATCCTGCAGTCCTGCTTTGCCGTCGTGTGATTCAATCCCACGCGAGGGGCTTTCGGAAAGTTGAGAGTGAGCAAGTGCAAAGGCAACTACCATCAAGAATAAATGAACGAATGCGCTCAATTTTTTCCTATCGCAAATGGAGGTGTCGTGGTCCGGTGAGTTCAAGGCGTCAAAGATTTTCTTTTCATGAGCGGCGTAGATCCCGTCCATGGGCGATCCGCTATTGGCGCACGTCGGTTACCTCGCCTTCCTGTTTAGCCGGCACGACACGCATGTCGTGGTAAATATCCCGAAGCTTCTCTTTCAACTCTTTGTACTTCTGGTATTCCTCCAGTTCCCGTGTTGCGTCCGCAGTGCGTCCTGCCTGCCGATACAAGGTGCTCAGCCGGAAGTGGGCCGCGGCACTTGTGGGATCCAACTGAACGGCGCGCTGGAGCAGCGGTTCGGCTTTGTCGGGCTGATTCATCAGCATCAGTACTTTCGCAAGACCAATGTTGGCCTCCGCATCATTCGGCTGGAGTTGCACCGCTCGGGAATAGTGTGCGTAGGCTTCCTGCACGTCGCCTCGCCGGGAAGAGATGTCTCCCAGTCTAAACTCGGCCCTTTCGTCGAATTGGTTAACGGCAAGCGCCGCCTTGTACTCAGTCTCCGCCTCTCGCTGTTCGGACGCAAGTGACGAGGCATTCAGCATCTCGGCCAATTCAAAATGCAGCCCAGGTAGCTGCGGGTCTAGCTTCAGCGCTTCGCGGTAGTTCCTGATCGCAGCCTGCTCATCTCCGTGTTTCTCCAGTTCATGCGCCATGACCTGATGCATCCGGGCGGATGTTGGAGCCACCAGGGACAAGCTGAGCATGGCCTCGCCGGCAAGATCTGAATAGATTCGGTAGGAAGTGTAGAGTACCTCTACATTGGTTGGATACCGGCTGCGAAGAGCGCTGACGGTCGCTGCGGCCTTGTCCAGATCGCCAGCACCAGCGTGGATTTCAATCAACTCCATACCAGCTTCAATCTGAATTTTGTCTTCCTGCAACTTGGGGAAAGCTTTCTCCAAGTCTGCAAGAGCGCTCTTGCTGCTCCCAGTCCTCCTCTCCGCCATACCCAGGAGAGCCTGCATCCTCCATAGAGTGGGCCGGAGCTTGAGCGCCGCCCGAAGATGCGGAATCGCGGCCGGATAGTCGCCCTGGAAGAACAACAGAACCCCGAGGTTGCCGCGAGCATCCACGTTGTTCGGATCGAGCGCAACGATGGCACGAAACTCGGGTATTGCCAGATCAGGCCGTCGCTCTTTTAGGAATTCTTGGGCTTGATGGGCATGCGACGCGATTTCCTGGGCGCGGCTAGCGGTAGATTGGGAGACGCACTGGAGTGCACCGAGAAAAAAGAAGACAATTCCGAGCAGACCCAGGCCTTCTTTTGTTTTCATCGTTGACAATGGTACCGCACCATGAGTCTGCTCCGCCGGCAGTAAGAAAGGGCAGCGTCAGACGCTGCCCTTTCCAGTTGAGATGCTGCCGATGCTCCCTGTTTAGAAGGAGAACCTGGCAGCAAGCTGAAGTACGCGGCCACCGATCGTGGTTCCGGTGATAGTACCGACACTTGAATCAGTGAGTTTACCGTCGGGATTCTGGAAACTTGGATGGTTCAAGATGTTAGTAGCATCCATCCGAAGCCCCAGTTTCCCTTGCTCCCATCCCGGCAGACCCCAGGTCTTACCCAGTGAGAAATCCAGATCCGTCAACTTAGGTCCACGGAGCGAATTTCTCTTGTTGCTGCCGAATGTGTTTGCCGATGGGATTGCAAATGCCGCCGGGTTGAACCACTGACTTATCGACTGATTCGACACATGCGGATTGCCGGTCAAGTTAGGATATAGCGCACAGCCACCTTGGGCCGTGTTGCACAGGGAGCCGTCCGCAGAAGGATCCAACCACACAGTGAACGGAGCCCCCGATTCGGCCTGGAAGGTAAGTGACGCTTGCCAGCCCCCGAGCGCCGCATCCGCTGCAGCCGAGTTCAGGTATTGATGTCCCTTGCCGAGGGGCAGCGCGTAGACTGCCGTCGCTTTGAACGCATGTGGCCTATCAAAATTCGAGAGCCCATAGTTCGCGTGGGGATTGTACGCGTCCTGGTAGAACACGCCGCCGAATTGGTTGCCCCAGCCGGACGTGTCCATATCATCCTTCAGCCGAGACCATGTGTAAGCGAGTTCGGCAGACAAGCCATTGCCGAACGGTTTATGAAGCAAGCCCTGGACCGCCTCATAGTTCGAAACGCCTTTGTACAAACCGGTACGGGAACCGCCCGCGCCAACGCCAATGCCCGTATATTGCGGAAATGGCCTGCACAAGTCAGGCGTCGCCGGTGACGACGGGCAGCCTAGCTCGTTGGCAGGCAACTGGTTGACATCAGCTTCGAACATCATGTTCTCCCAGTGGTTGCCCACATATTGACCCTCCACCACCATATTTCCGGGCAAACGCCGCTGCACGCTTGCCGTCCACTGCCAGCCATTCATAATGGGAAGATCATACGGGGTATAGGGAATGAACCCATTTCCCTGACCGTTGTAAAGAGCAGGGTTGCGACCGGCAATAATCGGTAGCCCCGCCCCAGTCCCTGAAAGCTGCACCACTGGGGTGGTCGTGCTGGCAGTTGATGCAGTGCCGGTAACGCCAGAGCCGAAACCAAGAGGTCCGCCTACAGTGTCCATGCTCCACAGGCTGGAATATTGGCCAACCCCGCCCCGCACCACCCAATTATTCGACGCCTGCCAGGCGAAGCCCAAGCGAGGCATTTCTATGGCTTTTGTCTCGAAGGATTTAGTCCGCGCCCCGTTCAAGCCAGCAAACCAAATCGAGCCTGGTGTGTTGGTAACGGGATTCGTAAGGGTCGGATCAAAACCACCCATATTGTTCTTGACTTCGCTCATCCCACCATGCACTTCCACCCGGACCCCAAGATTAACGGTCAGGTTCGACCGCAGCTTGATGTCGTCTTGGGCAAAAAACGACGGGTTCTTGGCCCGCATTCCGTGCTCCGGTTGAGTCGAGGTGCTCCACTGTTGCACATCTCCTAACAAGAAGTCGGCGTAGCCCACTGATTTCGTAGGGTTGCTGGTCGTGTACTGGCCAGTAAAAGTGAAATCTGCGGCGTGGATGCTGCCCCAGGGAGTCGAATTATCCTGCTCGAACATAACCTCGCCCCCGAAGTGCAGAATGTGCTTACCGCGAATCATGGTTAATACGTCCGAGGGAATGAAGGTGTTCTCGATAAAGACTGCATTCGTGCCCGTATTCAATTGGTTGGGCGATGCAGTTCCCTGGAATTGGACCGTCGGAAACACGTCCGCCTGGGAGAACTGCAATCCCAAAGTGGCCGGGAAGCCCTTGCCCAAGGTTTGCGGAACGAACCAATTCCCCTGCCGAACGAACGAATACCGGAATTCGTTTACCAGAGAAGAACTGAAGGTGTGGACGTCCGAGACCTGTGCGCTATAGCTTTCGGCGGCATTGTTATCGCAACCTATTGGACAGGCAAAGCCGTCGGGGTCAGCATTAGTCTTGTGGGGGCTGTCATGCATATTGACCGTAATGTTGAGGCGGTTCTTTTCGCTGATGTTATAGTCCAGCCGCCCAAACGTTTTCTTGCTATTGCCATTGCTGGCTTTCAAATAGCTATAGTTGCTTGTCGTTCCAGGTAAGTTGGGCGCAGGCCAATACGTCTCGATTTTCGCTGCCACTGGATCAAAAGCGGCTGTTGGGAGAGCCAAGTCGGCAGGATTGAAAGCCCCGCATTGACCGGCATTGGTCGTTAATGGCGCGCCACCATGGGCAGCGTCAAGGGTCAGATTGTTTCCGAAGATCGCCGGATCGAAACACCCAGCTTTCATGGCGGCGGTAGGAACACTGACCGTAGCTTGCGAGTTGTTCGGGTTTTCTAACTGCTGATAGTTGAAATAAAAGAATAGCTTGTTCTTGAGGATCGGCCCGCCAATTGAGCCGCCAAAGTAGTTGAAACGCTGCCTCGCCTTTTCTTGAGGAGGCCGATTGAAGTAATCCCTCGCGTTCAGGGCGTCGTTTTGGAAATATTCATAGAGCGCGCCGTGAAACTGATTGGTTCCGCTCTTGCTGATGAGGTTGAATACATTACCGCCTCCGCCATACTGCGCGGGTGCAGTTGATGCAATCACGTTCACTTCGGCCACGGTCTCGCTTTCGCCCTGGTCAATGTTGGCGCTGTGCGGCAACCAGATCGATCCACCGTCAATCAGATAACTGGAGAAGTAGGGCATGGTGCCGGCGATGGCTTGATCGACTCCCGGGTTTCGATCACCGCCGCCGCCGCCACCGTTGGTGCCCTGGCCGGGGGTGCTGGTAGCGCCGGGAAGCCACTTCATAAGACTGGTCCATCCGTTTGCCGGATCAACGCTCGGCAGGTTGGCCAACTGTCTTGTTGACAAAGTCGTCGCTACCTGTGCATCCTCCGTCTTGAGCAGCGGCGCAGTGAAAGTCACCTCCACCACCTGCGTGCTCGAACCAACCTTCAAGGTGGCGTCGACGGTCACGATTCCGACCTGAATCGGGATCGGCCCCCGCTTGAGTGTTGCGAAACCCGCTTTGCCGAATTCAATGGTGTAGTTTCCGGGCAAAATCGAGTTGGTATCGTATAAGCCGTTGCTATTCGTCACGAACTTGTTAATCACACCGGTATCGTTGTTAGTTACAGTGACACTGACGCCCTGCATCACCGCGCCGGATGAGTCGGTCACGGTACCGCGAATATCGCCGGAGTTCGTATTTTGCGCGAGACCGACGTGGGCCACGCTGAGCAGAAGAAAACACGCGAACGCGACGTGCACTGCTTTTCTCACAACCCCTCCTCTTTGGCACGGACTCGGATGCTATTGGTTTGCCGATTCTTAGGGGATTCCGTGTCGATGCCGATCACATTATGCTGTTCGCCGATGGCTGACGCAGCAATGACTCGCCGCATCAAGTCGGGCCGGAACCTTCATTGCTTCACCTTTGGACTTCAATGCCGGGATTCTGGCAGCCTCGAATAACTAGTGTCAAGAAAATTGTGCCGCGGCGTCCCTCTATGCGGTACGTTGCCTCAGAAAATAAGCTGTGTAACGGCTTGGCGGCAAAAGCAACCCGCACTCTTACGCAGCCGAAAACGGATACAAACTTGACGCCACCAAATATCCCGCATAGCGGGACGCTCGTATATAAAAGTGCAGACAGCGCGTCATTATTTTGGTAAATAGGTACTGCTGGCCGTAATCGTTTACCGCATCTTGGGAATTCAAGCAGCCCCTTGGAAGTGACATTTTTCCTCGTGCACCATAAGAACCGACAGGCAAGGAACAACGACGAACTATGAAAACTCGTTTCATCGCCGATCCGGTGCGTTACCGCACGATGACGACCACGCAGATTCGAGAAACATTCCTGATTGATGATCTCTGCGTGCCCGGACAGATTCACCAGGTGTACATCGACTTGGATCGCGCAGTGGTGGGCATGGCCGTACCCTTGAAAAACCGCATTGTACTCACCGCGGATGACACGTTACGGGCGAAGTCCTTCACCGAACGGCGCGAAGTAGGAGTTCTGAACACCGGCGGCAGCGGCGCGGTTCAGGTTGGCAGCGACAGTTATGCTCTCGAAAATCTCGACTGCTTATATATAGGGCGCGGAGCCAAGGCGATTGAACTTGAGTCGGCCGATCCGGATTCACCAGCCGTATTTTATTTTCTCAGCTGTCCTGCGCATTCCAGTTATCCCACCACGCTGGTCCGTAAAGCCGATGCCAGCCTAGTTGAACTGGGCGGCGCCGAAATGTGTAACCGCCGCACCGTTTGTAAGTACATACATCTCGATGGCGCGCGGAGCTGCCAATTAGTAATGGGCGTAACGCATCTTCATTCGGGAAGCGCGTGGAATACGATGCCTGCTCACACCCATATGCGCCGATCTGAGATCTATATGTATTTCAATCTGCCCGAGCAAGCGCGGGTCTTTCACCTTATGGGGCTCGCGGAAGAAACTCGGCACATTGTTATGAAAGATCGCGAAATAGTAGTCTCTCCCGGCTGGTCGATTCACGCTGGGGTGGGGACCCAAGCGTATAGCTTCTGCTGGGGCATGGGGGGCGAGAACCAGGACTATGGAGACATGGACCCTG
>QIAP01000083.1 GCA_003225075.1 Acidobacteriota bacterium | reverse complement strand
TCTGTGTTGGGAGGCTCCAAGACGCAAATCGGCGGCCCGACTGGGGCCTTTGTGGTGGTGGTCGCGGGGATCGTCGCGGTCCACGGGGTGGACGGTCTGTTTGTGTGCACGGTGATGGCCGGAGTTCTGCTGGTGATTATGGGCGTAACCGGGCTGGGGACGGCGGTGAAGTTTATACCGCGGCCGGTAGTGATGGGATTCACTAATGGCATTGCCGTCCTGATTGCCAGCACCCAGGTGAAAGACTTTTTCGGATTGCGTTTGGACAATGTGCCGGGAGTATTTTCCTTGCGAGTGGCGGCGTTGGCGGCGAACTTCCACACTCTTTCTTACGCGGCGACTGCGCTGGCCGTGGGCACGGTGGTGGTGATTGCAGTCTGTCATGGCATTTCAAACCGTGTCCCGGGCGCGATTTTCGCCATGCTGCTGGGAACGGCAGCGGTGGTGTTGCTTAAGTTGCCGGTCGAAACCATCGGCACGCGTTTTGGCGGAATTCCAAGCGGATTGCCACATTGGCAAATCCCGAAATTTCGCATGGAACTGATTCATGGTTTGCTGGGCCCGGCGTTTACCGTGGCGATGCTGGGAGCGATTGAATCGCTGATGTCGGCAGTGGTCTCGGATCGCATGAGCAACGACCGGCATAATCCGAACGTGGAGTTGATCGGGCAGGGGGTGGCCAATATGGTGTCGCCGATATTCGGCGGATTGCCGGCCACTGGCGCCATTGCGCGCACCGCCACCAGCATTCGCGCCGGGGCGCAGTCGCCGCTCGCGGGAGTTGTCCACTCGCTGACGCTGTTATGCGTGGTGCTGTTTGCGGCACCGCTGGTGAGTTACGTGCCCATGGCGGCGCTTGCCGGGATTCTGATGGTGGTGGCCTACAACATGGGTGAGTGGCGGGAAATCCCGCAGTTGCTCAAACTGACCAAGACGGACATCAGCGTATGGCTGGTGACGTTCGGCCTCACGGTGTTTGCCGACTTAACGGTCGCGGTTGAGGCAGGAATGATTCTGGCAGCGCTGCTGTTCATCAGCCGCGTAGCCAGCACCACGACAGTGTCGCAAGTGACCGATGACTACATCGAAGACGGGCGAGTCCACATTCTGCAAGACAAGGACATCCCGTACTATGCCACCATCTTTCGCATTCATGGACCGTTCCTGTTTGGGGCGACCGACAAAATTTCTGTGGTGACGGAGAATCTTCACAAGCTGCCGCCGGTGGTCATTCTGCGGCTTCGCAACATGAACGCGCTCG
The DNA here is from genome assembly GCA_003225075.1 of Acidobacteriota bacterium. GTDB lineage: Bacteria > Acidobacteriota > Terriglobia > Terriglobales > Acidobacteriaceae > Gp1-AA124. The sequence continues at coordinate 26,538 of QIAP01000083.1, read as the reverse complement.
ATGCCACTGGCCTGTTTGCGCTGGAGGAGGTTGCGAAAAAACTCCACGAATCCAAACGCACACTGATCTTGTGCGGCGCCCGGGAACAGCCCGCCAAGTTGATTCGTTTTTTCGCGCTTGCTCCCCGACGCCGGCGGGCGGGTGCCCAGGGTTTCTCCCTTTTCGACGACGGCCTGCATCCAGGCGAGGACGCGCGTCCAACCTTGCGCGTGGTTAAGCGCTTCCTTGGGAGCGGCGGCGAAACCCTCGTGACGAAGTTTTACCATCGTGCCCGTGCCCACCTTTTGCGGTCCAGAATGCTGTAGGCCATGAACCGCGTGGGGCGCGAGCTCCCAGCGCACAGTGGTTTGCCGAGCACCGCTCCAACTTGCAATCCAGGTGTAGGTCAGCAGGCGAGGTGGATCGACCTCGAGATATTCGCCCTCGACGCGGAACGAGACGCCGTCGGCGCCGACCCCGAGGCTCGTCCATTTGCCTCCGGGGCGGAGATCGCCAGTCCATTCGGTGATACGATACATGCCCTGCTGGCCCCACCACTTGGGCATCTGCTGGGGATCAGTGATTGCCGGGAAGACACGTTCCGGCGGAGCGGCGATGAAAATTTCCGCAGTGATCTTGTCCTGATCGGGAGTGATTGCGACGGTTGCCATGGAATCTCCTCGTTAATTCTCGACAAAGATACCTCTCGACAAATTCTTGAGCTGTTCGACCACGCCCGGCCAACCGCTGATCAGTTCTTGCGCTGCAGGTCGAAAACCTCGTGCATCTTGCTGCCGTCGTTGTTGGTGAACTCCCAGGCCTCGGTGTGATGGTTGGCATCGACCAGGGTGACGACGAGGTGTCCCATGTGTCCGGGCTGCGCGGCGGTCAGGTTGGTGGCGTCGAGGAAGTTGAATGTGATTGTCTTTCCGTCGGGCGATACGGCTCCGACCATGCGCGGCTGGTTCCCGGCCTCGCAGTAATGGGTCATCAGCAGCCGGTCTCCATCAGGATGGAACATCGAAACCATGTCCTCCTTTTCGCCCTGGATCTCGCTCATCAGCGCGGAACCTCCGGAAGTGACGCGGTAGGAAACTTGTACGGGTTGACCTTGTGAGCCTTTGCCTGTCCAAGAACCGGCGAGGGTTTTCAAGGCGGCGAATGATTTTTGGGAGTCGGACTCGGCCGTAGCAGCGGTTGCTAGCAGCACAAGTAAAAAGGAAACGGCGATGCGAAGCGTTTTCATTTTTATGTTCTCCTCTAAAGTTATTTCTTCTTTTGCAGCCTGGAGCTCTCTTTGGCGTATTCGCCTTCGACAAACGTCTTCAGGCTGGACAGGTTTGCCCGCCAGAAGACACGATACTGATCGAGCCAGGAATCCACCGCCTTCAGTGGTTCGGGGTTGAGCTGGTAAAGCCGATGCCGGCCTTCCCTTCTTTCCTGCACGAGATGCGCCCTGCGCAATAAGCGCAAATGTTTCGAGATGGCTGGACGCGACACGGGGAAGGCGCTGGCGATGCGACCGGCGGGCTGGCTGCCCTGCCGCAGCAGGTCGAGCACGGCGCGGCGGGTAGGATGGGCCAGCGCATGAAAGGCAGTTTCGGCCGAATATGTAACCGAACGGTTCCGCATAATGCGTAACTATACGGTTACGCTAAATCAGCTGTCAAGGGCAAAAATTAAGAGTGCGCGATTCTTACCTTAATGTGTAATGTAAGCCATGCTCCGTCGGATCACTACCGTAAGCACCAAAGGGCAATTCGTTATTCCTTCTGAGATGAGGTCCTCCCCGGGGCATTGAGCCGGGGACACGCATTGCCGTCACCCAAGATGGGCCGAGGATTGTGCTCTAGCCAGTGTCCGAAGAGCTGGTTGACAAGACACGCGGATTTTTCTCCGGCAAGCCTTCTCTTTCGGACGAACTCAGGCGGGAACGGCGCCGAAAGGATAAATGGTAACGTACGTCCTTGATTCGAGCGCCAGTCTGCGCTATCTGGAGCGGGGCCGGGGTTAGTGAGGCTGTCCGTTGCCGATCAACTCCAAGAAGGCGCGGTGCACGCGGGTGTCGTCACTGAGTTCCGGATGGAATGTAGCGGCCATAGCCTTACCCTGGCGAACGACTACCGGATCTTTGCCCTCCGTAGCAAGTACTTCCACTCCCGCTCCCACACGCTCAATCTTGGGGGCGCGGATGAAAACCATTTCCAGGGGCGAGTCTCCCAGCCGGCCGGTGCGGATGGAGCTGTCAATCTGGCGGCCGTAGGCGTTGCGACGGATGCGGATGTCTAGGGCTCCCAGGCCCGGCTGCTCAGGGTTGGTAATTTCTTTCGCCAGCATGATCGCGCCGGCGCAGGTTCCGAAGGTCGGCTTCAGAAGCACGAATTCTTTCAGCTTCTCAATTCCCAGCGCTCCGAGAATTTTCAGGAATGCTCCGGACTCGCCGCCGGGGATGATCAGGCCGTCTATTTGGTCGAGCTGTTCGGGCTTGCGAACCAGGATCACTTCGGCGCCTAGTTCTTGCAGGCGCTTGCGGTGGGCGTCGAAATCGCCCTGGATGGCCAGGACTCCGATTGTCATAGTCGTTTCTGGATGACGAAAGCCCCTTAGCAATTCGCGCTTCGTTTTGCCCATTCGCTAAATGAGAAGGGGATGGGGTAACTGGAACGCGGTTGCTGAGACGCTCCCCAAAGCAGATTCCTCACCGGCTGAAGCCGGTTCGGAATGACAAGAATTAAGGGCCTAACGTCACGACTGAAGTGGTGCCCTTCCCCTTGCTCGTTTACCAGCCCCTAGTTTGTAGCATGTGAGCTTCATCCAACGCTGAAACCGCGAGGCCTTTCATGGCGCCGGTAAGGTCCTCGCTGACTTCAAGTAATACTTTAGGGTCATTGTAATGGGTGGTAGCACGGACAATGGCCCGTGCGCGACGGGCGGCTTCTTCCGGCTCGGCAAAGGTAGTGGAATCTTTCATGAAGATGCCGGAACCGACGAAGACTGCTTCGGCGCCCAGGTGCATGACCAGCGCGGCGTCGGCAGGGGTGGCGATTTCGCTTAGGACGGTGAGGATTTTCATCTCCTGCACAATTTGCCGGATGTGCTTGACGGCGTGCACCACGTCACCGGTGCCGGCTTCGCCCTTGGTACGAATCATGGCTGCGCCTTCTGCGATGCGGCGCAAGGCTTCTCCCAAGTTGCGCGCGCCGCAGACGAACGGAGTTTTGAAGCCGTGCTTGTCAACGTGGTGAGCTTCGTCGGCTGGAGTCAACACTTCGGATTCGTCAATGTAGTCCACACCGAGTTCCTGCAAGATTTGTGCTTCCGCGAAGTGTCCGATGCGGCACTTGGCCATGACCGGAATGGACACCGCCGCCATGATCTCTCGAATTTTTTTCGGCGATGCCATGCGGGCCACGCCGCCTTCGGCTCGAATCTGCGCGGGAACGCGCTCCAGCGCCATCACCGCCACGGCGCCGGCCTGTTCGGCAATAGTGGCCTGGTCGGCGTTGGTGACATCCATGATGACGCCGCCCTTCAGCATTTCCGCTAGACCGGTCTTGAGGCGAAGGCTGGTGGAACTTCCATTGTTTTGTGACATAGGTGACTCTTTTCTGGATCGCTTGGGTAAAACCCTTAAAGAATGGGCGCGTGATCGCGCCGGGCGCTCGTACTTAGTATTTTACAGTTTCTGAGGCATGTAGCGGTATACCTTTCCAGGGCTGCATGAATGGTATCTGCTCGCCGCCTTGGTTATGGCGAGCAAGTGCATAGGTCCTTCGTCTGCGCAGCCGCTCGCAGGCTCGCGACTTCGCTTCCTCAGGATGACAGGGTTAAACGCAGCTTTCCATAACAAATTGCCACAGTATTCGCTGGATCATTTTTTCGCGCAGCGGGCGAACATGCGCTGGGCATCGACGGCGATGAATGTTCCCTGGCTGCGAGCCAGCACTTCGCCTTTGTAGTTGAGGATTTCTGCCATGTTGGTGTGGCGGCGTCCGTGCACCCGTACCTCCCGGGACTCGACACGTAGCGGCTTATTGAGTGGCACTGGTTTTAAATAGTCGACGGTGATCTGCGAAGTGAGGGCTACGACCTGGCGAAGCTTATTCACTTTGCCCATGGCCTCGTCCAAGATGGTGGCGATGATGCCGCCATGACAGTGTCCAGGCGGGCCGGTGTAGCGCTTTCCGAGCCGGAACCGGCAAACGAAATAATTTCTCTTCTCGTCGTAGAGGAACTTCAGGCGCATGCCGTCGGAGTTATTCCTGCCGCAGCCGAAGCAGTAGTTTTTTGGCAGACGGACATGGCGAGTGTCGTGTCCGGAGTGGTGCGTTTTCTTCGCCATTGCGGATCATTCTATCGTGAGGCGGATGGAGCGGTGGCGCGTTTCTCCGACGGCAGCCGTGGAAGGACAGCAGACTCCCTTCGACTCCGCTCAGGGCAGGCTCTCACCGGCTGACGCCGGTTCGGAATGACAAATGGTGGAAGAGGCGGTTCGGACCGGCGACGTGGCGATCCAGTCGCGTATCGCGTGCGCGATATACCTCTCCGATGCCGCCAGAGCCGAGCAGCGCCATTTCGTAGGGCCCAATCGGGTTCCGGCGGTGAGAGGCATTGAGGTGCGATTATAATCCGTGATTCTGGGATGAACACCTATTCGAGATCACTTTCGGACCGACTGCCTTTAGAAATCAAAAGCATTCACGATCATGCCGTATATTCCTTTGTTTGCAGGAAGGACGTCTGAAAATGCTTTTAAACGTAACTGGCTCCGTAGCCAATCGGGAGGTTTAGTTTGAAATTACACTGCCGTGTTGGATTTGTGCTGGCATTAGTGCTTGCGACGTTTTCATCACTGTTGTTCACGCAAACAAAGCCTCCGGAAACAAAAAAACAGGAAGCGCCGCCCGCCGCCCAGTCGAATACCAAGGCGAAGAAACCCGAACCTTCAAAATCCAGCGCGGAGGCGAAAGAAAAGAAAACCGAAGAGAAGAAGCCGGGAAGCATGACTGCGGAAACTTTCTCCGGGCTGCAGTTTCGTCTGATCGGCCCGGCGGTGGCTTCGGGACGGGTGATGTCGTTTGCGGTAAATCCCAAAAACCGGGCCGACTATTACGTGGGCGTGGCATCCGGCGGAGTTTGGAAAACCAGCAACGCGGGGACCACGTGGACTCCGGTATTTGATGGCGAGGGTTCCTATTCAATTGGGACCGTGGTGCTCGATCCAAATGATGCGTCCGTGGTGTGGGTGGGGGCGGGGGAGAGTAATAGCCAGCGCAGCGTGGGATACGGCGATGGGGTTTATCGATCCGAGGATGGCGGCAAGAGTTGGAAAAATCTGGGGCTGAAAAAATCCGAGCACATTGGACGCATCGTAATTGATCCGCGAGATAGCAAAATAGTCTACGTTGCCGCAGAAGGCCCGCTATGGGGACCGGGCGGGGATCGTGGCGTTTATAAGACCACCGACGCAGGTAAAAACTGGAAGCAGGTGCTCAGCATCAGCGAGAACACTGGCGTGGCGGACGTTGCGATCGATCCGTCGAATCCTGACATTCTTTACGCTGCGGCATATCAGCGACGGCGTCATGTATTCACGCTGATCGATGGCGGGCCGGAGAGTGCCATCTACAAATCCACCGATGCCGGGGCCACGTGGAACAAATTGAAAACCGGCTTGCCTACCGAAGATATGGGACGGATTGGACTGGCGATTTCGCCGGCTGATCCTAATGTGGTGTACGCCACGATTGAAGCGGCCAACGGCAAAGGCGGGATCTTCCGCTCCAGCGATAAGGGCGGCACGTGGGAGCGGCGAAACGAATTCGATCTGGGGGCGATGTATTACGGGCAAGTTGTCGCCGATCCGAAGAACGTTGACCGCATTTACGTGATGAATGTTTATATGCGGGTTTCTGACGATGGTGGCAAAACGCTGCATCGCATCAACGAAGCGAACCATCACGGCGATAACCACGCGCTGTGGATCGATCCCAATAATACGGATTACTACCTGCTGGGTTCTGACGGGGGTGTGGCGGAAAGTTTTGATCGTGGCGCGAGCTGGAGTTTCAAGGCGAATCTACCGACAGTGCAGTTCTACGACGTTGCGGTAGACAACGCAGTTCCCTTCTACAACGTGTGCGGCGGCACTCAGGACAATTATTCATGGTGCGGACCGTCGCGCACAAAGAATATCAACGGCATCGTGAATTCCGACTGGTATGTCACTACCGGCGGCGATGGCTTTCGCTCGCAGGTTGACCCTGAGGATCCAAATACTATTTATTCGGAATCGCAATACGGAGTGCTGGTGCGGCACGACCACCGCACCGGCGAAGAGTTGGTAATCCAGCCCCAGGAGGGCAAAGGCGAGCCCCCGCTGCGCTGGAACTGGGATTCGCCGCTGATCATCAGCCCGTACTCGCACACCCGGCTTTATTTCGCGGCAAACAGATTATTCCGCAGCGATGATCGCGGCGATACCTGGAAGCCGGTGAGCGGAGACCTGACTCGCCAGGTAGATCGTAATAAGTTGCCGGTCATGGGCAAGGTGTGGGGGCCTGATGCTGTCGCTAAGAATCAGTCCACTTCGTTCTACGGCAACATTGTTTCGCTGACGGAGTCACCGAAGAAGGAAGGTCTGATTTATGTCGGCACCGATGATGGGTTAATCCAGGTAACGCAAGATGGTGGGGCGACTTGGACGAAGTACGACAAATTTTCCGGAGTTCCGGCTTCGACTTATGTCAGCCGGCTGGCGGCTTCGCATTATGATGCGAACACGGCGTTCGCGGCCTTCGACAATCATAAGAATGAGGATTTCAAGCCTTATCTGCTGAAATCCACCGATGGTGGCAAGACATGGACATCGATCGCCGGCGATCTGCCGGATAATGGCCCGGTGCTGGCATTCGCGGAGGATCCGGTGAATCCTAATCTCCTTTTCGCCGGGACGGAGTTCGGAGCGTTCTTCACCGTCGACGGGGGCAAGAAATGGATTCAACTGAAAGGCAGCTTCCCGACGGTTGCAGTGCGTGACATGGTGATTCACCCGCGTGCGGGCGATCTCATCGTGGCGACATTCGGAAGAAGTTTCTACATTCTGGACGATGTCAGTCCTCTGCGCCAGATCAAAGCTGAAGCCCTGCAACAGCCTGCGTTAATGTTTCCGGCCAAGGACGCTCCTTTATATATCCAGCGGCGACCGCTGGGCGGGACAAAAAAAGCCTTTCAGGGCGATGCCTTCTTTACGGCCGACAATCCCCCTTTCGGGGCAGTATTCACGTATTACCTGAAGGAAAAATTAAAGACGAAAAAAGAAGCGCGACAGGAGGCGGAAAAGGAAGCGGCCAAGAAAGGTGCGGCACTTCCCTACCCCAGCAATGATGAATTGCGGGCGGAGGCCGAGGAGCCGAAGCCGGAGATGTACTTCATGATCTATGACGAATCGGGCGCGCCGATCCGCCGAGTAAGTGGCGCGCTCAGCGAAGGATTTCACCGGACGGCGTGGGATTTACGCTACGCGGCTCCGTCCCTGCCTCCCGAAAAACCCGCTGACCAGCCGGAAGAAGATTTCCCCGACGCGGGTACCATCGGCCCGCTGGTGATGCCGGGCAAGTATTCTGTTCGCTTGTTTCAGAAAAAGGATGGAGTGGTTACGGAATTGGGTGCGCCACAATCGTTCAACGTGGCGGCGGAGGTGGTGTCTGGCATCGATGCGGCTGATCGCGCGGCACGCGACGAATTTCATAAGAAAGTCGCACGCCTGTACCGCACCGTTTCCGGTGCGGTTAACATGGCCAAGGATTTAGAAACTCGGCTTACTGCCATCCACAAGGCGCTGCATGAAACGCCATCTGCCGACAAACAGCTCGGCCCTGTGGCCGACTCGATCGCGCAGCGCAATCGGGAGATATTGCGGGCACTTCGCGGAGATGTGGCGTTGGCGGCACGCAACGAAAACGTGCCAACTTCAATCAACGATCGCGTCACCAGCATCATGGAGGGGGAGCGTTTCGCGATTACCAAGCCGACAAAGACTCATCTGGATGCCTACGCCATAGCGTCCGACGAATTCGCGCAACAGTTGGCGAAATTGCGGACGCTGGTTGAAGTGGATCTGGCGAAGCTGGAGAAAGATATTGAAGCGGCCGGGGCGCCGTGGACACCGGGACGCGTGCCTAGCTGGCAGGAGAGATGATATGCGCGAGATTTTCAGGATCAAGAACAAGACGCAGCGGTACACTAAGGAAAAGCAAAACAGTCGAGTCATGGATCGCGCTGCTGCGTCTGAATTTCTTCGAATTGAATAGGTTGTTAACCGCAGGGGTAACAACTTCTTGCGTACGTCATGTGGGGCTGTGTTAAACTTCGTGGCCGACCGCAACTTCCCCCAGGACGGGCAGCAGCGGAAGGTTTGAAGAAAGTCCGACAAATCTTAAACTGGGGAGGCTAGTGGATGGGCCTCGCGCTTCTTGCCCTCATTTGGCTAATTACTTTTGTCAGCACCTATTTTTTTGTAGCCAAGACCTGGTGGTTCCCGGTAGGTGCATCGGCGTCCGCGGCTTGGATTGATCATCAGTTCGCCGTCACCTTCATTCTGATGGGAATCGTCTTTGTCGCCGCACAGGGCGCGCTGGGACTGTTCGTCTGGCAATACCGCGACCGGGGCGCCACCCAACCGGTGCACTACTCTCACGGCAACGCAAAACTCGAAATCATCTGGACGGTTTTGACTGCGGTACTGTTCATTGGACTGAACCTGATGGGCAGTCGCGTCTGGGCGACTGAGCGTTTCGATCCGCCGGAAGTGGGTGCGGTGCCGGTGGAAGCTACCGGGTTGCAGTTTGCGTGGTACTTCCGTTACCCCGGACCTGACGGAAAATACGGCCGCACCAAGGCCGAGTTGGAAGATGCTTCCGCAGGTGGCGAATCGGCAGTGGGTTTGGATCCCAGCGATGCCGCTTCCAAGGATGACATCGTCAGCGGCACCATGTATATTCCGGTGAATCGCGAGGTTGACCTGGCGCTACGCGCGCAGGATGTGATTCACAGTCTTTTTATTCCCTCCATGCGGTTCAAGCAGGATGCGGTGCCAGGCCTCATCATCCACATGCATTTCAAACCCATCCAAACTGGTGACTACGAGATAGCCTGCGCCGAACTCTGCGGCCTGGGCCATTACAAGATGCACGGAATGCTGAAGGTAGTCAGCCAGGAAGAATTCGATAAATGGCTGGCCTCGAAGGAGGCGGAGAAACAGTAAATGGCTAGTACGGAGATCATCCACGCGCACGCGGCCCCACAGGGCTTCATCCGTAAATACATTTTTAGCTTGGACCACAAGGTAATCGGGCTTCAGTATTATTTTTTGGCGCTGATCGCTGTGTTTGTCGGCATGGGACTTTCGCTGCTCATGCGCATCCACTTGATCTGGCCCAACGCAAACCTGCCGATTTTCGGCGCCATCAAGCCTGAAACCTATCTCATGTTTCTGACCATGCACGGCACAATCATGGTGTTCTTCGTGCTTACGACCGCGCCGCAGGGAGGTTTCGGCAACTACTTCCTCCCCATTCAAATTGGCGCGCCGGACATGGCGTTTCCGACACTTAACATGCTCTCGTTTTGGACCACGTTCGTTGCCTTCGTGGTACTAGTGGCTGCCTTCTTTGTGGGAGCGCCGCTGCATGGATGGACCGGTTACGCGCCGCTGAGTGCGGTTCCAAGCGCCGGGCCGGGTGAGGGCCTGGGCGCAGATCTCTGGATCACCAGCATTGCGATCTTCTGCGCGGCGTCCCTGATGGGCGCTCTCAACTTCATCACTACCGTTCTCGACATGCGGGCCAAAGGCATGACCATGATGCGCATGCCCTTGACTTGCTGGGCATGGTTCATCACTGCAATTCTTGGGCTGCTGGCGTTCGGCGTGCTGCTCGCCGCGGGCATCCTGCTCTTGATGGATCGCAACCTCGGAACCAGTTTCTTCGTTCCCGGCGGCCTGAATTTTACCGGGCAGACCAGCTTCCCTACAGGCGGATTCAGTTCCAGCACGGACCTGATCAAGCACAACGGTGGCTCGCCGCTTTTGTGGCAGCACCTGTTCTGGTTCTTTGGGCATCCCGAGGTGTACATCGCGATTCTGCCGGGCATGGGAGTTGCCTCACAGTTGCTCTCGACTTTTTCCCGTAAGCCGATCTTCGGGTACAGGGCAATGGTGTACGCGATGCTGGGTATCGGGATTTTAGGATTCGTCGTATGGGGCCATCACATGTTCATGAGCGGCATGAGCCCTTACACGGCTTTTGCTTTCTCCATCATGACCATGGCAATCGGGGTGCCGTCGGCGATCAAAACATTTAACTGGTTGGGGACGCTCTATCAGGGCCGCGTGCGATTCCACACGCCGATGCTATTTGCCATCGGCTTTGTCTCGCTGTTCGTGTCGGGCGGATTGAGCGGACCGTTCCTGGCGCAGCCGGTGTTGGATATACCGCTGCATGATACTTACTTCGTGGTGGGTCACTTCCATTTGATTATGGGTGTGGCCGCGATCTTCGGCATATTCGCCGCGACCTATTATTGGTTTCCCAAAATGTTTGGCCGCATGATGAGCGAGGGCCTCGGCCGCTGGCATTTCTTCCTCACGCTGCTTGGAACCTACGCGATTTTTATGCCAATGCACTATCTCGGCCTGGCCGGCCAGACGCGACGCTACTCGGAGTTCACCCAGGTCGCCTACCAGACCAAACTGATCCCGCTGCAAACTTTCATAACCTATGCGGCCATCGTGACCATCTCTGCGCAGTTCATCTTCCTGTTTAATCTTTTCTGGAGCATGGCCAAAGGAAAGAAGGCGACGGACAACCCCTGGGAGGCAACCACCCTCGAATGGACGACCGCCACGCCGCCACCACACGACAATTTTGGTGGTCGTACTCCGGTGGTGAGCCACGGGCCCTACGAATACAGTGTGCCAGGCGCGGCTCGGGATTTCGTCATGCAGAATGACCCAGCGACAACTCCGGCGCACTAGACTTCAGGTATGGCGACATTGAGTCCCACAGTAGCAGTGAAGTATCCGCAGACCCGCCACGGCGGTGGCAGTGGCGCACCACCTACCCACGGCAATGGAGGCGGCGACGGTCGCGGCGCCAACGGTTCACCCGATTATGGCGAGCGTCTGCGTCGTGCCCGTCTCGGGCTGGTCGTAGGTTTGACGCCGGTGATCATGATGTTCGTCTCGTTCACCAGCGCCTATATCGTTCGCAAAGGCCTGCCTACGGTTGATCCTCGCACTAATAGTTATGTCCATGATTGGTTGTCGGTGAATATTCCGTGGGGGCTGCTGCTGGTGAATACCGTGATTTTGCTGATCAGCAGCGTGACCATGGAATTGGCGCGGCGCCAGATTACAAGGCAGGCTGCGCTGGCGCCGGTGAGTTCTATTCCGGGCGTATCGCTGGGCGAGGAGAAGACATTTCCCTGGTTGGGCGTTACGGTGGTTCTGGGCCTAGGCTTTCTGATTGGACAATGGATGGCATGGCAGGAGTTGGCAGCGCGTGGTTTCTACCTCGCGACCAGCGCCAGCAGTTCGTTCGTTTATTTACTGACTGGGATGCATGCCATTCACCTTGCTGGAGGAATTTTGGCACTGCTCTTTGCAGCCGCCACTTCCCTGCTGCGCAAGCCGGTTGAGGGACGCCGGATCGTTGTAGACATCACCGCCTGGTATTGGCATTTCATGGCATTGCTTTGGATTTATATTTTCGCGCTGATTGAGATTGCACGATAGCGACGGGGCGGTCAAAGTTGCAGACTTAAAGTAAAAGATTAACGTCTAGAGGTTCAGGAGAGCGAAACGAATGGCTGAGGCCGCTGTTCATCACGACGTCGCAGGGGTATATGAGCCGTCCCTGTTCGGAACCTATTCGAAAAAGATCGGGATGTGGCTGTTCTTGGCGTCCGATTCGGTGACGTTTGGAGCGCTTCTGTTTGCCTACAGCTACGGGCGAATTTCAAACCCGAGTTGGCCCACGCCATTCGGCAAAGAGAGCATTATCAATGCCACGATCATGACGGCGTGCCTGCTCTCCAGCTCGCTCACCATGGTGCTGGGAGTGCTGGCCGCGCATCGTGGGGATATGGCCAAGGTTCGCAACTGGCTGTTGGCCACCATGTTCTTTGGCGCGGCGTTCATCGTGCTGCACGCCATCGAGTGGAGCAAGCTCATCCACGAAGGTATGACGCCGTTTACTAACCCTTGGGCGCCATCGGTCCCGCAATTCGGCGGAACGTTTTTCACGCTGACCGGGATGCACATGCTGCACGTCACCATTGGCGTGATTTATTTAGGCGTGGTCGCGCTGCGCAAGAAGTTCCTGCCGGTTCTCGTGGTGTTGTGGCTCATCGGTTGGCTGGCAACGCCTGCTAATAATGTTTTTCACCTCGGAGTCCACGTGCTGCTGATTGGAGCGGTGGTGTCCGCGATGGTGATGTTTTTGAAGCCGAAAATTTACGACTCTCACGACATTGAAGTTGCCGGACTCTACTGGCATTTCGTAGACCTGGTGTGGATGTTCATCTTCCCACTGGTTTACTTGATGTCTACGCGGATATAGGGGTCTTTGGTTGCGCGCTAGTCTGAAATGAGGAGAAGCTCTTCGCGATGCACAACATAGCCGCCATACATGACGAGAGCAAAGCTCAGTATTACTGGGTATGGGGAGCGTTGCTCATCCTCACTGGAATTGAAGTCGTACTGGCCTACGAGCAGTTCTTCACCCCAGTGCACATGCTGGAAGTGCTGATGGTGCTGTCGCTGGTGAAAGCGGCGCTCATCATTGCTTACTTCATGCACCTGAAATTTGAGATTCCGTTGATGAGGTTTATGCTGATGGCGGCGATTGTGGCGTGCCTGTGCATCATGTGCATTTTCTTTGCAGATGCCGTACGCGTTGTAAAATTGGGACTGCCATGAAGATGCGTTTGGCAACTTCGCTTCTTGGATTGGGGCTGTGGGCCTCTCCCGCCTTCGCTCAGGGCTGCGCCATGTGCTATTCGACAGCGCGCGCAGCCAGCAAAGACGGCCAGCGTGCTCTTAACCGCGCCATTCTTGTGCTGCTGGCGCCGCCGCTGGGAGTTATGACGGCGGGGATCGGGTTGGCTTATCGTTATGGGAAGAAACGGGATGGGCAACAGCTGTAAGCCGACCACTGAGAAGTGACCTAGACTCCGATTACCCCGACCAATTCTTTCACTGACGCGGCGCTCTTATCCAGCGCAGCCTTCTCGTCTGCGGTTAGCTTGATCTCGATGATCTTCTCGATTCCTTTGGCGCCGAGCTTCACTGGCACACCGACGAATAGTCCTTTGATCCCGTACTCGCCTTCCAAGTGCGCGGCGCAGGGGAGGATTTTTTTCTTGTCTTTGAGGATGGCCTCGACCATTTCAGTGACGGCCGCAGAAGGCGCATAGTAGGCGCTGCCCGTCTTTAGATATTTCACAATTTCCGCGCCGCCGTCGCGGGTGCGCTGCACCAGTCGCTCGACGGTTGTTGCGTCCATCAGCTCCGTGATTGGAATGCCTGCAACCGTTGAGTAGCGCGGCAGGGGAACCATCGTATCGCCGTGTCCGCCGAGGACGAAGGCGGTTACATTCTCAACGCTAACCTTGAGCTCCTGCGCTATGAAAGCGCGGAAGCGCGCGGAGTCGAGCACGCCAGCCATACCAATTACGCGGTTGCGAGAAAAACCACTCATCTTGTAGGCTGCCTGCGCCATCGCGTCCAACGGATTTGAGACCACGATCAGGATGCAGTTGGGCGAATATTGCACGGCTTTGCCGACCACATCCTTCATGATTTTGTGATTGGTGTTGAGCAGGTCGTCGCGGCTCATGCCCGGCTTGCGCGGTATTCCGGCGGTGATGACCACAATGTCAGAGTTGGCGGTGTCGGCGTAGTCCTGGGTACCGACGATATTGGAGTCGCGCTTCTCGATCGGCATGGCTTCCAGCAAGTCGAGTCCTTTGCCCTGCGGAACGCCTTCAATGATGTCGATCAGCACAACGTCCGCGAGTTCCTTGGAGGCAATCCAGTGGGCTGCGGTCGCGCCGACGTTTCCGGAGCCTACGATGGTGACTTTGTTGCGCATGACTTTGCCTTTCTATTAATTCGTATCAAAAACCATTAACCACGGGACACGGCCTGTCACGAAGGAAAACCCGATTTCGCTTGCGTCTGTCTGTTCATACGGCGGTCATGACGGCGGCTTGCATATTTTGGATGATGTAGTCCGCGAACTCGCTGGTCTTCACTTTGGTTGCGCCTTCCATCAGCCGCTCGAAATCGTAGGTGACTTTCTTCTGCTCGATGGTGCACTCCAGGCCGTGTTCGATCATGTCGGCGGCTTCTGTCCAACCGAGGAAGCGGAACATCATCACTCCGGAAAGAATTACTGAACCGGGATTGATGACATCTTTGTCGGCATATTTTGGGGCGGTGCCGTGGGTGGCCTCAAAAATAGCATAACCGTCACCCACGTTCGCTCCTGGCGCAATGCCCAGCCCGCCGACTTGCGCGGCGCAAGCGTCCGAAATGTAATCGCCGTTGAGATTTGGAGTGGCAAGTACGGAGTACTCATCGGCGCGGGTAACGACTTGCTGGAAGATCGAGTCGGCGATGCGATCGTTGATCATCAGCTTTTTCTTCCATGCGCCCTTGCCGTGAGTTCTGTGGATCTTGTCGAAAACGCCTTTTACTTCCTTATAGATCGCTTGCCGGAATTCTTCAGTGGCAAATTCCAGGCCGGGCTCAATCAAGTTCGCATTCTGTTCAATGGTGAGGTTGGGATTCTTGTCTTTGTTATCCACGATCCAGCTCTCGCGTTCGGTGACTACCCGGTCGCGGAATTCTTCGGTAGCGAGTTCATACCCCCACTTGCGGAAAGCGCCCTCGGTAAATTTCTGAATATTTCCCTTATGCACCAGAGTTACGGACTTACGCCCGCTTTCGAGTGCGAACTTGATGGCCATGCGCACCAGGCGCTTCGTCCCGGTAACCGAAATCGGTTTGATACCTACGCCGGAATCCAAGCGGACTTGCTTCTTACCGCCCTTCAACATGTCCTTGTTGAGAAACTCGATGAGCCTGGCAGCGTCCGCAGTTCCCTGCTCCCATTCGATTCCGGCGTAGACGTCTTCGGTATTCTCGCGGTAGATGACGATATCCATGCGTTCGGGATGTTTCACCGGCGATGGCGTGCCTTTGTAATACTTGACCGGGCGTATACAAGCATAGAGATCGAGAATTTGGCGCAATGCGACATTCAGGGAGCGGATCCCGCCGCCCACCGGAGTGGTCAACGGTCCTTTGATCGCGACACGGAACTCACGGACTGCATTCACGGTATCGTCAGGTAGCCAGTTGTTAAACTTCGCCTTGGCCTTTTCGCCGGCAAACACTTCATACCACGCCACGCGTCGCTTCCCTTTGTAAGCTTTCTCGACGGCGGCATCGAAGACGCGGACGGAGGCTTTCCAAATGTCGCGGCCGGTGCCGTCGCCTTCAATAAACGGGACAATGGGATTGTCGGGCACCTGGTAACGCCCGTTACTATAGCCAATCGAGCCGCCACCAGCCGGCACCGGAACATCGTTGTATGAAGCCGCCATCAGACACCTCCGCAGGAATGCATCGAAACTTGCAATTATAAAGAATCAGCTTGGAGTACGAGAAGTCCGGGCTAAAGTCGCTAGGTCGCAGCTTTCGGCTTGAAGCGCACGGTAACATCCACAGTTTTTTCTTTCTCGTTCAAGTCTTCGTGAATGGTGACGCCCCACTTGATGCTGGGCGGCAAGAGGTCCCCAGTGTCTTTGAGGAATCGCTTCACGTAAGTGCTGTCATACGGTTCGCCCTGGTGCAAAGTCCAAGCCTCGCGAATATGAGCGCTGGACTTTTCGTCCAAACCTTCAATCTCGACATCACCCATGCGATACTGATCGCCTTCTTTCACTTCTAATTTGTAGCTCGCAGTTCCGTCCGCGTCGTTCAGATCGAGTTGAGGCGTCACGACCGCCTTCATGTAACCTCGGCTCTGGTAAAGCGGTTTGATAGCATCCAAATCGTCACTCAATTGGACGGCATTCACTGTTTGGTCGGGTTGCTGATGAATACCTTTTGACAGCTGAGCTGTGGGAAACACTATGTTGCCCGACCATTCAATCCGGGACAACTTATACTCACGGCCTTCCTCCACCGGCAGCACCGCGTCCACCTCAACTTCGTCCGGAGTTTCGTGCACTATCTTCGCCTGCGCTTCGCCAAACTTGGCGCGCAGCTTGCCTTCCCGCAGATAGATCGGGGTAAGGTCAAGGCGGGCAAAAATGCGGAGCTTGGAGCGCTCGTAATCACCCCCCTGCGCCCGTTGAGCAGCACGAGTCAGCAGCGGAAGTTCCGTCGCACCAGCGCCGGGAAACTCTATGTTGCGAATACGAATCGACGTGCCAGAAATGGAATAGATTACGCGGTCAATCGTTCCAGCTTCCTCGTCGCCGTGGCGGTTGACTTCTACTCGCGCTTTCTCTAGCCCGCGTTCGGCGAGCACGAACTGCAAGGCCTCGGTCACTTTGTCGGGCAGGTTGCCGCTGATAGGCATCTCTCCCCGGAATAGCGGAACATATTTCTGCATTTTCTCGATCAATGCCTGGTCCGAGAACCAAACGAAGTTGTCAAACTCCACGGGGACGAGCTTGTCGTTATCGGCGAGCTGGAATTCGACCTTGGTTCCGGTCGGAGAAAAAGAAAAACTGTAAGCCACATTTGTGAACATGCCAGTCTCGCCCAGCCTTTGCACAATGTCTTTGAAGTTTTCCTCGGAAACGTTCTCGCCCCGGCGCAGCCCGCTGAACGCAACGATCTGGTCGGGTGTGTAACGCTTTGTGCCGGTGACTTTAATCTCTGTGAGTTTGTAGGCAGAGACTGACGAGGCTCGGGGCGTCTGGGACTGCAATCGCGGCGTGGGCATGCCGGTAAGTATGAAAAAGGCGAGGACAATTATGTTTGATTTACGCATTACTTTTTCGCGGGAATCACCGCTTCAGCAGTCTTGAGCCTGGCTGCAATATCTATAAATGCAAGCGCGGCGCGGCTCAAAGCTTTATCTTTGCGAAAAACCAAGGCTAGGTCGCGGCGGACCTGGGCGTCGGACATGGGGATGGCAACAAGCGCATTGGCGCGGACATCTTCCAGGACATTGAAGCGGGCGATGAAACCCACGCCGACGTCGGCGGCCACAAAACGCTTGAGCAGTTCGCTGGAATCGAGTTCCATGGCATAGCGTGGCTTGAGGCGGCGTTCATGGAAAAGGTTTTCCAGCGCATCGCGAGTATGTCCGGCTTTTGGAAGCACGAGGGGAAATTTTGCCACGTCTGCGACTGCGGCCGACTTCATTTTAGCCAACGGATGATGTGGGGGTGCAATTATCACGAGCTCATCGCGATGCAGCAACATCACCGTCAATCGGGTGTCGGTCACCGGGGTCGAGACGACGCCGAAGTCTACGGAATTATCGATGACCGATTCCAGGATCTTGCCGTAGTCCGAACGCTTGATGTTTACCGCGACGTCGGGATATTGTTTTTTGAACTCAGCAAAGACCTCAGGAAGAATGTGCAGGCAGGTGCCTTCATTTGCTCCCACAATAATCTCGCCGCGGGGTACGCGCTCCGTTTCCGCGATGGCAGTGAGCACAGCCTTGCGGGCTTCAAGCGTCTCTTCAGCGTATTTCTGAAACAACTTGCCAGAGGCGGTGATAGAAACCTTGCCGCCGGAGCGGTCGAGCAACTTGGCCCCGACTTCTTCCTCGAGGGCGCGAATCTGCGATGAGATAGCTGGTTGGGTGCGAAAGCGTTTCTCCGCGGCGCGGGAAAAGGACGACAGGCGCGCGACTTCGAGAAACGTTTCTAGCTGGTCAAAGTCCATAGAAGCGGTCAGCAATCGGCATTCAGCATTCAGCTCACAGCTTGGAACCTCACCGAACCGTAAAGCTAAGCAGTCCAAGCTTATCTTCAACTGTAACTTATGCTATCCATATCCATGCAAATGAAAGGTTTACCTCATCATAAACATGACTTATCGCCGTCATAAGAACAATCAATTTCCTTGCACAGGCTTAGAACGCCTAGACTCAAAGTGTCCTGCATGAATGAGAGATTGTAGCAGGCGCGTAATTTCCTCTACCTTCCATGACATTTTCTATCGCGAGCGTGCCCGCAGCCATTGTGCGTGCGGACGCGTCGCCAATTCCGCGCACGGGTCGGTCCCGGCAGCGCAAAGGAGCGATCCATGGCTGATTCGAAGACGGCTGATCCCAAGACCGTCCTGGAGTTCGTGAAGAAGAATGGCGTCAAGCTGCTCGACCTGCGCTTCACGGATCTTCCCGGACTGTGGCACCACGTTTCTTATCCGATCGAACAGTTGAGCGAGTCATCCTTCGAAGAGGGCTTCGGTATGGATGGATCATCCATTCGCGGCTGGGCGGCGATCCACGAGAGCGACATGCTGCTCATGCCTGACCCGAGTTCTTACATTCTCGATCCGTTCACCGAAGTTCCGACACTGGTGATGGTGTGCGACGTCACCGACCCGGTCACCAAGCAGCGTTACGATCGCGATCCCCGTTACATCGCCCGTAAGGCCGAGATGTATCTCAGCTCAACCGGCATGGCCGACACTGCCTACTTCGGCGCCGAGGCCGAGTTCTTTATCTTTGACAATGTTCGCTTCGATCAGCGCGAGCAGCACGGCTTCTACTTCATCGACGCTGAAGAAGGCCGGTGGAACTCGGGCCGAGTCGAGAATAATTTGGGATATCGTCCACGTTACAAGGAAGGATATTTCCCGGTGCCTCCGACCGACCACTATCAGGACTTGCGCAGCGAAATGGTGATGACCATGCAGAGCTGCGGCTTGCAAGTGGAATGTCACCACCACGAGGTCGCAACTGGCGGGCAGACCGAAATCGACCTGAAGTTCGACTCGCTGGTGCGCTCCGCTGACCACATGATGCTCTACAAGTACATTGTGAAAAACGTAGCCAACCAGTACGGAAAAACGGTGACGTTCATGCCCAAGCCGATCTTCCAAGACAACGGCAGCGGTATGCATACGCACCAGTCGCTATGGAAGAGCGGCAAGCCACTGTTCGCAGGGGACGGTTATGCTGGGATGTCGCAGATGGCGCTGTGGTACATCGGTGGCTTGATTAAGCATGGACCGGCGCTTTCGGCGATCATTGCTCCGACCACCAATTCCTATAAACGCCTGGTACCGGGCTTTGAAGCGCCAGTCAACCTGGCTTACTCGCGGCGTAACCGTTCGGCGGCATGTCGTATCCCGATGTATTCGGCATCGCCCAAGGCAAAGCGTGTCGAGTTCCGACCACCCGACCCGAGTTGCAATCCTTACATGGCGTTCGCGGCGATGATGATGGCGGGACTGGACGGCGTCGAGAACAAGATCGATCCCGGCCAGCCGCTCGACAAGGACATTTATGATCTGGGTCCGGAGGAGCTGGCGAAAGTTCCATCCATGCCCGGCTCTCTCGAGGACGCGCTCGATGCCCTGGAGAAGGATCACGGCTTCCTGCTCAAAGGGGACGTCTTTACCGAGGAACTGCTCAGCACCTACATCGAGTACAAGCGTTCGAAGGAAGTGGATGCGGTGAGGTTGCGTCCGCATCCGTTTGAGTTTGCGTTGTATTACGATATTTAGCGTGGTCAGTGATATTTGAGGCCTGGCGGAAGCTAGGCCTTTTTTCTTGCGGTATGCAAATCAGAGCGTTCCAGCGGTGGGCAGTATCGTGAGTTCTTCCACTGTACTGTTCTCGGGGAGAACCAGCGCGTTCACGACCGCGGTGGCAATGGTCTCGGGGGTCATCATTTCCTTCCGCGCCGCATCCGGCCACAGGGTATTCCAGATATCAGTATCGGTAGCGCCGGGCAAGAGTGCGATCACGCGAATTCCCTTCGGACGCAGTTCCTCGCGCAAAGTGTCCGTGAGTCCCAGGGCACCGTGTTTGGAAGCGTTATAGGCAGATGATCCGGCAAAGACTCGCTTGGCGGCGATAGAGAGGTTGTTCACGATCGTCCCACCGCGCTTCATCAGCGGCAATGCGGCACGCGTGACCAGGAACGTGCCAGTGAGGTTGGTGTCGATGACTTCTTTCCAATCTTCGACGGGCAATTCTGCGACATTCAGATTGGCATGGGCGACCCCAGCGTTGTTGATCAAGATATCGAGCCTGCGGAACTGCTTCTTCACAGTAGCGACTAGTGCCTCCACGGAACAACGGTCACGCACATCACAGGCTTCCGCGACGACTCGAATTCCGAAATGCGCCAGTTCCCTGCTAGCTTTTTGAAGTGAACCACGATGGCGGCCAGTGATGATCAGGTCGCAACCCTCCTTCGCCAGGGCTCGGGCGATGGCCAGACCAATGCCACGATTTCCGCCGGTAATGAGGCCAACTTTCCTCCGCAAGCGAGGTTCGGCGGCGAAGTGCTGAGAAGATGATAGATGGCTGGCTTTAGGACTCTTATGGCTGGAGCGGGGGATGATCAGACTCCGTTGGCGCGGTTGCGGATTAGCGAGAGGAACTCGTTTCGCGTTTCCTGCTCTTCGCGGAAACAGCCCAACATGGAAGACGTCACCGCCGCGGAATGTTGCTTTTCCACGCCGCGCATCATCATGCAGAGATGGCGCGCTTCAATCACAACTCCTACGCCCTGCGGCTGGATGGTTTTTTGAATCGTCTCTGCGATCTGCGTGGTCAGCCGTTCCTGAATTTGTAGGCGGCGCGCAAAGATGTCAATCAGGCGAGGAATCTTGCTTAAACCAATCACCTTTCCGTTGGGAATATAAGCGATGTGCACTTTGCCGAAAAATGGCAGCATGTGATGTTCGCAAAGGCTGAACATCTCGACATCTTTGACAATCACCATCTCGTCGTAGGTGACGGCGAACAAAGCCTTCTTTAGAAGCGCTTCAGGGTCTTCCTTATAGCCCTTGGTCAGAAACTGCATGGCGCGCTGCACCCGTTCCGGAGTACGGGTGAGGCCGTCTCGGTCGGGATCCTCGCCCAGGCGCACGATCATTTCCCTCACCAGATCTTCAAAGCTGGCGCTGGTCAAAGTGGCTGGTTCAGTTGTCGGTTTCATGCTGAAGTTGTGAGAACTTTGTAATTTGTAAGCCGCGAATTACCAGTTATGAATCTATTTACGAACTTCCTCGCTACCCGCGTACTCGAACGAATTCATCATAGTCTCTTCCAGTCTTACCTTCTCTAGATGAGCATGATCGAACCCACGCTGCACAATTTCGTAGATGCAGGCAGAAAGGTTTTCGGTCGTAGGGACTTGGCTGGTGAATTCTGGCAGCATGTTCAGATTCTGTATATCGAAGCGCTGCAGAATCTCGCGATCCACAAAACTGTCGAGGTCCACAAGATTGCACACCATGCCCGTGCGCTCGTCTAGCGCGCCACTGACTGTAATCTCCAGTGCATAGTTGTGTCCGTGGCCGTACGGATTGTTGCACTTACCGTAGGTGGACTGGTTCTCCTCTGCTGACATCGAGTCGTTGTGGAGACGATGCGACGCCGAAAACATGTAACGCCGGGTCAAGTGCGCCTTCATGCTTCACCGTAAAAATCTACAAACAGATCGGGGGTTTCATAGATTCGCACGCGATGCAATTGTGCGGCTTTCAGCTTGGGGGCGAGCCGCTGCCAGATGGAAATTGCCAAATTCTCGGTGGTCGGGATACGCGCGAAAAAATCCGGCACTTCCTTGTTAAGAAAACGGTGATCAAGCGCGTCGAGCACTTCGCGATTCAGAATCTCTTTCAACTGCTTGAGGTCAACGACAAACCCAGAGCGGGGATCCACTTCGCCCTTCACCGTTACTTCCAGCGTGTAATTATGTCCATGGCCATTAGGATTGTTGCACTTGCCAAAAATCCGGCGATTTTCCTCCGGCGTAAAATCCGGGTTGTGATAGTAATGCGAAGCTGAAAATTCTGCTTTGCGCGTTAGATAGACCATGCCTACCTCGGAGGCTAAAGCCTCCCGATTCGCTTATTCCCCAATAGCGGTTTTAAGTGCCGTTCTTGCGCCGCAATCTGCGGCATAACTTTGACGGCAGGATTGGAACCGTAGGTTCTTCCCTTCCAGCCCACGGTTCCTCGCTTATGAGAGAGTCGTGAACGCAACAAAAGATACGAAAATAAAGGGAGTCCAAATAAGGCCAGCAGGTTCACATCCCATGGAAAATGCGCCTTGCGGATTCGCTGAATAAAAAAGCTGAACAGAACAACGGCAAGCAAGGCGATCACTGCGGCGACTTGCGCCCTGCCGCGTACGAACTCCACGATGGCAAGTGCAGCGCTTGCCACGATCACCACGAACTCAAGCATACGTAGCAGTGCCAGTTGCAAAACTGAAGGAAACAACAATGCCAGGTTCTTGGTCCAACCTTCGCGAAGTTGCCAAAAGCTGCGATACATGCGGGTGCGCACCGCATCGGCGCCGTAGCGAAAGAAAATCTTACGACCTGAAGTCTTTACCACTCTTGCCAGCGCGACATCCTCCAAAAGGCTATCGGGTACTGCGGCATGGCCGCCGACAGCTAGATATGCATCCCGAGAAATCAGTAAATACTGTCCATTGGCTGCCGCTACGGGCGATGCCGGATCGCGGACCCGTGAAGGCTCGTACCTCGCCGCCAACTCCGCAAAGATCACGGGCATGATGGCCTTTTCCCAGAAGCCATGGACCTCTTGCTCGGGCGAATAAGAAAGCAGGGCCGCACCCTGCTGCTTCGCCTCAGCCAAACTACGCACCAGCGAGCCCGGACGATGGATGGTATCTGCATCGGTGAACAGCAGCCACTCACCGCGAGCTTGCTGCGCGCCGGTGGTTAAAGCATGGTTCTTGCCGGTCCAACCCATTGGCAGCGGACCCGGATCAATCACTTTTACGCCGCTGAATGAATGTGCGATTTCACCTGTGCGGTCGGTTGAGGCGTCATTCACCACGATGATTTCGGAAGATACGCCGCCTTGTGCGAGCAGCGACTCCAGGCAAGCTCGGAGGCACGGTTCTTCATTGCGGGCTGGCACAATTATCGAAACCTCAGGCCGCCCTGCCACTACATTCGGCGTCGACATAAGCTGAATCCGTTATTATAGCTTTGTGCGACGTACCATTGCTTCGAGTGTTGTTCTAACCGGATGCCTTACTCTTCTGCTGACCGGCTGCTATAGCGGCTCTCGGCCGGGCCACATCGGGACCAACGCCCCTGATTTCACGGTGCAGGATGCAGACCGCAAAGTCACGCTGAGCGACCTGCGTGGCCAGATAATCGTCCTGAACTTCTGGGCGACGTGGTGCCCGCCTTGCGTGGAGGAAATGCCTTCCCTGGTAGTTCTTCAGCAACGCATGAAAGACAAGGGCATCACCGTGCTGGCTGTGAGCGTGGATCAGGATGAGAGCGCGTACCACAAATTTCTCAAACAATACGGGGTGAATCTGCTCACCGTCCGCGATCCCTCGGAGAAGAGCAAGAATCTTTACGGCACGGTCAAGATTCCCGAGACCTATATCATCGACCGGAACGGAGTGCTACGTCGCAAGTTCATCGGAGCGGTCGACTGGGCTGAGCCCGAGGTCGTGGAGTTTCTCAGCCGACTGTAGAACTTTGCCACGGAGACACAGAGACGCAGAGCCCAGTACTGCAAAATCTCAGATTCACGAGAGCCTTAGCGTTTCCTCGCTAAAGCTGTATCTTCCTCAACCGCAGTGAGTTGGTAATTACCGAAACTGAGCTGAAGCTCATTGCTGCCGCCGCTATGATTGGGCTTAAGAGCAATCCGAAGAATGGGTACAGCACTCCCGCCGCAATCGGCACTCCGAGAGCGTTGTAGACAAATGCAAAGAACAAATTTTGACGAATGTTCCGCATAGTCGCTTTGCTAAGCTTGCGCGCGCGCACAATGCCGCTAAGATCACCTTTAATCAGAATCACATCGCCGCTCTCCATTGCGATGTCAGTACCGGTGCCCATGGCGATGCCGACGTCAGCCTGTGCCAGTGCGGGAGCGTCATTGATGCCATCCCCCGCCATGGCAACAATGCGGCCTTCTTTTTGCAGTCGCTGTATCACTTCCCCCTTTTGATGGGGCAACACTTCAGCCTGAAATTCATCGATTCGTAAACGGTGTGCGATGTCTTCTGCGGTGGCGCGAGTGTCACCCGTCAGCATCACCAGGCGAATGCCTTCTGCTTTTAGCTTGGCGATAGCATCCGCGGTTGAACTCTTGATGGGATCACCAATAGAAACCACGCCTGCCGGTCGCCCGTCTATCGCCACAAAAATGACCGTCCGGCCGCCGCTGCCTGTAACTCGCGCCGCTTCGATCAGGTCATCGGTGGCGATCCCCATGGAGCGGAGGAACCCTTCATTACCTGCAACGACAGCCTTTCCGTCGACTGTGCCCACGACACCTTGGCCAGGGTGATATTGAAAACCCTGGACTTCTGAAATAGCTAGAGCACGTTCCGCGGCGGCGTCAACAATAGCCTGTGCCAAGGGGTGCTCACTGGCGCGCTCCAGACCCGCAACCAGCCGTATTAACTCGGTTTCATCGATACCTGGTTCAGGCGCAACCGAAAGCACCTTGGGCTTTCCCTCGGTAAGAGTGCCGGTTTTATCGACCACCAAAGTCTCGACTTTTTCCAGCCTCTCCAGAGCTTCGGCATTTTTGATCAGCACTCCAGCGCTTGCGCCGCGACCGGTGCCCACCATGATCGCCATCGGAGTCGCCAGCCCCAGGGCACATGGACAAGCAATGATCAGCACCGCCACCGCATTCACCAGTGCATGCGCCAACCGCGGCTCAGGTCCGGCGAGCGCCCAAACAATAAACGTCAGCACAGCGACTGCAATCACCGCAGGCACAAACCAGCCAGCCACGCGATCGGCGAGGCGTTGAATGGGAGCACGACTCCGCTGGGCCTCGCTCACCAGCCTGACAATCTGCGCCAACATGGTGTCGCTACCGACGCGCTCGGCGCGCATGACCAGCGATCCCGTAAGATTCACGGTGGCGCCAACTAGTCGGCTTCCAGGCGCCTTGTCTACCGGAATAGATTCGCCGGTCATCATGGACTCGTCCACCGAGCTCGACCCCTCGAGCACGATCCCATCCACCGGCACTCTCTCTCCCGGGCGAACCCGTAATCTGTCTCCTGGTTTGACTTGCTCAAGTGGAATGTCGAGTTCAGTGCCGTCGTCGTGCAGCACACGCGCAGTCTTCGGACTCAAATCCAACAGGGCTCGAATGGCGCCGCTGGTGCGGCTCCGCGCACGCAACTCGAGTACCTGTCCGAGTAGAACGAGCGTGGTAATGGCAGCGGCCGCCTCGAAATAGACATCCGGACGGTCGGCCACGGTGCGGAAGGAGGCAGGAAACATCTGCGGGAACACGGTTGCGACCGTGCTGTAAACGTATGCCACTCCGGTTCCCATCGCGATGAGCGTAAACATATTGGTGCTGCGATTTACGATGGAGGCCCAGCCCCGCTGAAAGAATGGCCATCCTCCCCAGAGCACGACTGGAGTCGCCAATACAAATTCAATCCACGGCAGCCAGGCGCCGGGAAGCACTCGATGCAGCGGCGTCCCCGGCAGCATGTCAAGCATTGCCAGCGCCAGCAGCGGCACCGTGAGCACCAGGCTGATCCAGAAGCGGCGAGCCATGTCGCGCAGTTCTGGATTCGCTTCTTCTTCCGCGGTTACGGTGCGCGGCTCAAGCGCCATACCGCAGATGGGACAACTACCGGGCCCGGGACGAACGATCTCTGGATGCATCGGGCAGGTGTACTCGATCTTTGTCGCGGCAATCGGCGTTTCCGGTTCGAGCGCCATGCCACATTTCGGACAAGCTCCGGGGCCAGCCTGCCGAACATCAGGATCCATGGGACAGATGTAAATTCGCCGAGTGGACGACTGCGGCCCCAGCCAGGATTTGTCATGTCCAACTTCGGTGGCTCCTCCGCCTCGGCCTTTACTGGAGACTGCTGGATGTTTAACAGGAGACGATTGGAAACTCTGAGGCACCGTTGGCGCCCCCGGCAACGTAACCAAAGCCAATCCTCGAGAGCCCGGGGGTTGGGCATATTTATGAGGCTCGGCACGGAATTTTTCCAGACAGGGCCGACAGCAGAAGTAGAAGTTATTCCCTTCATATTCGTATTTATGGGCCGCGGTTGCAGGGTCCACCGTCATACCGCAAACGGCATCAATCGCGGACAGCGGTTGCCTGGTCTTCAAGTTGTTTGAGTTTTCCATAAGCCCATGGCCGCAACCGGCTCAGCCAGCATCACTTCGAATCGAACTATATTAGATAATCGAAGCTGGGAAATCGATTGTTGTATCTTGGTTGGGTCTAAAGTCAAAGTCAGGAGGAGCAATGACCAGTCTGGATGTGGCGTACCGCTATGG
>QIAP01000146.1 GCA_003225075.1 Acidobacteriota bacterium | reverse complement strand
GCTGACGCGTAGCCGGGATCGAGAGCTACGGAGCGTTGGAGCAGGCGGATCGCATTCTTGTTATCGGAAGAGACGGAAGAGTTCTGCGAATTCGCGGAATCGTCTTCTGATACAGCTCGCAGATATAGCTCATACGCTTCTGCATTATGCGATGCATTCGCAGAAGTGCTGGAGCCACCGTTCACCCCAAGTGCGGCGATCAGCCCATGCTGGACGCGGGCAGCTATTTGCTGCTGTATTCCGGTCAGGTCTCGAGCCTTGCCTCGAAGGCTGTCTCGCCAGAGCACTCGGTTGTTCGCCGTATCGACGGCTTCAAGCGTAACTTCAACATCTTCGCCTGTGACAACAAAATGACCGGTGATTATGTTCGCCACACGCATTTCCTGGGCAGCTTTCTGTAAATCGACCTCGGGTCCGGCATATTTACTGGTTGTGGCGAACGGGCGGATCGATAGAGCAGGGAAATAACTTAGAGTCGTGGCAATTTCATCCGCCAGTCCGAGTCGAAGAAAATCGAGATCCTTCGCGGCACTTGTGTTCTGCAGAGGCAAGATTGCAAGAGGTAAAACCGCCGTTGACTTGCTAACGCCGCCGGAAGTGTCGCGTTGTGTTTTGCCACGCATGAAGTGGAGCGCGGCTAAAACTGTAATCAGTAAAATCGACCCCATCGTCAGGCCGACTCTCGCGATACGTTTCCGTCCCCAACGTTCGACACCGGCCGACGGGGTGCCAATCGGGGTGGACTTGCTGGACTCCGTGTCCCGCTTCAGCCGCGCCAGATCGCTCCTCATCTCAGAGGCGTGCTGGTAGCGCAGATTCCTGTCCTTCTCCAAGGCTTTCTCGATGATTTGTTCCAATTGCAGCGACACGGCAGGGTTCATGCGAACAGCGGGTGTTGGCTCCCCGTCCAGAATGGCTTTGAACATCACGCCCGGCGTGTCCCCCCGAAAAGGAAGTGTCCCGGTACACATCTCGTACAGCACCACTCCGAACGAGAACAAGTCGGTGCGAGCATCGAGTTCCTTTCCTCGAACTTGCTCGGGAGACATATATGCTACCGTGCCCAGAGTTGAACCGGGGTCGGTGAGGTGCTCCTCCACCTCGATGGTGGGAGCGTTCGTGGCGGCAACGCTGTCCGCCTTAAAGACCACTTTCGCGAGGCCGAAGTCAAGAATCTTCGCCTGCCCGCGAGTTGTCACAAAGATGTTCGCAGGCTTGATGTCACGGTGGATGATGCCCTTCGAGTGTGCGACATCGAGAGCATCGGCGATGTGTATGCCCAGATCGAGCACCGCCTCGATCTCTATTGCCTTGCCGCTGATCCGGTGCCGCAGTGTGTGCCCGTCAAGCAGTTCCATTGCTATGAAGACTCGTCCATCAACCTCGTTGATTTCGTAGATGGTGCAAATGTTTGGGTGGTTCAAAGAGGACGCAGCTTTGGCTTCTCGCTGAAAACGGCTGAGAGCTTGTCCAACGTTGGCGAGTTCTTCGGGGAGGAACTTCAGGGCGACGTGGCGACCGAGCTTGAGGTCTTCGGCCTCGTACACAACGCCCATGCCCCCACCGCCGATCCTGCTGAGGATGCGGTAATGGGAAACGGACTGCCCCACGGGTTGGGAGGGCATGGACACTGACGGAATGGTAGGTTCGCGTCAGAGGAAGGTCAATAGGCGTAGCCACGCCTTGCGTGACCGGAGAATTTGCGCGAGTTCGCCTTTCATCGGTACAGCGCGACGATTCTGGACGAGTGGTCGCCAAACAGGAATGTATGGTCCGCCGCTTTGTCGCAAGCGAAAACGAAAATGACAGGGTGGTCTGCGCAAATGTATTCGGCCTTCGTTGGAGCACAAAGCTCCTGGCCTTGATGGAATGCGCTGCGCGCTCGTCCTATTTAGTAATGCAGCCTTGGAACGCTTTTCCTGTTTACAGGTTTCGAGAGCGCCGGGTTCGACCGTTGTGTCATCTCATTGCTGTACTGATTGTCGCTTACCCTCTCCATCCAATCGACAACGGAACTCTCGCGCTTCGCTCTGCGTATAATCATGCACACAACTTTGTCGGGTTCCGTGGAGGAACGGAATGACGACCGGCACCATAAACGAGTCGCAACGCAAAGCTGCACGAGTCGCGGGATTCTTCTACCTGCTCACCTTCGCGATCGTGGTCGCGGTGAACTTTGGTATCAACGAGCGCCTGATGGTCGCCGGTGATGCAACGCAGACTGCCCGCAACGTCTTGGCGCACGAGCGGCTCTTCCGCATCGGAATCGCCAGCAACCTGGTGTACGAGGCAGGGCTGTTGGTCCTACTTAGCGCGCTTTACGTGACCCTCAGCCCCGCCGGTCGCACCTTGGCGTTGCTGGCCGGGTTCTCGAGGCTCGTCTATGCCTCGATGTGGATCCTGATGTCGCTGAATCAGCTGACCGCTCTGCGGCTGTTGAACGGTGCCGATTACCTGCGCGTCCTCGGGACGGAACAAGCCCAGACGCTGGGGAGGCTGTATCTCTCCGGCTTTGACGCCTACTACGTCGGCCTGCTGTTCTATGGCTTGGCATCCACCGCTTGCAGCTACCTGTTTTTCAAGTCAGGCTACATCCCACGAGGACTCGCCGCCTTCGGCGTGATCGTCTCCGCGTGGGCCGCGGTGTGTACAATTGCCTTCATCATCTCCCCTGACTTCGCCAAGCTCGTGAACCTGTGGTGGTTCGATACCGGCCTCGGGCTCTTCGAACTGGCGACCGGCTTCTGGCTCGTGATCAAAGGACTGAGGTCGGAGATGATCACGGCTGCTCGGGCACCGGCCGGTGTCACCGTGTGAAAGCAGGCCCGTTTCAGGCCCACTGAAGAAAGAGAGGCCCGCCATGGACGCACTCGATCGGCAAGCCAGGACCGCAGGCTGGCTCTACCTGCTGCTCGTCATACCGGGACCGTTCGTGCTTATCTACCTGCCCAGCAAGCTGATTGTGCGCGGGGACGCCGCCGCGACCGCTGCCAACCTCCTCGCCCACGAGACGCTTTTTCGCTTCGGCATGGTGGCCGATGTCGCCGGCTCTGTCTTCTTCGTCGTGCTCGCATTCGCGCTTTACCGCCTGCTCAGCCGGGTCGACCCGACGCGGGCCGCGTTCATGGTCGCGCTCGTCGTGGTCTCGTCGGCCATCGCCTGCGTGAACGTGCTGCCCAACGCCGCGGCGCTTGCACTGGCCCGCGGCGGCGAATCGCTCACTGTCCTTGACCAGATGCAGCGCGAGGCGCTTGCCATGCTCTTCCTTCGCCTGCACAGCATAGGAAACACGGTCAATGAGACCTTCTGGGGAGGGTGGCTGCTCCCCTTCGGCATGCTCGTCTACCGCTCCGGTTTCCTGCCGCGCTTCCTCGGCGCGTGGTTGGTGGTGAACGGCGCGGCTTACGTCGCCCTTAGCGGCATCGGCCTACTGCGGCCCGAGCTAAGCGGCAAGGCGTTCCTCTTTGCGCAGCCACTGCTCTTCGGCGAACTGGCCATCATGCTCTGGCTCATCATCAAGGGCGCGAACCAGAAGCCGCTGACCGCGACGGTCTGACGCCACCTTTCGCTCAGCGTCCGGTCAGTTGCTCCAGTCTTTCTGGGTACCGAGCCCCTTCCACGTAATCACCTAACGCTGAGCAAATTGGCCGTGTGGTCGGCAAACCGGACATAATCCGATAGCCCGAAAGAAGCCCGGAGCTCGTTGTGTCAAGAAACAGCTTTGCGAGTTGAATGGCGGGAGCGACGGGACTCGAACCCGCGGCCTCCTGCGTGACAGGCAGGCGTTCTAACCAGCTGAACTACGCCCCCGCATGGGGCAGACCTTTGACCTTATATTATTGTCCTTCCAATTCCGCGCGGTTCCCTCTCGTGTCCTCCCGTTCCCTGCCGTTCCATTTGGCCGTGCCGTGACAGAGGTTGAGTAAGAGGTAACTGATTGAAATCTAACGGCGCCGATCGCCTAGTTTGGCGCTCAAAGTAACCTTCAGGAAGTGTTATCGCACCCTAATTGCACCCAGATCTGACCGCTACTTTTACAAGGCAGAGGTCACAGCCTTTCCTATTCCGAGTCCCCGGCATTAGCAGTGAATTGTTCCAATTATGCAATGCCTTCCAGAAAAATACTTGGCGGTCACCCGTTCGGACCGTCACGAAACCTGTCACTTCCCGGTCTCAACAGAGAGCACGAAGGATGAGCCTTTATGAATCTGGGCTAATCCAATGGTGAGAACATCGGGGACCTAACGATGCCTGACAACAAAAACACTGTGGCTGAAATCAAACAGCGGATCGACTCTGATGTCTCGATCCGTCTCGCCACATTCGACCAGTACCGTAGTCTGCTCTTTTCAATTGCATACCGGATGCTGGGCAGCGTTGCGGATGCCGAAGACATGCTGCAGGAGGCTTTCATCCGCTGGCAGCAATCAAGAGAACAAGTCATTGATTCGCCACGAGCGTTCCTCGTCACAATTATCAGCCGTCTTTGCATCAACCACCTGCAGTCAGCGCGCGTGAAGCGTGAGGAATACGTTGGGCAATGGCTTCCGGAACCCATTGTGACCGACGCCGCAAGCGATCCGTTTGGCATCATCAAGGTAGATGAATCATTGTCTATGGCTTTTCTGGTGTTGCTGGAGCGACTAACGCCGATCGAGCGAGCTGTCTTTCTTCTTCGCGAAGTCTTTGAATACGAATATTCCGAAATCGCCGCTGTTCTTGCGCAGAGCGAAGTGAATTGTCGGCAGATACTGCGGCGAGCGCGCCAGCACGTCAGTGCAATGCGTCCGCGTTTCAAAGTGCCGGAACAAAAACGCGATGATCTATTGAAACTGTTCCTTGAAGCAATTGGAACGGGGGAGATGAGCGGTTTGATCGATTTGCTGGCTGACGATGTGGTTCTTCACTCAGATGGTGGAGGCAAGGCTATTGCCGTTCCCAATGAAGTTCATGGCGCTGGTAATGTGGCACGCGGAATCTTTGGGGGACTCAAGCGTCTTGTGCCTTCAACGCTTGTTAGGAAACTGGCCTACATCAATGGAGGGCCGGGTCTTGTCAATTATCTTGATGGCAAGCCCCACTCCGTACTCACCATCGATGTTGCCAATGGGCGCATCTGCGCGATTTACATTGTTACGAATCCCGAGAAACTGGCTCACTTGCCTCCTCTGCAGATGAATTAGCGCGCTGAGCGGATGCGTCACATTTCAGGTCCGTATCCGGTCTTCCGAGCAGAGACATCGGCTACAGCTATTGCTCGTTGTTTGCCGATGGATTCTGTTATGGAGGCAATGATGAGAGGAAAAACAATCACCTATTGGATATCGACGATATTCGTCGTTTGCATCATGGCCGTTTCCGGCGGGCTTGCGATCTTACATGCCTCGCCCTTTATGAGAGCTCTTGCCCATCTCGGTTATCCTCCGTACTTTTCAAATCTGCTCGGAGTCGGAAAGCTTGTAGGAATATTTGTGCTCCTGTTGCCAGGACTGCCCCGAATGAAAGAATGGGCCTATGTAGCCTTCGCCATCACAGTGCTCAGTGCCTGCTACTCGCATTTCTCTTCAGGCGACGGCCTATTGGCACTCGACCCGTTAGTCACATTCGGTGCTCTGGTGGCCTCCTACAATCTACGACCTGCAGATCGCAGATTGTCGGATCCATCACGAATTTGAAATCGAGCGCCAGGGAGCGTTGACTGTACAAGGGGTATGGATCATTTTGAACGATCCCAAAAAGCCTTCAGGTACTCAGAGAAAAGGATCGAGGAGGCCGGGCAGAGGCATAGCACATGCAGCAAACGCACCCAGACACAATACGGTTACCCTTGCGGATTGCCAATATGGTAATCGCCGCAACGTTTATGGTCGCCGCAATGCTTGCCGCTTATCGGTATATCGGATGGCCACCGGTAATCATCGTTGGCGGCTCGGGTATCGCAGGTTTTGTTTTGTGGAGCTTCACATATCTTCGGCGTCCCCTGCCGCCGGAGGTTGTCCTTCCGCCGTTCCTGCTTACGGTCGCCGCACTGGAGGCCCATATGATCGAGGAATACCTCACCGGCTTCGGTCCAGCCATGAGCCGCCTATTCAACATCAGTTGGAGCGAGCGCTCTTTCCTCATGATTTTTGCCTTCATCGGCCCGGTCCTCTATGCTCTGACGGCGCTCGGACTTTTCCGGCGCATCCCGCTCGCCGGCTTTCTCATGTGCTTCATCCTGATCGGTCCTGGCGTGGCGGAGTTTGTGCATTTCATATTGCCGTCCCTTCAGCCAGCAGTGCAGCCCACAGTCGCCGCTCCGGTTCAGGCCATCGTTGGGCGGGGTCTGCTGATGCAAAACCTTCCGAACTTCTGGGTGCACGTTACTAGGTGTTACTACTTTCCCGGCATGTACACGGCGATTCTGCCGATGATCCCTGGCATCTACGGTATCCGTAGGCTGCTGACCGCAACAAAATAGGGAAAACGAACGAATCGCAGGCCTCGCAAATGCAGCATTCAGGCATGTTCGACCGCTCTCGATGTGCTTGCTGGTACGCCCAGCTATTCAGGCCAGTTGCACTGTCACAGAGTGCGCGTCTGATCTGTCTTCTCTGCAGAAGGAAATATCCCGAATGAAATTGGTAATACTGGGTGCCACAGGTGGTACTGGACTGGAGATTGTTGGCCGCTCGATCGAGCGCGGTCATTGCGTAACGACATTTGTTCGATCGCCAGAGCGCCTCAAGCGATTTCAAGATCGCATCACGATTCAACAAGGAGATGTGCTGAATGCTGACGTGCTTGGACGAGTGATCCAAGATCACGATGCGGTTGTGTCAGGATTCGGTCCGCGAGTACCCATATCGAAGCAAGATGCGAACCTGCTACAACGATTCGGCGGAACTCTGAGGAAACCGATTTGGTGCGAGCGCGAAGCGCCTGGAGGGAACCACACGATGTCACGAGCACAGTTGACGAGGGGATTTCTCTGGTTTTCGGTACTCGGTTGGGGTATTGGCCTGGGCGCTAAATTATTCGACCTTATCGTCGTGGCGGGAGCGTGGGGCGCTGCGCCGCCAACCTCGCTTGGGCTGATGCCTTATGGCCCACGTTATCCGATAAACCCAGGGGATTTCTTCCAGCCGTTGAGCGCGCTGATGGTGGTAGGGATACTCGGAGCGCTCATCAGTGGATGGAAGACGCGACTTGAGTATCGGATTTGGTTGTGGGTGCCAGTCATCAGCTTTCTCATCATCTGGATTCTTACCCCCACCGTGTTTTGGCCGATGATCCATGAACTCTATGGGGTTGGCTCCGGAAAGATCGCAAGACGGTTCGGGCGCTCAGTATTTCCTTCCCGAGCAGTGACCGCTGATCGCACACGCTACCGCACTTTAGCCGCAATCCTGTTTCTATCTGCGTCTCGGAGTGAGTCTTTCCGCGCGCGGCTCTCGCTTAATCGGAAGCTTGCGATTGGCGGGCAATGAGCTTGGGAACTTTGGAGCGAGGATCATCTATTTAGCGACTCATCGAAAGAGCAACCGTCAATGTGACGAGCGCAATAACAGAAAGCACGGCTCTCACGAGATGCGAATATTCCCATCGATCCCGCATCCTTTTCCAATCTTTTTCCGTATCGGCTTGCTCCCCTCGCTGTGTCATCGGACCGGTGGGGTAGAAGAATCGCTTTCCAAGCCCTTCTAGCTGCTGATTCTTCAACCGAAATTTGTTCACGGGCTGCGTGACTGTCCAGAAACAGCAGCACAATGCCGATTAGGAAAAGTGCTACGCGAACACGATACCTTCGTTGAACACGGACATCGGGTATCGGAAAGATGCGCGTAAACAAAATGGTCTCACACCAATTTTGCGGCTCTTTGGTTTGCCTCAAGAACCTCGCTCTTTGGCCAGACCAATAAATCTTTATGATTTCTTTATAACTTTTTCACGGGCACTCAGCTATAAGGCTTCCTTTTCTCCCGGCGCTCTCTCCATAATTCAGATTCGAGAAAACCTCCACCACACGCAGGGCTGGTCGGTGAATTTAAGGAACGTGAATGCTCAACAATTCTTCTGGACGAACCTCACCACGTGTCGTCATGAATGGCGCTCAACGGGTGCTAGTGGCCACAACCGCCATGCTTGCTTTTATCTCTTTCTGGCGCGCAGCGGCGGTTGTGCTCAACGACATGGGTTCATCTGCGTTCTACGCGGGCGCAATTTCTGAGCACTTCGTTGGGAAAACAGCTCCTTGGTTCATTCTGGCCATCATGTTGCTCTCCTATGCGGTGCGAGCCGTTTACATCGAGAGCTGCAGCATGTTTGTGCGTGGCGGTGTTTATCGCGTGGTCAAGGAGGCCATGGGCGGAACCCTGGCAAAGTTCTCCGTTTCAGCCCTGATGTTCGACTACATCCTGACCGGACCGATTAGCGGCGTATCGGCTGGCCTATACCTGGTGGGTCTCTTGAACGAGCTTCTGCGCCATGCTCACTCCAGTTTCATGCTAAACGTGAATTGGACAGCTGCGCTCTTTGCCGGCGCAGTTACCGTCTACTTCTGGTGGCAGAACATTAAGGGTATCCCCGAGTCCAGCGAGAAGGCTCTGCGCATCATGTACGTGACCACGATGATGGTGGTCATGATGATCATTTGGTGTGTCTGTACGCTCTGGGTGCGGGGAGCTCATCTTCCGCCCTGGCCGCATTTGTCGAACCTTGTGTATTCGAACGACGCGCTAGGCTGGCTGCGCCACACTTCGCTGCCGTATACCGTCGGACTGATAGGCGTTTTGATTGGGTTGGGCCATTCCGTCCTGGCCATGAGCGGCGAAGAGACGATGGCTCAGGTTTATCGGGAGATTGAACATCCGAAGTTGAAAAATCTGGAAAAAGCGGGCTTCGTGATCTTTGCTTACAGCCTCATCTTCACGGCGGGAGTAGCATTCTTTGCGGTGATGATCATCCCCGATTCGGTGCGCAACAATTTCTTTGATAACCCAATCGGCGGACTGGCGATGTACCTCGTTGGACCTCTGTCGGTCCGGCTGGCTTTCCGGGCGTTCGTCGTAGTGGTCGGTGTCTTAATGCTGGCCGGGGCCGTCAATACCGCCATCGTGGGCTCCAACGGTGTCCTGAACCGAGTCTCGGAGGATGGAATTCTCCCCCATTGGTTTCGCCAACCCCACCACCGTTTCGGCACTTCTCATCGCATCCTGAATCTGGTGGTGGGGCTCCAGCTCCTCACCATTCTCCTCAGCCGAGGAAACATCTTCGTGCTGGGCGAGGCTTATGCGTTCGGTGTGATGTGGAGCTTCGCCATGAAGGGCCTTGCCGTACTTGTGCTTCGTTACAAGCAACCTGGCAAGCGGGAATTTCGCGTCCCCTTGAACCTGAAGGTGGGTAACTTGGAGGTCCCCTTGGGTCTGGGCTTGATAACGGTAACTCTGTTTGCTTTGTGCCTTATTAATCTCTTCACGAAGCAAGTCGCCACATTGTCAGGAGTGGCCTTTACCATCATCTTTTTCGGCATTTTCACTGCTTCCGAGCGAATGACCAAGAAGCGGGCTACGGCTCACGCGGAACTCGATCAATTCAATTTAGAACCGGGCGAGGACCTGACTCCCGATGTGCTGGGCGTTCGGCCCGGCAACATCTTGGTTATGGTCCGGAACTACAACACACTTCATAACCTCGGGGCAGTTCTCGACCGGGCCGACTCGCATAAACAGGACGTCGTGGTGCTCCATCTTCGATTTCTGCATGGAATAGGAGAGTACGAGTTGGCGCCGGAACAGCTTTTCAGCCTCGAAGAGCAGAAGCTTTTCACCCGCGCCCTAGAGCTCGCGGAAAAGAAGGGGAAGCCCGTCCACCTAGCCGTCGCTGCAGCCAGCGAAAAATGGGACGCCATTCTGCGCGCTGCCCAAAGCCTGCAGTCATCCACCGTTGTCCTGGGGCCTTCCCCGACCAAACCTGTCACTGAAGAAGCGCGCACCGCAGGCTTGGCGTGGGAGCGTTTACCCGATCCCAAACCACAGTTGGCGCTCGAAATTCTTTTCCCGAGTGGCCAAGAGCATATCTTCTATCTTGGGCCTCATACCCCGCGCCTTACTCCCAAGGAGATTGATCTCCTGCACAGCATTTGGCTTGAACTTAGCAGCGGCCTGGCCCCACAGGAGATTCATCACCACGACGTCGTCCACTTCGCGCTCAACGAACTTCGGCAAGAGCTCGGCAACAGCCAGCGGGAAGAAGTGCTCCGTAGGTTGCGTGAGCATCTCCGGGAGATCGAAGACCGACGGACACCACCCTCGTAAAGACCTGCAAGGAGCTTGTCAGCGGCATGGACCCGTCTCCTCAGCAGGCGTACGTTGCGCCCGTGCGGAGCGGCGAGAGGCAATCCAAAGAAGGAATTTGAAGGCAACGTGAGTCTTACAGCCTGCTTAGGTTGTTTCCGTGAGGATCACATCATGACCGAACCGACGCAGTCGCCAAGCCAGAATCTTTTCTCTCGTTGGCCACCATTTCTTCCGACCGCCGATGACGACGATTGAACCCTGCTTCAATATTGCGGTCAACGTCACCAGTCGATCACGACACAAATAGTGACGTATCGTCGTTTCCACTGGACTGTCGCTTGCGATCTGACCAAGTCGTGGCCGAATGAAGTCCCGCAGCACCGGCGGGTCCTCCAATGGAAGAGGGTAAGGAACAGCTTGAGCAACCACCAGGGTTATGTGTGCGCTCAGGCCACTCGCAAGGGCGCCTGCCATCTTGAGCGCAGCAATAGTTGCATCGAACGACGTAAAGACAACCGCAAGCTCGAACCTACCGGCGCCTTCGCAGCCATCCGGCGGTCCTTGCCGTCCGGTTGCCGGGGTTGGGCGCCCTTCAAGGATGAATGAAGCTTCTTTTCGGTCCACCATCTTGGAATTTCCAACTCGACGGTAGGCGAAAAGACCTGAAGAAGTAATAGAACAGCCATAAAGATTTTATGAAGACTCGATGGATCCATTGAAGCGATAGCCGACCCAGGGTTCTGTCTTGATGTATTCGGGCTGTTCAGGGTTGGTCTCGATCTTCTTACGGAGGTTCTTGATGAAAACACGAAGGTAGTCGACCTGATCGCCGTAATCAGGACCCCATACTGCCTGCAGCAGTTCTCGGTGTGAGACTGCTTCATTCGCCCGCTGAGTCAGATAGCGGAGAAGATCAAGTTCCTTCGGAGTCAGATGCTCCGTCGCGGTCCCGTTCGAGACAGTCCGCGCCGCAAAGTCGACTGCCAGCTGCCCTACCCGAAATCTGATCGGAGATGATGGAGGAGACGGCACTCTCCTGAGCGCCGCTCGGATACGGGCCAACAGTTCCGGAGTGCTGAACGGTTTGGTAACAAAGTCGTCCGCACCGGCGTCCAGCGCTGCAACCTTGTCGCCCTCCGAGTTCCGAACCGTGAGCATGATGATGGCAACGTTCGAATCGCTTCTGATCTCCCTGCAGACAGCCAGTCCGCCCATGCCGGGCATATTGACGTCGAGTAGAACCAGATCCGGACGAAACTCTCGCAGTTTCTCGAGTGCCTCTTCACCTGTCTTGGCATCGCCGACCTCGTATCCGGCACCGGCCAGTGTGGTCCTCATGAAGCGCCGGATTTGGGCTTGGTCATCAACCACGAGAATTCGGCCGGCCGTCATTTCTTATCTCCTGCATAACTAGTTGGCAAAGTGATTCGAAACGTCGTTTCGCCAGGGCGGCTCGTTACCGTCAGATCTCCCTTATGGGCCTGCGCGATACTACGCGCGATAGTCAAACCGAGTCCAGACCCGGGTATCTGATCTTTTACGGAAGGGCTTCTGTAGAACCTGTGAAAGATCCGTGTTTGCTCTTCCACGGGTACGCCTGGCCCATGGTCGGTGATCTCAATCGTCAATATGCCATTGCTGGCAAGCACTCGGACCGCCACCGGTTTGTCAGCCGGAGAGTATTTCAGAGCGTTATCAATGATTTGCTTGATAGCAAGCTTCATCAGACGTCGGTCAAACGCAATATTGGGTGGTTGCTTGTCGCACCCGATTTCGAGGATCCGATGGTCGATCTCGCTCTCCATCGAAGCGACACACTCGCGAATAGTCTCCTGCACATCGGAAATTTGTGGATGAACATCGATGTGCGTGGTGTCCAGGCGGGCCATTTCCACGGCATCGTCAATAAGTTTCCTCAAGTGCTCGGCCTCTTCGTCGGCGATCGCGAGTTGTTCCTGCCTGCTGTCGTTTGGCTCGTCAGGGCTCGCCAAGAGGGATGTCGTTGCAGCTTTGATCAAGGTGAGTGGCGTCTTGAACTCGTGCGCCATGGCATCGATAAGTGTCGTTCGTAGCTGCTCGCTCTGACGGGCCGCTTCGATCTGCTCAGCAAGACCTTGCGCTCGGGCCCGCTCTAAACCGATGGCGACCAGATTCGCAATTCCCTGGAGAACGGACTCTGGCATCATTCCGCTCTGCAGTGCCAGACTTGCTATCGGCTCCGAGCCGAGACGCACGGCCACTATGATTGGTTGTCGGTTTGGGTCCGAAAGCGACACCCCATGAACTGCTGCCTCGCGAAGCCGTTCTTCCACGTCCTCAAACCCAATATCGGGGATCCCCGTTCGACAGAACGCGCCGGTATTACGCTCGAACAGTACTGCTGCACGAAGTTCGAAGATCTCCGCCAGCCTGTCAAGAAGCTGTTGTGGGAATGGCCCAGCCTTGTCAATCAGGAGCATGGCACGGCTAAACGCATACAGATGCTCAAGGTCCCGATGCCGCTCGATGGCTTCCAGGGCTCGGCGCTTGGCCATGGCGGACAGGCGACTGGCAATGAGCGAGGTCGCCAGAAAGCTGAACAAAGCGATCCAGTTCTGCGGGTCTGCGATCGTGAACTTGCCGATCGGTGGGAAGAAGAAGAAGTTGAAGAGGAGAGTCGCAAGGACTGAGGCCAACGCAGCTTCAAGAAACCCCCACGCACTCGCAATGACCAGTACAAGCAGCAGATATGCAAACCCGACAGTTGTCGTTCTAGGCGACTGCCAATCGCGTTGCTCGTTTTCTCGCAGAGGTTCTTGCGTGTGCTTCAGGACGATTTCAGTTTTCTGGCTTATTCTACGAATTATCTTGAATCCCAACCACCCGATCGAGGTACTAAAAACGGCAGGCGCGAAGGTTTCCAAATGAATGGCGATCGGGCCGGAAGAGGTACTGTGCAACGACCCGTCTCGGAGTTTCGGATCGTAATCGCCGGAGCGACGGGACTCGAACCGGGGCCTACTGCGTGACAGGCATCAACTGCAAGCGCAGGAGAATCATCTTAACAAACGGTCTGCTGAGAAGGAGTCGTTGCACCGGTGGAGAAGGGTAACGCGTACGCGCGGAACCGGTTTTCAACCGCGGGTGACTCAGACCAGCCAAATACTATTTAGATGACATTCGGTCGAGCGGCTCAGAAAACCGTGCGTTTTAGAATCGACATCGCCGGAAGTCGGACCGGAGTAAACTGGGTTTTGCATGCGGACACGCCTCATAATCCCAACTCCGGAGACTGTTCGATCCCGCGCAGAACGCTGGCTGGATGTCGAACGGGCGGCCGTTGTTGAGATCACCTCGGAGGAGAAAGGCTATCCGGTCGAGTCTGCCTTCGTTTCGGGAGAGATGCGGGGGTGGCGCGCCGCAGAACCGGGACCCCAAACGATTCGGCTGATTTTCGACCAGCCGCAAAAGCTGAAACAGATATCGCTTGTCTTTGAAGAAAAGGAAATCCAGCGGACGCAAGAGTTCGTCTTGCGCTGGTCTTCCGATGGCGGGAATTCGTTTCGGGAAATCGTCCGCCAGCAATGGAACTTCAGCCCTCCTCAGACAAAACGCGAGGTCGAGGAATATCAAGTCGAGCTTTCAAACGTCACCTCACTCGAATTGGTCATCGTGCCGAATATGAGTGGCGGAGTCGCACGCGCG
Organism: Acidobacteriota bacterium; assembly: GCA_003225075.1. GTDB lineage: Bacteria > Acidobacteriota > Terriglobia > Terriglobales > Acidobacteriaceae > Gp1-AA124. The sequence goes on along the minus strand of QIAP01000146.1, from coordinate 169 downwards.
TCGCTCAAGAGTCTGCGCCTGTCTTGATGCGTGACACGTTTTTGTCGCACTTTAGCGAATAGCGAGGTTGAGCCGGGCTGTTTTGCCCGAGACGAGAGAATGGGTGCCGGTGACAGGGCAGCGTTCTAACAGACTCGTCGGCCAGCCAAGCCCGAGGGTGAGGCGGCGA
>QIAP01000145.1 GCA_003225075.1 Acidobacteriota bacterium | reverse complement strand
CGCGTGAAAGTGGCGAAGTCTGCCGACGGAGCGGCCCTTCCCGGATTTACTTTTACTCAGGAAGGCGCGTTCTAAGATCCGCATAAGCAGTTAGCATTTGGCCTCCAAAGGTTAGCGCGGAACCACGATGCCAGGCGCTTAGCGCTAAATGCGAACTGCTAACTGCTATTGCTCCCGAATCCCGTAAGCTAGTACCTGGCACTAACTTTCATGACTGAAAAAATCCTTGCTGCCATATTTGTGTTCATCAAGTCGGTGATCGCGGCCACCGGCTATGGCGGAATCACCATTCTGATGGCGATCGAGTCGGCATGCATTCCGCTGCCCTCCGAGCTGATCATGCCGTTCGCCGGCTACCTGGTTTACGAAGGCACGATGAAATTGTTCTGGGTGGCGACAGCCGGGGCCATCGGCTGCAACCTGGGATCGCTCGTCGCCTACGAGATCGGTTATTACGGTGGGCGTCCGCTGGTCGAAAAATACGGCCGCTGGATTCTGCTCAGCCGCCGCGAACTGGATTGGGCCGACCGCTTCTTTACCCGTTGGGGAAATGGAGCAGTTTTCATAGCGCGGTTGTTGCCCATCGTGCGAACCTTCATTGCGCTGCCCGCGGGAATCGCCCGCATGCCGCGCGGACGGTTTCACATTTACACTTTCTTGGGATCATGGCCGTGGTGCTTCGTGCTGGCCTGGTTTGGCATGAAGCTGGGCGAGAACTGGCGCAGCCTGGGCAAGTACTTCCACCAGTTCGATGCCGTCATCGGCGGGCTGCTGGCGGTTGGAATTATCTGGTTCGTGTGGTCGCATTGGCAGAATCGGCTGAAAGCCGCGGAGTAGACTCTACGCGTTCAAGAATGGTTCTTCCAGGTTGCGCTTTCTAAAAATTTCGATTTCGGAGGTGGGACTGTGAAAAAGCTCCTGCTGCTGATCGCATTTCTCATAATGCTGAATTCGGGTTTCGCCCAAACCACTCCGCCTGCGCCCGGTCAGCCGTTTGTCGTCGAGTATTACTACAAAACCAAATGGGGACATGCTGACGAATTCCTGCGGTTGTTTAAGAAGAACCATTACCCGCTGCTGAAGAAGCAGGTCGACATGGGGCGCATGCTCAAGGTCTGGATGGACCAGCCGCGCTACCACGCCACCGAAGATGGGCGCTGGGACTATCGCGTCACCATCGTCTTCAAAAATGCAACGCTGGCCAATGAGCCCTTCGACGAAGATGCGCTGAAGAAGCAATTATTCCCCGACCAGGACACATACGCCCGAGAGGAGCAGCGCCGCTTCGAAGTTCTCGATGCGCACTGGGACGTACCAGTTAAGACGGTAGACTTGGACGCCAAGTAGCAGCAGCGGTTGACGCGGCCCTTTGCCGCGGGAGCACATTAGGCATACACAAAGAGGGCATGCATGAGCCTGACCGACTTTTTGCAGTTTGCGGCGTCTTCGGGAGTGGGCGGGGTGGTAGTGGCACTGGCCAATCACTTCCTGACCAAGCGCAAAACTAGCGCCGAAATAGACAAGCTCAATGCCGACACCGAGCTCACGAAAGCTCAGGCTAGACAAATCACAAACAGCCTGAACGACCTCTCCGACAAGGTGGGCTATAAGCTGCCGGACGTAGCTCATAGTACTGAAACCACCATCTACACCAGCGCTGATTCCGATCGCTTTGATTTCCGTCTCCTGAACGTTGACAACGCCGAAGGAGAATTGACCGTGAGGAGCGGCGTGTTAAGCATCAGCCGCGCCAACACCGCCGGGACAACGCAGATTTGGCTAGAGAAATACAAATATGGCGAGCCAGCCGAACTCAGAAAACTCCTGCCTAAAAACGAGAATATTTCTGGAACCAGAAAGCTGCGCGTGTCATGTGAAATAAAGGCGGTAGGCGGCGAGCACACGATTCTGTTCATCATCAAAGGCGAAAAGGCCCCGCTGGGGGAGCACATGGCGACCAAAAGGGAGAGGATCACACAGGGCGAGTGGATGCCAATCGAAGCTTATTTTCAAGTTTCTCCAGGTCAGAACTGCTTTTTTCGGATTGACGATCGGAGCGTTTCCAAACCCGGCAGCAGTGTACAGATTCGCAACCTCGTGCTGGCAGAAAAAAAATCCTAGTGCTGTTGCACTAGGCGAGCTTGAAAACATGAAAACAGGTGGAATCTAGTTGGCGATTTTTTGCGTTTTAATCCACCTTCAGCATCCGCGCGATCAGCTTTTCGTGCCACTTCCAGGGCAGAAGCCGCTTCAGCCAAAGCTGTATGTGAGCATCCGCACCGACCAGGTAACGCAAACGAGGATTCGGGTCTTGGGCGATTCGCGCAATGAGTCGAGCCACTTCGATGGGGTCGCGCTTGGGAATCCCCTGGACCCGTTCCTTAAACTTCGCGCCACGCTCACGGTTGGGAGAGCTGCCATCCAGCGCTTTCTCGACGACGTGCGCGTTGCGGTCCCAGATATCGGTCTTATAAGCGCCGGGTTCGACCAGCACGACTTTGATGCCGAGCGCGTTGACTTCCAAGCGCAACGATTCACTCCAGCCCTCAAGCGCAAATTTGGAAGCCGCATAGCTGCTCACCGAGAACGCCCCGTGCAGCCCGCTGATGGACGACACCATAATGATGTGTCCCGAGCCCTGCTGCCGCATTATTGGGAGAACGGCTTTGGTGAGGGCGACGTGGCCGAAGAAGTTAGTTTCGAATTGTTGCCGCAGTTCGTCGAGCTTAACGTCTTCGGCGAAACCCGCCACAGCGAAGCCGGCGTTATTAACCAGCACATCGAGGCGACCGTAATCGCCAACAAGCTTCTCTGCAAATGCGGGCATGGCCGCGAACTCGCTTACATCCAGGCGCTGGACATCGAGCTTGTCGCTCACTCCCGCGGCGGATGCAGCCTGGTCGAGACGATCGCGCCGCCCCAGATCGCGCATGCTGGCAATGACTTTGAAACCGTTATTCGCCAATTCGATGGCGGTCAGCAAACCGATGCCGCTGGAGGAGCCAGTGACGAGAGCAACTTTGTCGGGCATAGGGCAGAACTGGTGTCAGAATATAGCAGGAGTTTTACCGCGGCGGCGGAGCCGCGCAGGTCGAGAGGGGTAGGAGGATCACCATGATTCGCTCAAGGAAGTCGCGCAACGCTTATTTTCACTCGCATCCTATGCACGGAATGTTTGCGCTGGTCGCCAGCCTGGCGCTGGCAGGATTGATTGCGCTGACGGTGCTGTGGACGGCGGCGCGTTGAACGTTCTTGCTGTTAGGCCGTATCGGGTTGCTCACGATGGCTGGCCAGAGAGAGTAATTGCGTTCAGGGTGGCTTATGCCTGGGGTCGTCTGTACTCTGTGACCTTGATTGGTTGTCGCGTTTTGAGTTTATAGAGATTGGTGGGATTATGAATGAGAGAATTGCTGAGAGAACAGCATGAAATGGTTTTACCTAACTTGCTTTGCAGCAGGCGTGCTCGCAACTTTGCTCTGGAGTGCGCTGGTAACTTTTGGAATCGTCATTCGACACGATGTAAGGGTGGTAGCGCTTCTCGCTCCGCTTCTTTTTCTGTTTTTCCTGACAAGAGAAGTGTTTAGTTATTTCCAAGAAGAACGGCGAAGAAAGGCTCAAGAAAAGTCAAACTGAGCACTACCCCCGCCCCTCAATTTGCAAATCCACACGCAATACGAGAACATACCCGATTGTCTTACATCCCATAGCGCTCACCAAGAAGAGCCCTCATAAGGAAACGTCTGAAATTATGGCGACACGGCAGAAGCACGCGCGTTCGACGATAAAAGCATCTGCACAAGTTAAAAGCAACCACGGCAGCAGCGGCATGGCGCCGGCCAAGGGCAAGCTGGGCGTCATGCTTCCGGGCATGGGCGCGGTGGCTACGACGTTCGTGGCCGGCGTCGAAGCCATCCGCAAAGGTTTGGCGAAGCCCATAGGCTCGCTCACCCAGATGGGAACGATCCGGCTGGGGAAGCGCACTGATGGCCGCTCTCCGAAATTGAAGGAATTCGTGCCGTTGGCGGGTCTCGATGACCTGGTATTCACTGGCTGGGATATTTTCGAAGACGACATGTACTCGGCGGCCACCAACGCCGGCGTGCTCGAACGCGACTTGCTCGACAAGATCAAGCCGCTGCTTTCGTCGGTGAAGCCGCGCAAGGCGGTGTTCGATCACAACTACGTAAAAAACATTGATGGCCCGAACGTCAAGAAGGGCAACAACAAAATGGATCTCGCGGAGCAGGTGCGCGACGACATCCGCGACTTCAAGAAAACATCGGGCGCAAGCCGGTTGATCACCGCCTGGTGTGGTTCGACTGAAAGCTACATCGAGCCAACTGCTGCGCATCAGTCGCTGAAAGCCTTTGAAAAGGCGATGACTCAGAACGATGAAAACATCGCTCCCTCGATGATTTATGCATACGCCTCGCTGATGGAAGGCGTTCCCTTTGCCAACGGAGCGCCGAATCTGACGGTGGATATCCCGGTGATGCACGAACTGGCGCGGCAAAACGAAGCGCCCATCTGCGGAAAAGATTTCAAGACTGGCCAGACCTTGATCAAAACCATTCTGGCGCCGGGATTCAAGGCGCGCATGATCGGCCTGAACGGATGGTTCTCTACCAACATCCTCGGCAACCGCGATGGCGAAGTGCTGGAAGATCCGGGATCGTTCAAGACCAAGGAAGAGTCGAAGCTCTCAGTGCTCGAGCACATTCTACAGCCCGAACTCTATCCCGATCTTTACGGCAAGTTCACTCATAAGGTTCGCATTAACTATTATCCGCCGCGTGGTGATAATAAAGAAGGTTGGGACAACATAGATATCTTCGGGTGGCTCGGCTATCCCATGCAGATCAAAGTCGATTTCCTGTGCCGCGATTCGATCCTGGCGGCGCCCATTGTTTTGGACCTGGTGTTGTTCCTCGATCTGGCAAAGCGCAGCTCGGAGCTGCGCGGAATTGGCATTCAGGAATGGTTAAGCTTTTACTTTAAGTCTCCGATGACCGCGCCGGGGCTCTATCCGGAGCATGATTTGTTTATTCAGTTGATGAAATTGAAGAACACGCTGCGGCACCTCAAAGGCGAGGAACTGATCACGCACTTGGGGCTGGAGTATTACGACTGAGATCCTTCGCTTCGACTCAGGATTTCGGCAGCGGACTCTCGCTTCGCTCACGCCCGCTAAACGCCTCAACTTTAAGTCTCCGATGACAGCGCCGGGGCTCTATCCCGGAGCATGATTTGTTTATTCAGTTGATGAAATTGAAGAACACCTTGCGACATTTGAAGGGCGAGGAACTGATCACGCATTTGGGGCTGGAGTATTACGACTGAGTCGTGTGGCGGGTACTCTCTCGCAAGTGTGTTTTAACGGGACCAAGAGTACGTCACCTTCACGGCGAACTTCTGCTGGCGCACCTCCATGGGATTGCCTGCCACCAAACTCTGGAAGCGGGTGCCCACGTTGTAAATGACGTAGAGATCGCTGTCCGGGTGGAACGTGTAGCGCACTCGGAAGTTGGCGCTTACAGCTTGAGTTTGCGCGGTATCCGCCTGGACGAAAGTGGTTGCGTTCAAGAAGCGATTGAAAGCGTAACCCACCTGCACACCCGCCAGGTCAATGTCGAAATTACCTTGCGGCATGCGGAATGAGTTCAGCGTGTCATTGATGGCGAGCGTCAGATGCGGGTTAGGCCGGTATTGAGCGGTTAAAGCGGCGCTGTTCACATGTCCGGTGTAGTAACCGCCCCACAGTTCTGAAGCAATGAAGGTCAGACGTCGACTGCCGGAGGAAGTGTATGCCACCTGGTGGGAAGCGAACCGGTAGCCGCCAGGCGGAATGGAAATGTTCTTGTAGAGATTCAATGGCTGGCCGAGAAATTGGTAGACCACGTCGTGTGGGAATAAATCTATTTCCGCGCTGCTGTTGAATAGAATCCGGACGTTGGGCGTCCACTCCTGGTAAATGAGTTTGCCCGCCGTGTTTGGGTCGTGGCCGAAAAAACCGCCCAGGTCCAGTTCCCGAATGTTCAGAACATGCGGCCGCGGGGTGAAGTTGAACTGAACTATGGTTGGCTGGTCGTCGATACGGGTAACAAATCCTATCTCCGGGTTGAAGTTTTTCTCTGTGACGCCATGTCCGGAATAGATGTTGAACCAGTTATTCGCGTAAGTCAGCCGGCCACCCAGGGCAGTGTTGTCGCCATGCAGGCCCGAGGTCCAGGTCTTGGCGTAGTATCCTCGCAAATTCAGATTGCCGAAAACAACGAACTTGGCATCGACTCCGCCGGAACGATTGTAAGGATCGAACGGGTTACCGGACTCCTTATCGGTTGCGATGAATCCGATATAGGAGCCTGGCGTTAGCGGCCGCTTTACGCGCACGATGGCGTAGTTTCCGTATGGGTTCAGTCCTTCAGCGCGGGTTCTCACATCCATGATGCCCAGATCAAGACCAGCGGCATGACCTGCGATCTTGCCGCCCGCATCAATCGGAACTTCCTGGCCGGTGACCGGGTCGATGCCAATTTGCCGAGTGAAAAACAGCAAGTCCTGATTCCAGAGTAGAAAGTCGAACACATCGGAATCTTCCAGAAAAAAACGTCTCTTTTCCGGGACGAAGATAGGATTCGGAGTCAAATTGAACTGCTGCTGATCCACATCTGCGTCGGAGAAATCAGTGTTGATTGTGCCCACCGCGATGAGGTTGCTGGCGAGGCCGTACTTGATATCGCCTCCGGCGCTGTGAAGCGCGCTCCATGGCTGGCCGGAGAACGCCTGTGCGCCTGCAAGCGCATAAGGCTTTATGACCAGCATGTGGCCACTTTCAATTCCCTTTAGACCTTGAAGCCGCCCAGCCTGAGAGACGCGCCAGAAGCCAAAGATCCGTCGGTAGCCGGACCAAACGTCTTCTTCATTCTTGCGGCGGATAAAGCGGCGGAAGTTAAGTCCCCAGCTTACCTCCGAGCCACCGCGAAAATTTAGCGTGCTGAACGGGATGGAGACAGTTGCAGTCCAGCCGTCACTGGTAATCTTCGCCGCGGACGTCCAAAGCCCATCCCAGCTTGGGTCCACAATCGAATCATTCTGCGGGGCCCGCTCTTCGATGATTTCGCCATCGCGCTGAGTGCCCAGCGGATTCACTTCGAAGATGTATCCGTTTCTGTTGCTCAAGGTGGGATCGATCATGATGGCAAAGTTATCGTCCAGGTCCATGGACAGATCTCGACGCAACTGGGTGGCAACAATGTCAGCGGGAGACTTGTCATAGCAGTGGATGCCGAAATAAATATGGCGGGCATCGTAGAGCATGCGAACTTCGGTTTTCTCGGTGGGAGGAGAAGTCTCGAGTGGCTCGCGCTGACGGAAATCAGCGATGGGAGGCGCAGTTTGCCAAATCGGATCGTTGAGAGTTCCGTCCAACCGGGGCGCATGCTCGGTCCGGACCGCAGCCGCCGCTCTTCCGCCGGAGTTCGGAATTTCGACCTGTGCAG
>QIAP01000144.1 GCA_003225075.1 Acidobacteriota bacterium | reverse complement strand
TCCACCAGAACGTGGGCGCCTCGGGCAGCGTACCAATTACCGCGGCCTGCACTGGTGCAACTTGGCCGGTTCTGTAAGCGAAGTCAGCTAGAAGTTTGGAGCGAGGAGCATCGGACCGTCAACTCCGGTGCTCTCGTTTTTTCTCGCGACTTCAGGAGAAGGCAGTAAAATCCCGCCTCGCATCCGTAATTTGAATCACTGCTCCTCCTGCTCAATTTATGAAAAAGTGCGCACGGCGGAAACCTTCCCGATTTTGAGGCCGCTTACCAGGACGGCGAATGGATCATTGTGCAGGATGAGCGGCTGGAGGAGGTTCTGGAAATGACTCGGGCTGGAAAATCTAGCCGGAGCATAGCCACAGCTCTTGACCTGTCACAAAGCGCAGTCAGCCGCATGCAGCGAAAGGCCCGACAGCAAGGGCTGCTAGAGCTGAACAAAGGCAGGCACGAGGGAGCTAGGACCGCTCCGCAAACCTGAGTCAACGAGTCAGCGAGTCCTTATAATATATGGTGACTCAAACCCCAACCAGCCGGTGCTCAAAATCGCACCGGTTGGTTCGGGGTAAGGTCCGACCGCCTGAGTCACGCGACTCACGCCCAGGCCGACAAGAAATAGAAAAGCCCCGACCGGCTCAAATCCGAATCGGGGCCCCCTCACATGTAATGAAGCGATCACAACTTAAGGCGTGGTTTTCAGCGGTGTTACGGAAGGCCAAGAAAAAAAAGACCGCCCGCCGGAGGATAGGGAAATCGACGGCGGGCCGGCTTGTGGCTTCAGAACCGAATTGTGCGGACTTGGATTCCATCGTTACGGGATGAGATGCCTACTGAGACGGCATCACGAGCGTGTACTTGATCCCGCATTCGGGGCAGATGAGATGGTTCACTTCCCTTGGATCATCGTGGGACGTTATTATCCATTGTCGGTGTCCCTTGGGACATGGCACCTGAGTTAATGATGTTCCTGGGGGTGGCTCGGGTGATTGTACTGGCAATGCACTCTACCGTTCCCGGCCAGCGGAAATTAAATCAAGGATGGCACACGGATATGCGTTGTTCGATACCCTTCATCGGGTATGTCAGAAGTACATCGGGATGCCGCACGATCACAATAGACGAGCGAAAAAATACACATAAAAATGTGAAAAAAAAGACGCCAAGGCTTTGCAGTATCTTTGCAGTACTTCTGTCAAGTCACACAATCTAAGTAACTTAGAAACGAGCGCCAGTTCGAGAAACCGCCAATCCAGATTGGCGCTCCTCGACAAAGGCCGTTTATAAGTACTTTTGTAGATGTGAGATAAGTTTTCGGAAATGCGGTTTGCCCCAGGGCTTGACGGCGGATTGACGTGGGTTCGGGTTAGCTTGCTGTAGCCTACTGTCGGATTGGGGGTTCTCTGCGCTGCGGGGTAAGCATGCTTTTTAGGTAAACGCTGAGGGGGTGGGGGATGTCCCCAGCGGTAGCCGTGTTAACCTGCGCGCCTTGGCCCACACTGGAATCGGCGAATCTTCCGTCAAGAAGTTAATGTCGCTGTTTGAGTCCAACAGCCTCACCGGACGTGGGCAGAATGCAGATATAGTTTTCGCAAATATAGCCGGTGGTGCGTCCCTGCTTGTGCCTCATAATCGACAGCAAGGGCAACCAGCGGGCAAGTTGCAGCTGGCCCTGGTCGCATCAGTTAACAGCAACACGCGGAACGGTAAGAAAGCGTTGCCAGCCCAGACGCAGCAATTCATGGGTTTCGCCCGCCCGGGAGCACCGCGATGACGATCTGCTTGTGCTGGGCCAAGCTGAAGTCGAGGGCTGCCATCATATAGCTAGGAGCATGGCTTCCGGAAGCTGGGGAAAATCGACATCATAGTGACCGACTCGTGATGCCGCGCATGGGCGGTCCGGAGTTAGTCGAGAAGTTAAAACAGAAAGGGAACGCCTTTGCCGGCATCTTCATGTCTGGCTACACTGAGGCAGCAGCTCTTGAGAACGCAAAGTCCCCTTCGCCTCATGCTGCCGGGCCTTGGCAGTGTACTTGCATCCGAATCCAATAGCAGTTAGTCGTTCCCCCGCGCGGACAAGATGTTGACGAAGACTTTACGTTGTCGTGACACTTCCATGTCTGCCATGGTGCACCGTAATGCTCAATAACTGTAGAGTGCATACCTCCCGGCCTCCGGATTGACGGTATCTGTCGCCAAAACAAGGCCGAAGCACAAAAAACGAGCTACGCCGAAAGACTATTGCAGGTAGAAAAGGCACGTCTTGCGATGGAAACGATTCTGGTGCTTGATTCTTCCGGTACTCGCGGAAGTCTAAACAGCCTGTTGCTCAGGGCAGGTTACGACGTTCGGTCGGTTACAGACGGAGTGACCTTAAGCGCCCTTCTTACCTCTGATCGGTCCAGCGCTCTCTTCCTCGGGCTTCAGAAAGACACTATCTCTACGCAGCCGACTTGCCTGGCCATAAGGAAGACAGATCCAGACATACCGCTGATTGTCCTCGGCCCAAGCACCGATATCGCGACAAAGGTTGGACTATTCGAGCTTGGCGCCGACGATTATGTTGAGGAGCCTTTTGACGCAGGCGAACTGGTTGCTAGGCTCCGATCGCTCATGCGCAGGCGGAAGCTTAGCGCGGATCGTGTGCACATTTGAATTATCCTATCCTCCCCATGCATTCTCAGTTCTTCTTTCGCGCTCGACATGAAGAGGACCTTTGCCGCCATCGTAGTTGCCCGTGGTAATACCTTTGGCGTTTATCTGCCAGAGTTGGTAAACAAAGATCTTCCCGTCGCCTGCGTTGCCTGTATGGGCGTGAGTGGACGATGTAATTCGCATCCGCACCAGCGAAAGAGGAGAGAAGGCCATCTAAACTCGCCCCAGTACATTCAACCTTTTGATTTAGTACAGCACTGCTGGCCGTCAAATCTTCGGAAAAGCAGGACGGCGTTGAGTCCTCCGAAGGCAAAGGAGTTCGAAAGAGCGTATTCCGCCTTTGACGAGCGGGCCTGATTCGGAATGATGTCCAGGTCGCACTCTGGGTCTGGCTCGGTGAAGTTGGCGGTGGGTGGCAGGATGCCGTTACGGAGAGCAAGTGCCGTAGCTGCCGCTTCCAGGGCACCTGCCGCACCCAGGCCGTGGCCGTGCATTGATTTAGTGGAACTGACAGCCAGCTGATTAGCATGAGCGCCGAACACGGCCCGAATGGCAGTCGTTTCAGTGCAATCGTTGCTCGGCGTACCCGTGCCATGGGCATTGATGTATCCGACGCAGTCGGCCTGGACTTCGGCATCTCGAAGCGCTGACCGTATTGCGCGTGCAGGTCCTTCGGCGGACGGCTGAATAATGTGGTTGGCATCCGACGACATGCCAAAGCCCACAATCTCAGCGTAGATGGATGCACCCCGGGCTGACGCGGCCTCAAGTGGTTCCAGGACCAGCATGGCGCCACCCTCGCCTAAGATCATTCCCTTCCGTTCCCGACTAAACGGCCGGCAAGTGTCCGGTGCCACCACACGCATTGCTTCCCAGGCTTTCAAGAAACCGAAGCTGAACGGTGCCTCACTCCCGCCCGTGATGGCCAACTCCGCATGGCCCCCGCGCACCATCCAGAACGCCTGGCCAATTGCATGGTTCGAAGAAGAACAGGCCGTAGAGACTGTGTAGGCCGGGCCGGTGATGCCGAACTCCATCGAGATATAGCTCGCGCCGGCGTTGGCCATGGTGCGCGGAATAGTTAGCGGATGCACACGATCACGGTTGAAGCGATAGAGGTCAGAGAAGCCGGTGTCCTCAGTTGACTGGCCGCCCACGCATGAGCCGGTCACAACCGCGGTTTTATCTCGTAGCGCGGCGCTGAGACTGACGCGTGCGTCGCTGACGGCTTCGCGCGCAGCGATTAGGGCGAACTGACTAAAGCGGTCAAGAAAGTGGGCTTTGCCGTCATCGAAATGGGCGCGCACGTCATAGCAACGGACTTCGGCACCGTTGTGGAAACGCAGCTTCGAAACATCCACGGATTCGATTGGCGCAATCCCTGACAGGCCTTCGCGCAGTGCCGCCCAGAATTCTGCAGTGTTGAGGCCAAGCGCGGAAATCACTCCTATACCAGTGATTACGACTCGACGCATGCTCATGCGCTATTCCGACTGGACGCGGCATCCGCCAGGCCATCAGCTATCAGTTTCCTGATGCCATCCACCATCTGTCGTACGGTGTGGATCGACTTCGCCTGCTCATCGGGGATACTGATATTGAAGGCGCCTTCTAGTTCATAGAGGACGTTGATACCGTCGAGGGAATCAATCCCTAGCTGCTCGAAGGTACTTTCAATCGAGATTGCATCGGGGGGAATCCGCTTGACGGATGTAATAATCGATATCACCTTCTCGGCAATTTGGTCAGGCATAGGGCGCTCTCGCTCCAGTAAGGAGATGAAGCGGAGAGAATAACGCACCATACCCGACAGAGAAGGACTTAGCGGTGGCTCTCTGCCGGATTTGGTCCCGCTACACTCGTGATGTCAAATTCGATCTTCAGTTCGCCTTTGACTTTTACTGTACCCCCGGCCACGCTAACTGGAGTGATGCCAAAATCCCGCTGCTTCAAGACGGCGTCCCCGTGGTAGCGTCCGTTGGAACGCAGGACATGCACAGATATTGGCCGCGTCCTGCCGTGCAGTGACAATGAGCCGCTCACCAGGAAGTGGTCCTGCCCTGTCTGTTCCACCTTGCTCGCCTCGAAACGGATTTCGGAAAAACGATCTGAATCAAGAACCTCGGGCCCAAGCATCCGTTGCTGCACTTCATGGCGCTTTTCCGGAGCCAAACGCGGATCTAAGGCCACGAGCTTCCGTGAATCGATAACCAGCTCTACCCGCCGCCCTGTCTCGTCCAGGAAGCCGCCGGAGATGGGAGCCCGTATTTCGTGGTTGTCGGCGAATGCTGAGAACAGACCGGACTTGAACACGTGGACCGTAATAACGGAATGTTGAGCGTCTATGGGGTGGACCTGCGGCCAAACGGGCAAAGCCAGTTGTGTTCCGCCCAACAGCAGCGCAAGTACGAGCTGGATCCTGGTCAAACTGGACATGCCGTCCTCAGTGTGCTCCCGTGTCCAGCCGCGCGAGCTCTTGGGTAAACAGTGGATTCCCCGGGAACTCGTCGCGAAGCTGGCTCAAAAGTTGTCGTGCGCCCGTAAAGTTCTTCTCGCGGATTTCGGCAATGGCCGGAAGGATGCGAGCGTAAGGAGCAAGATAATGGCCTCGCTCCGAGACCAGCCGCAGTTCAACCATGCCTTGTTTCTTGTCGCCCGAGAAGCCGCCCATCCGCAGAATCCAACGCAGCGGCGGCGACATGGAACCGATCAGGTAACGGCTGATTCCAGTCGCAATATAAGCGTCGTAGCAATCACCGCAAATGGCCAGTAGCGGGCGAGCGTAGTTGGTGGCGTCCCGCGTGTAGTGCAAGGCAACTCGGGAACGGTTTTCAAAGAGTGAGGTGTAGTCGGCCCTCAGACCATTAACCAGAGTCATGGCCAGCAGTGCGCCTCGGTCGTTAGGATCACTCGCCAAGTGCGGCCGGGCAAGCGCCTCGGCGCGCTGAAGCGCAGAGTTAAAGCGATCACGGAGGGCGGGATCCGCTTTGGGCAGCGGTCGGGATCGGAAAGAGGAATCCCTGTCGAAAAAGCGAGTTCCCAGGAGTCCGACACGGTTCAATTCGGAGAACAAGAGACCCGCGGCCTCCGCCACCGGACCCATCGGGTCATCGGCATGCTGTTGCTGATATGAGGCGAACTGTTCTTGCGCCCGGCCGAAATCGAGGTTGTAGAGTAGTTGAAAACCACGGTCCAAGGACGCAGCAGAGGAGTCGGCTGCGACCGTTGTGCACAGAACAATCAGGAAAATTAGCAGTGCTGCCGTTCTCGACCGAATGAACCGTAAGATGAAGTACAGCATATAATCGGATTCGGTTACATAGATTTTGGCTTGCTTTGTCTCCCGCGTCGAATCACGCCCTGCTCCAGCGACGACTTCGATCAAGAATGACTCAAACGCTGGAATTGTGTCTGAACAGGGCAGTAGGCCTGTTCACCATTTTAAGTTGATCATAAGACGCGCAACGGTAGCGGTTGTCAGAGAATTGTCACCAAACCGTAAGTTTACGAAGCCATCGTTCTCAGCACGCCCAGCCTGTGCCGAAAAGAATCATTCGCACACAGCTCTGAATCTCGCGCGCGGCTTGTTTGACCTAAGCGGCGGCTGCCAGCAATCCATCATTGATCTCACGCGTTACCGCAAATCGATTGAACAGGGCCGAAACGGAGCAAGATGCCATCGCTTCAAGGTTGTTCTAAGCGCTCGCCGTTGTTGTTGGTTGGAACCTCAGAGGGTCAGCCGTGGAGCTGGTTGGTTCTCGGAGACCTGAGCTCTGTGCGCACTCACGGGTTAATGGTGAAAGAGACCGCGTTCGAGTTCTTACCGCTGCATACAGTGACGTTGCTTTTTCCGATGGCGCCGGAAACAGAGATCGCGTTGTTACCCGGCGGATTAAAGACGAAGACAAGCACCGTGCCGGGCGCCGCAATGTCAGCAGCGGAGATTGCCACTACAAGCTGATGAACGCTGACGAATGTCGTCACGCGAAGGGAACCATTCCAACTCACGATGGAGTCTCGACGAAAGTCCATTCCGTTGACTGTCAAATAGGAACTGATTCCTTCCCGCTGTTGCGACGTTAGGCGAGATAGAATTGATGAATGGTTTAGGGGAACAGGCTCCGCAGGATAGAAAACCAATCGCCAGGACAATCCCCAGCAGACGCAAAAGATTTGATCTTCCTGTGATAGCCATTTCTTTCCCTCCCGCAGAGAGTGGGATCAAAGCGGCGTAGTAAGGTCAAGACGAAGTACCGAGGTGTCCGATGGACACGTCTTAGTGCGTCGACGGGAACCTCCGCTATGGGAGCCGGAAATCGACACCTCGACCGGCGTTGACTTCCTTTGTGGCCTCCACATTGAGATCGGAGACGGGTATCTTCCGTGCTCGCTGCTCTGTGAACACCCAGAGCGTCTGGCCGACAATCGCAAAGTTCTTGACTTCGCTCCGACGACCGTCACGAAAGACCAGAATCGTAGGTGCTGCCTTGTCTTCAACTGACGGTCTTGGCTGGAGCGCCGCCTGGCGCTCTTGTTCGCGTGACGCCTGCTCTTCTCGGAGCCGCTCCACTTCGTCCGTCAGCCGTTCGACCTGTCTGGACAGATCCCCCCCTTGATACGCTACGGTCGATGGAGTTTGCTCAGCAACTGGGTAGTACGGCGCTGCATAGACTGGATAGGGCAAGAACACCGGTTGCGCAAAGAGGAAGCGATTGCGGAAGAAGAACTGCTGGCAGCGGACGGGGTCAAACAACGGATCGGTGAAGCAAGTGTTTCCGAAAGAGATGCTGAAGCGCAAGTTATGACGGAACGCCACTGGCCCAACAAATAAAGCCCTGCGACCAAACGAGCGCGGG
>QIAP01000082.1 GCA_003225075.1 Acidobacteriota bacterium | reverse complement strand
CTGCATAAAAATAAACTAGAGCTACCCGTTTTTCGGCCCCCGCATCCGTTAGTGGATGCGGGCTTTTTGTTCATCGCACTTCGTGATCAAAAGTGTTACGTTTTGACACAGCAGGACTAATCCTCGCTCACACGACTCAGAGCCAAGGCCCCATTCAGCATGACGCCGCCGATCCGCTTCGTCATTGCGTGTCCCTGAATTCGCTCGCCTTGGACGGTCAGGTCGAAATGAGTGTACTCGTCACCTGAACCGATTTCGAGTGCCAGCCTGTCTCCCACTACGAACCCGTTTCGAATCTCGTAGGTCCTATTGTTCGATTCTGCGGTTCCCGAGACTTTGTCGACATCTTGCGAAAACACGAACGACACCGGCATGGAAACGGGACCCTCAGGTCCGCCCCGCGCACTTGCGATACCCGACCATCTCCCCGTGAGATTCATCGCCATCCTCCTGCTTGTTGCGAAATGGTATGCCTCCCCACCGTGAGTGGTCAAAAGGATGCTCGCTTGTGAGTGCCATCCCTTCCTTTTCTTACAAAAGGGAGTCCAAAACCCAAGAGGCAGTCGAATCGCGGTTTTAAACTAGCGAAAAGCCTTCCCAGACGATTTCGGCATTCCAGAGTGGGTCCGGTGACATAAACAGGGTTCTAAAATCGTCTCTCAGGGCGCACCATTCTTACTCATTTGCGTTAAGCAATTAGCAGGTTCCGCGAGATTAGGGCGACCCACTCTTTTTTTCACTCGTGCCCACTCAGCTTTGCCGCCAGCACTGAGCACTCCGAAGGGTTGTCGTTCAGTTAGGGTGAAAACTGAGTTCAACCAGTTCTTTGGTTTCCTGCGGAGCCGGTGTCCACTTCCAGCGTCCTACTGCGTCTACTGCGGCGCTTACAAACAACGGACCGCCACCGAGCACTTTAGTAGACTTCACCGAGCCATTAGGGGCAACCACAGCCTGTATCTTGACGGTTCCGCGCATTTGCAGCCTGCGGGCCAAGTCTGGATAGATTGGCGTCACCTTGCTAAGTATCTTACGGCTTCCATCCGATTCTGCCTGGGCGGCAGATAGAGATGGACAGAAGAGGATCATCCCGAGACAGATCGCCAACAGCGCGGCCGCAAGCCTGCGTTGTATGAATAGCTTCATTCTGGTTGCTAGGGTACTTGCGATGCCAAGCGTCCTGAAGATAACCAAGGTAACCACGGTAGTCCCGCTAAGGGAAACTGGAGAGTGTATCGCGTCTACGATACCGTCTTCATGAATAAGGCGCCGGAAGGCCTTTACGCCGTCTGTGTTCCCGCATTTTCTCCTGCTGATTGGTGAGGATCCGTAAGGGACTGAGTGGCCTGCCGGTACAAAGCAGCACAAAGCCCGCATCACGATCAGCAGGGTAATAACTGACCGACTCAGACTGGTCGACCTGTCCACCGTTCAATAAGCGTCCGGCGCAGGTCAGACAGCGCCCTTGGTGGCAGAGGGCGGGCAATTTTATACCTGCTGCCAGCGCCGCATCCCAAATGTGTTCATCGGTGCGCACGGAAATAATTCGCTCTTCGGTGGTGGGCAGGACGAGCGTCACCTCGAACTTCGCGGAAGTATCAGGCACTAACTCATTGTATGAGAATTTGAACGCCAGCCTGAGTCGTCGAAAAAGTACCAGGCGAATATTTCAGATCGCTGATAGCACGAGCTTGGCGCGCTTAAATTTTCGAGCGTCGAAACTATGTTCGAACTCGTGCTGCTCGTGAGGCGATTCGCTCGAGAGCAGCAATGGGTTAGTGCAGCGGATAGTTTGCTTCCCCCGGCAGGTGACCATCAATGTGCAGAACCTTCATGCCGGGCCGGAGGTCAGTTGCGCTGATACATCCGATTGCCCCGGGTATTGCCATCACGCCTTCTTTGGTCATGCCGCCCGAGAAGAGCTCGGTGGGGGGTGCCGTAGCTTCGGCACGCATGATCTTGGACACCCAATATTGTTTGTATTGCGATTCCGTCATCTGGAAAATAACCCGCAAAGCAATCATGCGCTCGTAGCTTCCGGGAGGGCGAAACAGCAGAACGATGGGCAAGTTTCCCTTCCAGTACTGGCGCTCGCCACGATAAATCTTCACCAGGTCGTTAAGGCTCAGGCTGTCGACCGCATTCTTGGGGTTCACGATCACTGCCAGGTCAGGTGTGGTATTAGTCTGGGCGGACGATCGGCTGACCAGGACCATGCTTAGGACGAAAGCGAATGTGAACCAAGTCCCGATCTTCGCTGCTTTTCTCATCGCTGCTTTTCTCATCGCCTCTCAGAAGGTGAAACTGGTCTGAACAAAGACGCCATTCACTTCCGGGTCCTTGGGCCCACGTTTGGTGTGGCGGTATTCCAGCTTGAAGGCGGCAAAGTCGGTGATGTCGTAACGCACGCCTACGGTTGGACCAACCAGATCCTGGACTCTAAAATCGGCGAGTGAAAACAACGGCTCGGTAACCGGAATGTGTGTGTACTCAAAACGAGAATATGGCTTCCATTTCTTTTGCTGCCAGGGCAGGCGGTAGGCCAACTGCGCGTAAAAAGCCTGGCTGTCGGAGATATGCCCGGTCAGATTGTTGCGGTGATGCACGTTAGCGAATTCTGAGATAAATTCTGGAGTCTCCTTGGCCCAGACCAGTTGAGCGCTGGAGATCCACTCGCCGAAGGTGGGATCGCCTGGAAGGGCCGGAGTCGGTGAGATTTTGTCCCGATAAATGGCGCCTCCAAACTGAAAACCTTGCAGCCCGGTAGGACGTGCAAATAGCCGAGCTACCCAGGCGCGGTTGTTGTTCACGTCGCCAAAATCGCCTGCGCGGCTGATGACGCCAGCCCGGCCGTTACCCAGACCGACTTCGTAACCAAGGCCCAAACTTCCAGAAGGAATATTGCCTTCCGCCAGCATTCCGAAGAAGTGGACCGGCTGGAAGCGGCCCCCAAAGCGAATCATTTCAGGCCGGCTGATGGTAGTCTGCAGCCATAGTCCGTGATGGAAGGCAGTGTTCCAATAATTAATGGGAGTGTGATAGCGGCCAAAAGAGAGCTTGAAGTAGTCGTTGTGGTCATAACGGATGATCGACCGCTCGACATCGACTGCATAGGCCGTAGGCTGTGCCGTGAAACTCACCTCGCCGAAGTAGGCGACCTTTTTCGATAACGGCGACGCCAGATGCAAGACGACCTGTCCCATATTGAAGCCACTGTGAGAGCCACGTTCATCGGTCGCGGCGAAGTCTACATCTCCGAATCCGCGGATCTGGAGAGACGGGAAGTGGTTCTCGGCCACCGCTCCACCCTGTGGGTGCTCATCATGTTCATGGATTTGTGCCGCCATGGACTGTCGCCCCTCAGTTGATGGAATCTGGGCTTCCTGCGGTTCATGGTGCTGGGCTGGAGCTCCGGCAGAGGCGGTAGTCTTGCTGGCTTCGAGCTCCGCCACGCGCTGCTCGAGCTTGTCAATACGCATCAGCAGGGCTTTGACAACGTCCGATTGATTCGGCTCAGTGGTCTGCGCTCGCGCGACAGCGGTTGCCGCCACCAGAATAAACACAGTCGAAATGCGGCGAGAAGTCTTCACGGACAGCTAGATTTGCAAGTGGCAGGCCAACATGTAAGTGCTTGAAACTAGGAATCTCAGTGCAGAAAGTTAAGAGTGAACTAATTCCGTTTTGAGACTTCACCGGGCGTCGTGTCTCAGATATGGGAAAAAGACTGTGCGCAATTTGAGAGTTGCCGCCACTCATTACACTGAACTGTAATAGATCAAATCCCTGCTGGGCGGCATAGAAAGTACTCCTAGCTGGCAAATTTTTTTTAGGTCTCGGCTAATTCGTATGACTGAACAGGATCTCCTGCCCAGCCAAAGACCGGGCAGGAGTATGCGTGGGAGATCACGGATTGTAGAAAGCTGCATTCTTGCTGTAAGGAGCCTGTCCCGGTTCGCCACGGCGGAAGTGTCCGGATGGAATGACCTTTCCGTCACGTTCTCTGGCCAATAGCTCGATAAACCAGGCTTCGTGCTCGATCTCTTCATTAAGAATGCGGGAAGCCATGTCGTAGGTGCGCGGATCTTTACCAAAGGTTATGTCGCACACCGCGCTCCAACTGCGAATTGCGCATCGTTCGCTTTCCATTAACAACGTAAGAATATTGACCACCGTTGGAGGATCGGGCAGCTTGGCGGCGGAACATCCGGCCAAGTCATGGAAAGCCTTGAGATCGTTGGGAAGCTCCCCGCCGAGCTCATAGATTCGAGGAACAATGAGTTCCCAATGGGCGCGGTCTTCCAGTCGCGCATCCTCGCAAATCTCTTTGTAGTCTTCGTAACCTGCCAGATGCATGCGCAGAATCGTGTAGTAGTAGTAGGTGCTGGCAAACTCGGCCGCCGCATTGGCGATGAGCATCTTGATGAGTTTCTGTACGTCGACGCCGCGGGCGCGAATCACTTCCACCCCTACGCGCTGGCTCACGTCGCCGTATTTCACGACTTTCTCTTCAGGCATACCGCCTCCTTTAGGTTAGCGAGTGTAGCGCGCTACAAAGCTATAGGTCTAAGATATACTTTCTATTATTCGCATAGGCTTTGCCTCTGACAATTGTCTCGGCTGCCTCCACAACTGTCGTGCAAATCCATCAACTCCGGTATTTCTGTGCCGTCGCCAAGGCCGGCAGCTTTACTAGGGCGGCCGAACGCGAACACGTCGCTCAGCCTTCGTTGTCGCAGCAAATTCGCAAGCTTGAGGACGAACTAGGCGCGCGATTACTGGACCGCCTTGGGCGCACCCTACGCCTCACTTCTTTCGGTGAAACCTTCCTGCTGCGGGCCGAAGCTATTTTGCGAGAAGTTAGCGATGCCAAGCACGAGATTCAAGAAATGACTGGGATGGATACGGGCAAGCTGGTAGTAGGGGCGATCCCGACCATCGCTCCTTATTTTCTGCCTGATCGTCTGGCGAGCTTCTCCCGCAGATTTCCAAAAGTTCAACTCAGCGTGGTCGAGGAAATCACCTCGGTGCTGCTGGAGCGCCTGCAAGCGGCTACGATCGACGTGGCCTTAATGGCGCTGCCAGTGCCAGGAGACCAATTTACGTCTCGGGAGTTGCTTCGTGAGCCGCTCTATCTGGTCGTTCCTCAGACTCACCGGCTGAGTTCCAAGGCGCGGGTTCATCTGAGCGACATCGAAGCTGATCCCTTTTTGTTACTCAAAGAAGGACACTGTTTTCGGGAAAACACCCTTTCGGCATGCACTCGAGCTCGCCTCAACCCGAACGTAATTTTCGAGAGCGGACAGTTCGCCACCATCCTCGCGATGGTGGCCGCGAATACAGGCGTTTCCGTCGTGCCGCAGATGGCGGTTGAAAAACGTGAGGGATGCCGCTTCATCCCTATCGCCGACGAGGCCGCTTGCCGACGAGTCGGTGCGGTGCAACTCAAACAGCACTTCCGCAGCCGGGCACAAGACGCCTTCCTGAAGCACTTACAGCAAACCAAATCGAGAGCCTCGGTATTGAAGGAAGGTCGACTTACAGCGTAGCTACTCTCATCGCGTGCGATTGAAACGGCCGCTCTGACTTGACATTCACGCGCAGCCACCGCAGAATGCGCCCTTCTTCACCATTCCCGCACGAGACGGTGTACGATGCATAACTCGCTTCGATTGGCGTTTGTTCTCGCCTTGCTTATCTCGACCATGTCTGCCCAAGATCGGTCGCATGCCCGTTCGATGGTCATCACCCGCTACGGCATTGTCGCCACCAGCCACGTGCAAGCTTCGCAGGCGGGCGCGCAAATTCTGGCCCGCGGAGGCTCCGCGGTAGACGCTGCCATCGCCGCCAACGCTGTCCTCGGCGTCACCGAGCCCATGATGAATGGCATAGGCGGCGATCTTTTTGCCATCTACTGGGACGCCAAGACCGCTAAGCTCTATGGGCTGAACTCCAGTGGATGGGCGCCACAAGGTCTAACGGTTGAGCACTTGAAAGCCAGGGATGTGACCGCCATGCCAGTGCACGGCATTGACAGCGTCACTGTTCCCGGCGCGGTCGCGGGATGGAACGCCCTCCATGGCCGTTTCGGACACCTTCCCTGGAAAGACGTTTTCCAACCTGCAATTTTCTATGCCGAAAAGGGCTATCCCGTTCCCGAGCTGATCCACGGTTTTTGGGAAGACGCTCCCGAGATGTTTGCCAACGATGCCGAAGGCCGCCGCGTGTACCTGCCGAACGGCAAGCCGCCGGCGGTAGGACAGATTTTCCAGAACCCCGATCTTGCTAAAGCACTGCGACTCGTCGCCACAGACGGCGCAAACGCTTTCTACCGCGGCGAGATTGCTCGCGCCATCTTAAGCACCTCACAGGCGCTGGGTGGGACCATGTCCGCAGATGACCTTGCCCAATTTTCTCCCGAGTGGGTAGATCCAATTTCCACGGCTTATCGTGACTGGACCATCTACGAACTTCCGCCTAATGGACAGGGCATGGCCGCCCTCGAAATGCTGAACATCATGGAGGCCACGCCCCCTTCCCCAGACGGCCCGCTCAGCGTTGCCGAACTACACAAGAAGATTGAAGCCATGAAACTGGCCTACGCCGATCTCGAGCGTTACAACGCCGATCCGCGCTTCGCCAAGGTTCCGGTGAAGGGATTACTCTCCAAGAACTACGGGAAGGATCGCGCAAAATTAATCGATCCCAACAAAGCCAATTGCGAAGTCCCACCCGGCACGCCGCCCGTGAGCGAAACCACGTACCTCTCGGTCGTGGATCGGGACGGCAACATCGTCTCCCTGATTCAGAGCAACTACGACGGTTTCGGCTCTGGCATTTCCGTCCGTGGTATGGGATTCGTCCTGCAGAATCGCGGGGCACTGTTCTCACTCGATCCATCCAGTCCGAATGTTCTCGCGCCCCGCAAGCGCCCGTATCACACCATCATTCCCGCATTCATGCAGCGCGGAGATCAGCACATAGGATTCGGCATCATGGGCGGCCCTAACCAGCCGCTGGCCCACGCCCAATTCGTCTCCGACGTGGTCGACTATGGCATGAACATCCAGGCAGCGCTGGAGAACGCCCGCTTCACCGTGAGTCCGCATCGCGGGTGCAACATTGTCATCGAATCACGCGTGAAGCCGGAGGTTTTGCAAAAGCTCTCGACTATGGGACACATGCTGGATGTCAGGCGGGAATACTCTACAAGCATGGGTCGTGGTCAGGCTGTCCTACATGACTCGCACGCCAAAGTAAACTACGGCGCCTCCGACGCGCGAGCCGATGGAGCCGCTGAGCCCGAGCCGCCGCCGCTATTTCCAAAATAAAGAGAGCGACGCGCCTCGCAGATAACGGGGGATCCACCGAACTTCCATAAGGACGGCATGCGGAAAAGTTCCTACGCGGCGCGTGCCGGCCTCTTCTTTTTTTCTTTATCTTTCTCCACGTCCCGGCCACTGTCTTTGCTTCTGCCTTTGAATTGCGTGAGGCTGGTCACGGCCGTGATTGATACCCCCTGGGCTCGGAAGAAGGTCGTCTCGGGTTCATCTTCGAATGCCATGAATTCCGGCATGGTCGCGGCCATGGCGGCGAAGCCCATATCAATCTTGCCGTGCATGGGAAAGCTGATTACCCTTTTCACTCCCCCCGGATAGTCCGTAAGCAGGCTAACCGCGAGTTCTGCTCCGCCACAAAACAAGGCACTTAGCGCAGCTCGCTTGCTGCGCGACCAGAACATAGCGCCCGCCATAAAAAAAGATCCGACAGTCATGTAATCCACAACGGCGTGAGCCTTCGGAGAAATAATTCTTGGTAAGGGTTTGGCGACAGCTTTGGCTACGTTGTTTAGGATTGGCATTCGTGTTCTCCCAGGATGAAAATCCGTTTAAGTAGGACCGTGGGCGCGCTGGAGCACGTCCCCCGGCCAGTGGTTCCGGCACTTAGCAAAACCTAATGACGAGTAAACATTCCGGCGATGCCGTACCCGGCCAGCAGCGCCATAACCGAAGCAATACCCGACGCGGCCAACAAATGTTCGCGCGCATTCTTTTGCCCATCGAGCTTGTCGCGGACCTGGGTCTTCAATTCGGACACGGAATCATGCAGTCGCTTGCGCTGTTCGACGGCACGCAATTCCAATTCATAGGTTGGGGTCGAGGGAGCGGTCATACTTGATTCGCCTCGCTTTCCAGCCAGACTTTGTCTTCCTTGAGTACTTCTAACGTTCTCTTCGGCACCAGACCCTGCTCGCGAAATTCACGGATCGCGAAGTAGCCCAGCATTCCTCCGATCAAGGCCCATGCGACACCAACGATCACGAAGCCGAAAACCCAGTGATAAACACTGGCCCAGAACGCGACCGCCACTAGGCACACGACGGAAATCGTGAGCAGCAGGTAAGCCGTTGCCAGCAAGACCACGGCTGCCGCTGCCAGGCCCGCACCCGCCTTCCAGACCGAAATCTTCTCCTGCAGTTCCGACTTGAACATCTGCACTCGGGTTTGCACGAAATCTTTTATTTCGTCTCTGATCTCTGCCATGACCCTGCCGAATGAAGGGCCATGATTTTCTACGTGTTCTGTATCCGAATCACGATTCACTACGAAGGGACGTCTATTCATAACGATTGGACCTCCAAATTCGCAGCCCTACGCCGAGAAGAAAAGCGATCCCGGCCGCGCCGGCGATAACATGCAACGGGTACTCGTGGCTCAAATAACGGGCGCGGAAGCGAGCTTTCTCGACGGCATCAACGGACTTCCGCTTCACATCCTGGAAAGTGTCAGCCGTCCTAATCTTGACCTGATCGTACGCGGCCGAAATACTCTCCTCGGCTTGACCGAGCGCCTGTGACGCGCGCTGCTTCACTTCTTGTAACTTCGCTTCTGCTGTTTGCTTCCACTCCGGGGTATATTCCTCTGCCCGCGCGCGGATGCTGCCGCTGATCAGCTTGGGACCATCTGAGGCCGCTGGGTGAGTAATTGGTTCCTGATTCGTGAATGGTTCGGGCGTCTTCGTAAGTGGTTGTGCCATAAAGATAAACCTAACATTTCGCCTTTCTCTAAGGCGTTAACAACGTTTTGAATCGGCTATTGGATGTCTGGAAGGGGCAGGGCGTTTACAAGAAAAGCAAAGTAGAACAATGCTTCCTTTTAACCTCTGCTTGCTTAATGGAATTGCCGGGGGTCACCAGGATTTGTCACTCCAGTAACCAAACAATGACAGTCCATGCTTCGCCCGCAAAATCCCATCCTGCGCATGTAATGCAAAGACATGCGGTTAGCGACCGCCTCTAGTTTGGTACCAGAACTGCCAGATTATTATTGATCTCCCATGAAGGTAATCAGTTACTGAGGGAGGTTAAGACTATGACCTGGCCACAGAAAAGACAGTATCCCCGGATGAAGACTAATATTCCAGTGGAACTCCGCAGGCCTGTGATCACCACGCCGATACGCGCCCAGACGGCAGATTTGTGCCTTGGCGGCTGCTATCTGGAAATGGCTTTCACGCAGGAGGTTTCGTCCGAGGTAGACATTGTGTTCTGGATCGGCGAAAGCAAGATTTGCGCCAAGGGAGTTGTAGTCAGCAGTCATCCCAACGTAGGTAATGGTTTGAAGTTTACCTACATCTCGCCTGAAGACCAGTTTGTGCTGAAAAATTATCTGGAAACCTTGCAGCACGCAGGCCGACTGATGGGCGTAAGTTAACGCGGCCTGCTTCAGCGTGACAAAAAACTTTCCTTACTGAACTCAGAAAATCTTTGCCTCAAGAGTAAGGCGGGTGGACTTGCCTTCATGCCGCGAGTCAATCCTCTTACGACATAATGCTGGTAAGGCTCAAGCTTCGCGGCGCATGACTCAAGGATTGAGCGTGCCCTTCGCGGTGATGCGGCTCGCCCTTACCATTTCCCGCGCAACTTTCATCAGATCTTCCACCGTGTGGTTGGGCTTTTGGTCCGCAAGGACTGATCCGGCGGCCAGGGTAAAGCGCAAAGCGTCCTCTTGATTTTCGAAGTACAGAACCACCTGGTTCGCTGCTGCCATGTGAGTCTTCCTCCTGCTGGCCTGACACATCATAAGCCGACATGCCGGTGGATTTAACGGTACTCTCTTGGTTCGCCTCTCGGGTTCATAAATCACTAGGACATCCCGCAGCTCTCTGTGCTCGATCCTCTCCAGTCCCGAATTTCCGACCTGGTTCAAGCCTCGTGGATAATTTAACTTGGCTGTAAAATGTGCACTTCTTACAGTTTGCGCGCCGGGCATTTCCGAGCGATCAGGTCGCAACATGCTAAAGAATCCCAGGAGACGCTAGTGTCAGTGTCTGAAACAAATAAGAAGAATACCGTGCTGACAAGCGACAAGGCTCTCGGAATGGATCAGAGGATCTCCCGTCGCGACTTCCTGAACGCCACGCTGCTTGCCTCCGGCAGCGTGCTTTTGAAGTCTGTTTCCCCGCAGCAACTTCTCGCCGCACAGCAATCCGGAGCTCCGACTGGCGTGGAATCTCAAGACGATTGGACCGGCTACGGGGGCGTTGGCGACTATGCCAACTCAAACGGAAATACCAAAGAGATCATGGATGCCGGACATCAGATCCGCGAAGGCCAGTTCGACTCTCTTCCCCAGAACCTCGTCGACACTGGCGAGATTTACGACTGCGTAGTGGTGGGAGGCGGTATCAGCGGACTTGCGGCCGCGCTGTTCTTCCAGCGTCTGTCGGGCAAAAGCTCTACCTGCCTCGTGCTCGATAATCATGCGATCTTTGGTGGAGAGGCCAAGCGTAACGAGTTCATAGTGGACGGGCACCGTCTCATATCCCACCAAGGCTCAGCCTTTTTCCCGGTTCCCTTCCCACACAGTTTTATCGGACGCTTCTACGACTCCATCGGCCTGAAGAATCCGCGCCTGGATTATCAGACATGGGCTTCTGGATCACGTGAAATGCGGCTCAGCACAACTCCTTATGGTTCGAACCCGACGACCAATGGATTTTATTTCGGTGCGAAATTCGGACAGCAACCAGGCATGTGGTTGCTCGATCCCTGGGGCCGCAAGCTCGAAGGCGCACCCATTCCCGCCCAGGCCCGCGCCGATCTGCTCAAATGGTCGCAAGGCGACTCGCGATCCAAGTTTAGACGGCCAGAATATTTTGGCGATGACATCTCCCGGCATCTCGACACCATGACGCTCGAAGATCATTTCGTCGAGCGCTACGGGATTAGCCGGGAAACCATCCGGACATATCTTTCTCCGGTCGAGGGCGGAGGCTATGGCCTGGGCCCAGACGCGCTGTCCGCCTACACCGACTATGCCGCCGACACCCTGCACCCCATGGATGACAGCGACGAGACCGGCGCGCAAATGTTCCCCGGCGGCAACACAGGCTTCGCCCGCCTCATCACCAAGAGGCTGCTGCCCGATTCGATCGCCGGACCACATACTCTGGAGGCGGTGTGCCGCAACACCGTGAACTTCGCGGCTCTCGACCAGTCCGGCTCTCCGGCTCGCATTCGGCTGCGCTCTACTGCGGTGTGGGTAAAGCATGAGGGCGACCCAGCCAAGTCAAAGTTCGTGACCGTCGCTTATGCGCGCGCTGGAAAAGTTTACCGAGTGAAGGCTCGCACCGTCGTTCCGGCGGGTGGAAGTTGGACAACCAGGCACATCGTCCGCGACCTGCCTGCGTCTCACCAGGAAGCCTACGCCCAGTTCTACCGCTCGCCGTGCATGGTGGCAAACGTCGCGGTACGCAACTGGAGATTCCTTTATAAGCTCGGCCTCACCGGTTGCCGCTGGTTCGAGGGTGTTGGCAATTACATGGAAGTGCGCAAGATCGCAACCATGGGCGCGGACTCGCCAACCATCGGACCGGATTCACCGATCGTGCTCACACTGAAAGTCCTCTATTCGTATCCCGGGCTGCCCGCCGTCAAGCAAGGGCAGCGCGGGCGAGGCGAAATGCTGGCTACATCCTTCCGCGAATACGAGCGCCGCATCCGCGAACAGTTCAACGACATGTTCGCGCGCTCCGGATTCGATCCGAAACGCGACATCGCGGGCATCGTGCTGAACCGCTGGGGGCACGCCTACCTGAATCCGCAACCGGGATTTTTCTTCGGCAAAGATGGCAAACCATCGCCCACAGAAGTACTACGCAACGCGCCCTTCGGGCGCATAGCGTTTGCCAACACCGATCTGTCCGGCATCATGGACCATCGCGCATCGATTCTGGAAGCCCATCGCGCGGTGGAGCAGTTGCTGGATCAGGTGATCCGTGAGTGACGATTCCTTCCGAGGATTCACAACGTACAAGAGGTCGCGGGAGGGGACCTGGCAGCTATATCCGTTAATCCCCGGATAGTTACCCTCCGAGTATCTCTGTTCCATTGTTTACCTTCTATTCATCACCTCTTAACATTCATTGGATAAACCAAAGGCATGGGCGCGGTGTGTGACACGCTTATCCTCTCGGACCTTCATCTCGGCTCGGAAATCAGCCGCGCGCGTGATGCCCTGCGTATGCTGAAGCAGAGTTCGTTCCGGCGACTGATCCTGCTGGGTGACATTTTTTCGGACCTGAATTTTGGCCGGCTCAAGAAAGAACACTGGCAGTTCCTGGGATACATTCGTAAGCTCTCCAATCCGAAGCGTCAGGTCGAGGTGGTGTGGGTAGAAGGAAACCACGATCGTGGACTCACTGAAGTGATGTCCCACTTGGTCGGAGTAAATGTCTATCGAAGAATACAGTTGGGAGTATTCGGGAATGCGTCACCTGGCTATCCACGGTCATCAGTTTGACCGCTTCGTGATCAATAACCTCCTGTTAAGCCGTCTGGGTACTCTGGTACACATCCGATTGCAGAAAGTTCAGGGAAAGCCATTTGCCCGGCTGCTTGACCGGCTCAACACGCGATGGCTGCGGCTCTCGTCGAAGGTTTCTTCGGGCGCGGTTTCACATGCCCGATTCCGGCAAGCCGGCCGCGTATTCTGTGGGCACACGCACGCTCCTATGCATATCGAGAAAGATGGCATCCAATATTTCAATGCCGGCAGTTGGACCGATTCCCGGCCTACGTTTGTCACCATTGGCGAAGAGGGAGTTCACATTCATGAATACCATGAGCATGAATACGACGAGCGACCTGACGATTGTGATCCCAGCGAAGAACGAAGCGAGTCTGATTCCGCAGTTGTTAGCGTCGCTGGTGAGGCAGGATTACTCGAAGATGCCGAGTACGAAGGTGTTGGTAGCTGACGCAAACTCCACCGACGGTACGCCTGAAATTGCCCTCGCTTTTCGAAAGTGGCTGGAGATAAGCGTCATACCCGGCGGCATGCCCTCTGTGGGACGCAATAAAGGGGCAGCGGTTGCCACCACAGACTACGTTCTATTCCTCGACGCTGACATCGAACTGGCATCGGACTCATTGCTGCGTGATGCAATTGAGTTGGCCCAGCGCAAACAGCTAGAGTGCGTCACTACTAAAATTGTTTGCCGGCATGGCAATGCGTTGGACAAGCTGCTCTACTCGACCAACAATTTCTTCCAGCAACTATCGCGTCTGCACCGTCCCTTCAGCACCGGCATGTTCATGCTGTTCGAGCGAAGGAAATTTCAAGAGCTGGGCGGGTTCCACGAGCAGGCGCAATTCGCAGAAGACTACCTCTTGAGCAAACAGGTGGCCAGAGCCAGGTTCGGGATCGTTCGGGGTGGCGTCTATACCACTAACCGCCGCTTCAAAAAAATGGGTCACTTCCGAGTAGCCCGGCTATTTCTGAAAACCGCGCTCAATCACCGTAATGAGAGCCACTTCCTGCGCGACCACAAATATTGGGAGGTATAGTAATTCGCTGGACTCGGCTCAAACTTGTTGCCCAGCAAATGAAAGAGGGCGCAGATGCGCCCTCTTCAAAGCGAAAGTCACGCCCGTCATTGTTCCCGTGACTATCGCAAATCGGCCAGGACAATTACCTGCTGCGGTGTGTAATCCATTGCGACTTCAGTTTCCCGCGGACTGCGCGGAAGCTGGTGGCCAGAGTCGTTGCCTGCAACCCAGACCTGCGACAGGAAGTAGCGGTCTCCGTAACGATTGAAAATCAGCTTGCTGGTCTTGCAAGGGGTGCGGGAGTCCACGTGATTTGCCAGCACCAGGGCTTGGTTTTGCTTATCTGCACTGCGGATGGAGAGCGCTCTTGCGCTTTCAGTCCCCACCGACATCAGCGTATATTCGCCCGCCGGCAGCGTCGCCTTGTTGATGATGAAATTGAAGGGAACATCGGCCTTGACTTTGATCGTTTGAGCCGAAGCAGAGCCGGCTGCCAGCAGCATGCCCAGCACACCGACGAGAGTTAGCATTTGGCGTTTCATACATCCTCCTTAGTGTGTTGAGAACGGTGGAAGCCGCGTGGGACCTGCTTTGCAACCGCCCCATTTGCTTCTGTTCTCTGGTACTGCCGTCCCCACACTTCACAACGGTTTTGATAACCGTTGTCGCATTTCTCTAAGGCAAACCAGGGGCCAGATGTGAAACGGTTCCGGCGCGCGTCCTTTGCGGCTACGCAAATTAGTGATAGAGAAGTAGTTGAGGCGCAGAATTGAGAACCTTAAGGAAAAGCGATTATCAGATTTGCGGGGCTTTTCTAACCCGACGGTTAATGACAAACCCGCCTTTGGGTTAACAGACTCCGGAAGCGGCGTACACTGGGGCGGATAAAATGTTCTTAACTCGCGCAGAGACCAGATGAATCCCAGAGTGATCGGCGTCGCCGGACCGTTCAAAGGCACGATCTTCGAGGTGCCGGAAGGCGGGGTGTCGATTGGGCGCGATCCATCAAACCAGCTCTGGGTCAACGATCCCGCTTTGTCGCGGCGTCATTGTCAACTTACGCGCGCCAACGGGCAATTCATCGTACAAGATCTCGAAAGCCGCAATGGAACGCTGGTGAACGGTGTGCCGGTTCAGCAGCAGGAATTGCAGCATCAGGACAAGATCAGCGTGGGTGACTCAGTGTTGGTCTTCGCCATTGAGGGAGCGGCACTCAGTCTGGACAGTAGCCCGGTGGAGTTAACTGAGACGGCTGACTTGAATGGAGTCGCGCTGGTGCTTCGCCAGGAAGACGCGCTTTACTTACAGCCGCAAAAAGTGGCGGCAGGTCTGCCCGCGGAGGCGCGGATAGCACGCGACTTGAATTCCCTTCTCAAGATTGCCACCGGCATCGGCGCGATTCGAGACGCCGAATCGCTGCAATGGCAGATATTAGGCATGATCTTTGATGTGGTCCCTGCCGATCGCGGAGCAATCGTACTGTGTGACACTCCGGAAGAGGTCCGCTCTACCGGCGGCTGGGACCGCGTTCGCGGGCCCGGGCATCCCGTAAAGGTGAGCCGCACCGTGGTAGGCCGCGTCCTGCGGGAACGTGTCGGAGTGGTCGTCAATGATGTTTCCGGCGACGACGTGCTGCGCGATGTCCATAGCCTGGCCGAATTCCGGGTGCGTTCGCTACTTTGTGTCCCGCTTGTCGGGCCGGACAAAGTACTGGGAGCAATTTATCTGGATAGCAGAAGTCCCAGCGAACATTTCGACCAGAACCACCTTCAGATGATGACCGCCATCGCGGGTATCGCTAGCCTGGCTTTTGAGAACGTGCGAAGGCTGGAAGCACTACAGCAGGAGAACCGCCTGCTGCGGTCGGAAATCAACCTCGAACACAACATGGTCGGAGAGAGTCGCGTGATGCGCGAGGTCTACGAACTCATCCGGCGAGTGGCGCCGACCGATTCCACCGTATTGATACAAGGCGAAAGCGGCACCGGCAAAGAGTTGGTGGCGCGGGCCGTTCATCGGAACAGCCCACGAGCCGAACGTCCGTTTGTCGCCATTAATTGCGCCGCTATCACTGAAACATTATTAGAGAGCGAGTTGCTTGGACACGAAAAGGGCGCCTTCACTGGTGCCACGGCGCAGAAGAAGGGCAAGATCGAGATTGCCGACGGCGGCACGTTATTTCTGGACGAAGTGAGCGAGCTCGCTCCCGGACTTCAGGCCAAGCTGCTGCGAGTTTTGCAGGAGCGCGAGTTCGAGCGGGTGGGCGGTACACGGCCGGTGAAAGTGGACATCCGATTAATCGCGGCTTCCAACCGCAATCTGCCAGAGGCGGTTGGAGCTGGCACCTTTCGCAAAGATTTGTATTACCGCCTGAACGTGGTGGCGCTGACCATGCCGCCGCTGCGCGAGCGGCGCGAGGACATCACCCTGCTGGCCGATTATTTCGTCGCCAAGGCAAGCAGGAAATGCAGAACGCGAATCAAAGCCCTTTCGCCGGAGGCACGGGTTTGCCTGATGAACTATGACTGGCCTGGCAATGTTCGTGAGCTGGAGAATGCCTTAGAACGCGCGCTGGTGATGGGCACAGCGGATGTTATTCTGCCCGACGACCTGCCCGAGTCCGTGGTGGAATCGGGTTTGCGGGTAGGATCGTTCGCCACAAAATTCCACGGCGCCATCAAAGACAGCAAAAAACAAGTGATCATGGAAGCTCTGCAGCAGGCCAACGGCAAATATACTGAAGCCGCAAAACTCCTGGGCTTGCATCCTAATTCCCTGCTGCGCCTGATCCGCAGGCTGGACTTGAAAGCTGCCACCAAAGCGCTGGCTGACGAAGCCTGATCAGTTCGATGGTTAGAATGTGCGGTGAGCCCGCCAGTCGCTGCCGGTCAAGAACCTCCCTCGAAATTGGCCTCAAAATTATTGGCCCAAAATTGCCCAAAAATTAAAGAGCGTCCCTGACTCTCGTCGAGTCGCGGGACGCCCGAACAGCCCTCCCCCAGAACTGCTCACCCAAAAAAATAATTCCGCTTCAATCGACTGTAAATAACACTTCTGTGCCACAGAATGGCACAAAACGGCTACTGATGCAGCTTAGTGGTCACTTGTGGTCAGCCGACTTTCTGCTAACTTCAAATCAGGACTGAAAACGCTGCAAAATTTGCCGCTGCTAGCCAGTTCCTTCGTTGCTGAAGTCAATCTCATTAATTACGAGTGGAGCAACAAAATCCCTGAAGCGGTGTTACAGAAGCTCATTGGCGAGATTTGGAAGAGTATGCACAGGGCTGGTTGTTAGGCCGCATCAGTTTGCGGTCGGTCCGTGATTCAAAAAGGATCTTCGGTTCTAAGTGAAAGAGTCTCAAGCCGAATTTGCACAACTTAAGTTTGGCACCAGGAGTGCCCCTGATTCAGGGGGCAGTTTGGCCATTAAGCTCCGAATATGAGTTCAAAACTTCAACGACGGCAAGGTTGGGTGCCTCAGGTCCCCAGGTTCAGGGAGGTAGTATGAGTCGGGCAGTTTGGGTAGGTCTGCTGGCTGTCGCGATACCCGCGGCGGGTTGGGCCAGCAAAGGTTCTGCAAGCAATATCGAACTCGTATTTTCGGAGACCGCAAGTTTTGTCGGTGCGTTTTTCGCCAGGGACGTCTCCAGGCGGGGCTCTGCTACGGGAAAACCCGCGGTTGCCGCACGCGCAACCGGCGGCACACCCACTTCAGCCAGCCGCAGCGCAATCTTCAACGGTACATTTAGCGGACCGACGAGAACCAACTTGGTGAGCATAGCGAATGGCGCTAATAATTACACCCTTCAAGGCGCGAAGAGCGGCCGAGTGACCGCGTCAACTCTTCAGACGACGATCAATGTTAGCAAACCCTTTTCAAATACTTCAGCCCTGCTTGCGAGCGGCAACATCAATCTGTTGGTTCCAGAGCCCGGCACTCTCGGTCTGCTGGGATCGGGACTGATCGGCATTGCCGGATTGATGCGCCTCAAGATGAACCGTAAGCAATAGCCCCTCAACAATGGTGATGGTCCGAGCCCTGCTCCACGGGCACTGGGTGGTTCTCTGCGCCGTGGCCGGACCGAAACTTGAGGTCCCCGGCTATGGATGCATCCCTCGCTGATCTGTTCTCAAGTCCAACGAACCGTCGCATCAACAAACGCACGTAAATTGTTGACCCTGCTAAAGCGAAGGCTCGCGCCAGGGGACGTCGTGGTTACCGCCGTAATCCGGCGGGGGTGATTACCGTTGACTGGCCTTCCGTGAGTACTTAAATTCACGAGCAGGGGGTTCTATGAAAGATATTCACGAGGTCCTGCGGCGCAAGCAAGCCAAGTATGCCCAATTGGCTAAGCAGATTGAAATGCTGCAGCAGGCGGCCGAAAAATTACGTGAAGTAGCCCCTCTACTCGCCGAGAATGAAGACGGCGACGACACCGCCGTCCTGGCGGAAGTGGAGGATGACCTTCAGTCCAACGCCATGGCCGCGAAGGCACCCGGAGGGCAATCTGCCGCCCAACCGGCCGCGGGCAAGCCGGGCCGTGGAACTGCTCCGCGCTGGCCGTAATCCGGCGGCGTCGGAGAAAATGAGCGAGCATGACTCTTCAGGCATTGCTGGTTTCCAAAGATGATGATGCCGCGGAAGCTCTCAGCCGGGTTCTGGCTGGCTTTGGCGTCGCGGTGGAGCGTTCCAGCGATCCGGAGATTGCCGCTGAACGCCTCAGCGAACACAAATTCGACGAAGTGATCGTCGACTTTGGTGAGCCGAACGCTTCCGAACTGCTAAGGCAAAGTGTTCCCCAACCCGCATCTGGGAATCGCGCAGTCGTGGTGGCGCTGATCAGTAACGGAGCCAGCGTGCGCAGCGTTTTCGACGCTGGAGCAAACTTCGCCTTGCACAAGCCGATTTCCGTCCCAAAAGCCACCGCCAGCCTAAGGGCAGCCACTGCCCTGCTGAAACGAGAGCGCCGCCGAGCTTTTCGCGTTCCGGTTCAGGCTTCGGTTGTACTCAGCATGGTTGGACAAGAAATTGAAGGCATTGTGCTCGATCTAAGCGAGACCGGTATGGAAGTTCTCGCTGCTCAACCACTGTCTCCCTCCGCTCTCATCAGTTTCCATTTCACACTGCCCGACGGTAGCGCAGACATTGGGGCGCAGGGCGAGGTTGCATGGGTGAATCCTAACGGCCAGGCGGGAGTGCACTTTCTGGACGTGCCCGAAAATCAGCAGGCTACTCTGAACGATTGGCTGAAGGCTAACTGTCCCGAAGTTTCGGCCGATGATGCCGAATCCGTCTCTCACTGTAAGCTGACAGATTTGAGTGTAGGCGGTTGCTACGTGGAAACGGAATCACCCTTTCCCGAGCGAGCGCTGATCGATCTCTGCCTGAAAGCCGCCGACATGGAATTTCATGTCGACGGACTGGTTCGGGTGATGCATCCGGAATGTGGCATGGGAATTGAGTTCCCTTCCCGTACCAGCGAGCAGCGAGAAAAAGTTGGCGGATTCATCCAATTCTTGAGTAGCTGTCCGGGAATGATTCCTGAGCTGTTGACTTCGCCACGCTCCCTGCTCGCGGACGAGGCAGAATTCAAGTCCGACGACGCCCAACCCGACGATGACCCTCTGCTCGAATTGCTGCGCACCGGTCAGGCCTTATCCTGCGAAGAGTTCCTCGCTGAACTGCGCAAACAGCGCAGCTCGGCCGCCACAGCCTCCTCGTAAGCCAAAATCCACTCTTAAAGTAATACTTTAAGTCGGCTCAGTCCTGGGAATCGTCCTGGGAACCGTCCTTCGATCAACCTCGCCAGAGCCTTCTCATGAGCCGCCGCTGCTCTGCCACAGTTTGAGGTATCTTTCTCTGCTGACTTTGCTGTGCGACCACTCGTCAGCGGAGGAATCCTGAAGAGATCTCTTCGACAACCGATTGCAGCCACCGTTCCGGATCGTCGAATTGCCCGCGCACCCGTAGCAAATCCACTGCTACCCTGGCCTGCCCTGATCATCGCGGCTACGGCTCTTGCGGTGATCCTGCCCTTTTTCTTCAAGGGAAATCCCTCGGGCCATGATTTCGAATTTCATCTCTTTTCGTGGATGGAAGTATCTAGTCAGTGGAAGCAAGCCATCGTCTATCCGCGCTGGGCTGCGCTCGCCTACTGGGGATACGGCGAGGCGCGATTTCTCTTCTACCCTCCCGCCTCCTGGACGCTGGGCTCGACGCTGGGCTCGCTGCTGCCTTGGAAGGTCGCGCCGGGAGCCTACGTGTGGCTGGCCTTATTGGCGTCTGGACTTTCGATGTTTGCTCTGGCACGGCGCTGGCTGTCGTCTGGGGATGCCATCTTCGCCGCCGCAGTCTACGCCGCCAATCCTTATTACATCGTGATTGTGTACTGGCGAAGCGCTTTCGCAGAGCTGCTGGCAGGCGCACTCCTGCCGCTGCTGCTGTTGCTGGTTCTGCGATTGAATGAGGAAGGCCGCCGCATCATTCTTCCGCTCGCCGTGGTTGTCGCCGCCGCCTGGCTGACGAATGCTCCGTCAGCCGTCATGGCGAATTATTCTCTGGCTCTGCTGCTGCTTGTCATGGCGCTGATTCATCGCTCACCGCGCCTGCTGGCCTTTGGCGGCCTTTCTATCGTTCTCGGCGCGGCACTGGCGGCATTCTATATTCTGCCTGCTGCGTACGAAGAGAAGTGGGTAAACATCGCGCAAGTGCTGGCGCCGGGAGTCCGTCCGCAGGACAATTTTCTGTTCACCGTGATTAGCGATCCCGACCACAACCGTTTCAATCTGCTGGTTTCGATCGTCGCGGCTGCGGAAATGATCGCTCTTGCGGGAGTCGCATGGCTCTCTCGCCGCTCGCGCGCGCAGCATCGCTCACTCTGGTGGACGCTCGTTGCCTGGGCCCTGGCCGCCACACTCTTAATGTTTTCCTTTACCTTTCCCTTCTGGCAGCATCTGCCCAAGCTGCGATTTGTGCAGCTTCCCTGGCGCTGGCTGCTGTGTCTCAACGTGGCTTTTGCGCTGCTCGTCAGCATGGGAACGCGCCGCGTGCTTAGCCGAATCCTAATCTGCGGCGTCATGCTCGGCGTGATCGTGGCCGTGTGGCATCGCGTGCAACAATCTTGGTGGGACACTGCTGGCGACATCGCGGAGATGCGTGACGCCTTCGACCCGGAAGGTTCAAGTTATGGCGCCCCGGGCTATGAAGGCACAGATGAATATGTTCCCGCGGGCGCTGATTCCTCCGAGGGGAACAAGGACGCGCCGCGTGTCGCGGTCGAAGGCGATGGCCGCGCGCGCATCCACATTCTGCAATGGGCGCCCGAGTCCAAATTGTTTTTCGCCGACGTTTCACGGCCGCAAAATCTGGTGCTGCGTTTGTTCAACTATCCGGCTTGGAAAGTTACCGTAAACGGCGAGACTGTGGACGCTGAGAGTCAGGAAACGACTGGCCAGATGGTCATCCCCGTGGAGGCGGGAGAGAACCGGGTTCAGGTGCGCTTCGTCCGAACCTGCGACAGGACAGCGGGAGGCTGGATTTCACTCGCGACCGTCATCCTCCTGCTTGGCCTCTTAATCTGGAGTCGCCGACGTCCTGCGGCAGGCGCTCTCGCGTGAAGCGCATTCTCATCGCAACTTCGAATTCCGGTAAGCTGCGCGACTTTGCGGGTGCTGCGGCACGCCGAGGCGTCGCAGTTGCATCAGTGCCTGGCTTCTCTTCCCTGCCCGCCGTGGTCGAAGATGGACTCACCTTCGAAGCCAACGCGCGCAAGAAAGCCGAATACTACAGCCGCCATCTTCTGCGGGAGAATGTCCCGCGAGAAAATGTTGCCGGAGAAATCGTTCTTGCCGATGATTCCGGTTTGGAAGTGGACGCGCTGCACAGCGCGCCGGGCGTACATTCCGCGCGCTACGCGGCGGACGATCCGGCGCAGGCGGAAAGCAACACCGATGACGATGCCAACAATGCTCGTCTGCTGCATGAACTGCGAGGCGTTCCGCCCGAACGCCGCAGCGGACGTTTCGTTTGTGTGATTGCCGCCGCGCAGGATGGTAAGATGCTGGCAGTATTCCGTGGCGAGGCCGAGGGCCGCATCCTCGAGGCGCCGCGAGGCAGCGGCGGGTTTGGCTATGATCCATTATTTTACTTTCCAAATATCGCCAATACTTTCGCGGAACTTACGCCCGAAGAAAAGGCGCGTTACAGCCACCGCGGAGCGGCCTTCAGGGAATTCTTGAAGTGGTACAAGGGGACTGGGCGATT
This sequence comes from Acidobacteriota bacterium, assembly GCA_003225075.1. Taxonomy (GTDB): domain Bacteria; phylum Acidobacteriota; class Terriglobia; order Terriglobales; family Acidobacteriaceae; genus Gp1-AA124. The sequence goes on along the minus strand of QIAP01000082.1, from coordinate 2,080 downwards.
TGTAATTTAGTAATTTGTAATTTGTAATTTCTGCTTCCGATCTTTTACTTCAACGGACTCTCGACGGACACGTCAGTTGTGCAAACCTACGGGTTGGCGGACAAGAGTGTCCGCCCCACACGTGCTCTCGTGCTCACGTTCCACGAGAAAGCCGGCTGCACCAAAAATGGTGCACCCTTTTTTTTCTCGATCTCTTGGAATCATCGAGTTGCGGGCCCCGGTTTTAGTCGATCTTCTGGAATCAGCGGATTACGGCCAAAACTTCAAGTTAATAGAATCAAGAATTTAGCTAAATCCTCGCAAAATTCTCGCAAAATCTTGATGTCAACGAACTTAAAAACCAAAATCTTGATAACAAAGCTGTTAGCTAACAGCTAACGTCACGATTGGTGACTCATCTTGGAGCATGGCTGTTTTGGGAGGTCGAAGTCAAGGGGAATCTTGAGCTTGACGAGTGGGATTCTGCGGTGGTTTCGTGGCTTGGTTCAACAAGCGTCAAGTTAGAATGCGGGGACTGTGTTTCTCGAGCAACAACTCGTCGTTTTATGCATTATTGGCGCCCTGGTGTTCGGAATACGCGCCGTTCTTCTGTCCAGCAAGCGCATGCGCTTACTAGTGCCGGCGGTCGCTCTATTGGTACTAGCCATTTATGAGCTGTCGATGAATCAATGGGAGAAATCTGTTCGAGCACCAATCAGACTCGATTTGTTCCTGGAGATACCGCTGATCGCAATTTTCATTGTGTGGGGTCTGCTGGCACTGATTTTTTCTGTGCAGAAGAAGACCTGAGTTGTTGCAGAGAAGATGGTTCAGCCTGAATCTGTGCTGCGCAAATGGGCAAGAGTAGCCATCTCGGGACGAAGCAGGAAGACGCTGGATGAAGCGGTGAGAACGATTGGAAATGGCGTGGTGGCGGTGCAGGCGGACGTGGCCAAGCTCACGGACGTAGACAAGCTGTATGCGGAAGTTTCGCAGACGCTGGGCAAAATTGATGTGTTGTTTGTGAACGCGGGTATCGTGACCTTCGCGCCCTTGGCCGAAACAACGGAAAGCGCGTACGACGAGCAGTTTGACATCAACATCAAGGGAGCGTACTTCACCATCCAGAAAGCGCTGCCCTTCTTGAATGACGGCGCATCAATCATCTTGAATACCAGCGTCGCAGACATCAAGGGTACCGTGGGGGCCAGCGCGTATTCGGCAACGAAAGCAGCGCTGCGCTCTTTGGCGCGAACGGCAGCCGCGGAATTGGTGGGGCGTGGCATCCGCGTGAACACGGTTGCGCCAGGGCCGATTGTTACGCCCATCTTTGGCCGGGCCGGAATACCGAAGGAAGCCGTCGATGAAATCGCGAAGGATTTCGTGGCGAAGGTTCCGATGAAGCGGTTTGGACAGCCCGAGGAAGTGGCTGGTGCGGTGGCGTTCCTGGCTTCGCAAGATGCATCCTACATCACGGGCGTTGAAATCAACGTAGACGGCGGGCTGGGACAAATCTGAATGGACAGGTGGGCCAGGTCAGAGACGGCCCTCAGGCTGCGACTTGAACTTTGTTGTTCCAGGTTTTGTTTAAGACGAAAAAACGGCTAAGACTTAAGGCAACTCCAATCGCCGCGCCTGGGACGGCCTGCTCGATTCGTACTACTTTGCCCTTGCAAGCGATGGGGCTGCTTTGTGTCCACTTGGGGAACTTCATGACGAACGCGATTTCCTCTCCCAGTTGTGGACGCACGTCGGAGTAAAAGAAAATCCCCTGCCGCGTCATATCCCGCACCATGGCGACGTGCTTCTGGAAACTGTCCCCGTAGAAGACCATCCAGGCTGGCAAGCGCAGGAACTTTCTAGTGGAGGAGCGTTGTTGATTCGGGCACATCCCGAGCATGATTGCTTCGCCCGGAGAATTGTGGGATGCAACCTTCGTCTGGGACATTTCTTGCTTCTCCTCTTGATCTCTTGGGGGAGGTGATGCAGAACACTATTCATATGGCAGTTGACCTGCCAGGACCTCAAGCCGGGGCAATGAATCACTTGGGCTTTGCCACTCGAAGGCCGCCGTGTTGTTTTTGCGCGCTTCGATGCTTCA
>QIAP01000143.1 GCA_003225075.1 Acidobacteriota bacterium | reverse complement strand
AAGCTATAGCTGCAGCGACGCTGGGTCATCCGGCCTTGTTGCAGGCTCTGCGGGCTGTGGCGGTCCCGTGGCTAGTGGCTCGCAGTTCGACACGGCTTCGGTCGGAAGCAAGAACTTCACTGTGAACGCTAAAGATGTGGCAGGTAATACCGCTTCCCAAACGAACAACTACGGTGTCTTCTACTCCACCGGCGCATGCCTGGGTTCCGCAGGCCATACTATCCTGCAGCCGATCAACTTCACCGGCGACAGCGTCTTCCCCAAGAAGCAGGGAAGCACGGTGCCGGCGAAATTCCGGGTGTGCGATGCCAATGGCAATTCGATTGGCACGCCCGACGTGGTGTCCAACTTCTTAATCTACAAGATCGTAAACGGCACAGTGATTACATCGCCCAACGAAACGGTAGACTCCACGACTCCTGATTCCGCATTCCGTTGGACGGGCGACCAATGGATATTTAACATCAGTACGAAGAGCTACAATGGCGGCAGCACGTACTTCTTCAGGGTCTTCCTGAATGATGGTACTAACATCGACTTCGACTTTGGCCTGAAATAACGAGCTTTCTTGCCCGGGCGAGGAGCAATCCTCGCCCGTTGATGAGGACACGTTCTCGACTACGCCGGACACTGCGTTCCGTTGGACAGGCGACCAGTGGATGCTTTAACCAAGGCACCAAGGACAATGGGACGCTGAACCACCACACCCTGCGCTAGGGAGACTCTGATTAAGCTCTCTCCTTTCCACAACCGGTCAAGTTAGAGTGTCTGAGAAATGAAACAGAGGACTCTAGCGATGATGACCGGCTCTGAGCAGTACACAAGGAAGACGCGGCGAGCGATATTTCTGGAGGAGATGGAGCAGGTGGTGCCGTGGCGCGAGTTGTGCGCGCTGGTGGCGCCGCATTATCCCAAGCCTGGGAACGGGCGGCCACCGGTGGGAGTAGAGCGCATGCTGCGGATTTACTTTTTGCAGCAGTGGTTCAACCTGTCGGACCCGGCGGTAGAAGAGGCGCTGTACGACTCTGGGGTGATGCGGCAGTTCGTGGGCATTGATTTGGGCTGTGAGCCGGTGCCGGACGAGACCACGGTGTGCAAGTTCCGGCACTTGCTGGAAGAACACCAACTGGGCGAACAGATCCTGGGGCAGGTGAACCTGCCCCTGCAAGCGCAGGGGGTGCGAATCACGACCGGCACGATCCTGGACGCGACGCGACCATCCTGCACGCACCCACTTCGACCAAGAACCGGGAGCAGCAGCGCGATCCGGAGATGCACCAGACGAAGAAGGGCCAACAATGGTACTTCGGGATGAAGGCGCACGTGGGGGTAGACAGCAAGACGAAGATCATCCCCACGGCGGTGGCGACGGCGGCCAACGTAGCCGATTCGGCGGTGCTGCCCGATCTATTGCGCGGCGAAGAAACGCGAGTGTGGGGCGATCAGGCTTATCGCGGACAGACCGAAGTGATCCGGGAGTGCTCGCCTCAGGCCCAGGACTGCACTCATCGGCGCTACCGCTACAAGGATCGTATTGACGAAGTGGAGCGGGCGAAGAACCGAACCAAGTCGACGGTGCGCTCGAAGGTGGAGCACGTGTTTGCGGTGATGAAGCTGAAGTTCGGATTTGTGAAGCTGCGCTATCGCGGACTGAAGAAGAATGCCACCCAACTGTTCGCGGTGTGTGCGCTGGTGAATCTGTACTTGGCGCGGAAAAAACTGTTGCTTCTGGCGCCGGCTTAGGCCGGGAGCATAGGTTGCTGATCACGGGCGAGACGCCGAAGCGGGCCGGAAGACCCAGCAGAAAACACCGCCTGCTGGCCCAACTATATTTCCGACGACCTTGTGCAGGCGCCACACGGCAAATCGTCTCGCCTTAGCCAACCTTAAGCTCGGTGGTCTTGCCAACGATTACCTGGACGCGCTCCCGGAATATCGTGCGGCCGTTGGAATCGCGCAATTCGATGTTCTATCTGCTACAACTCTCGCTCGATCGCGAATCCCGCAAATTTGTTCGTACCGTTTTTCACCCAATCGTCGTCGCAATCCCTCTACTCTGTTGCTGGACAACATACTGTCGCAGCGATGCATAAGCAGGAGCGAAATAGTGTCTGAGATTCGCCAAATGCTGACCCGAGGAAAATGGTCGGATGGAATTGTTGCGGACCACAGTCCCATGCAAATCAAAGTTTCGTGGCCTGCTGAAAATCCGCAAACGAATTGCTCTCCCTAACCTTTTTGGCGGTAACAGTGCGCGAGGACTTTGAAAAACCATTTGCTAGCGGGACTTCCCAGCCTTTACCATCTTCTTCTTCTTAGCATGTGCGCCCTGGCCCGCGTGCCCGTCTCTGCCCGCGTGTCCATCCCGGCCGGCGTGCCCGTTCCGGCTCGCCAAAATCGAGACTCGCCGGATTTCAGCCTCTAACGCCTCAGAGATTTCTTCTGAATTCCGATCGCCACGTGCCACCCGGCTCACATAGGAAGGATCTATTCCCAGTTTTTCTGCTACCCGGCTATAAAGCCCTCTAAAAAGTGAAGGCAAACTAGTCGATATCGTGTTACCATCGCGATTGTCACGATTCATGACCACCTTTCAGTCGTCTCGATCAGTTTCCAGATGTCCTAGACCGTGACAACCTAACAGAATTGTTATATCCTATGTGATAGAGAAAGTAACTAGTAAAATGGCCCGGCGACAAAGTAGCGTAACAGAGTGGGCTCAACGGGTTTCCTCCCTGCGCCGCCACCATGGCTTCAGCCAGATGGAGTTGGGACGTAGGCTTCGTTGTTCCGCGATGACCGTTTCCCGGTGGGAACGCGGCATGCTTGAACCTTCCGCGGAGTCCTATATTCAGCTCGGCAATCTCTCCGGCGACCCCGACTGCTGGTATTTCTGGGGACGAGCCGGATTGCAGAGTTCCGATCTCATGCGTGTCCTGCCTGATACCCAAAGTCAGCGTGTTCGAACCACCGCCTTCCCGAATCTCGATATCGTGGTCGCTGGCACGGGAAATAAAAGGCACATTCCCAAGAGCGGCCGATTGATCGCGGTTCCGCTGTTGAAGGTTCATGCCGGAACTCACGGTGAAATCGGAGACAAGGCGCCCGATCTAAATCAGATCCACGCCGTAGATGTGATGGGTGCCCCTTCGGAGTGGTGTCCCAACCCTGCCTACACCGTCTGCCTTCGGGTTAAAGGCGAGTCCATGGGTCCTTTGATCCACGATGGCGCTATCGTGGCGGTTGATTCCTCGCAGACGGAGCGCTCCGAACTTGACGGCAAAATTGTTGTCGTTTCGCACGAAGAAAAGGGGCTCACCATCTCCCGATTTCACCGCTATCGCGGGGTCGAAGTGCTGGAACCGGAAAATCGCGAGTACGAGTCAACGACTCTGGGCGCGGGCCGCGACTGGCGAATCATCGGACGAGTCCTGTGGTGGATTGCCAAAGCACCCTGAGGACAGCGCCGGCGTACGTCTTCGCGTGGCAGTTCGACAAACTGGTTCCAATAAGTATCGTCGCCACGCTCTTCGTAAAGCTTGATGAGTTCTTCGTTAGATTCTCGAAGATTTCCGCGCGGCGCCGCTGACTCCTGTGTGGCATCCGATCTCAGTGTGCCGTCGCGCTCATGGAAGCAATTCTAGATCGGAAAAAGAGAAAGAAGTTTGAGCCGACCTCAATCGCTCTGCCGGCCGCTTCCGCCGCGTCCATCTTTTCTACCGAAGTGATACCGCTGCTCCCATCCGCCGCTGGCCAGTCGCTCTGATCCAGGACCAAGACCGGTCTGACTTCCCACCAAATCGGTTTGGTGTTGAGAAAGCCTGTGTCGACGATATGGCTGTGGTTCGGCGTTGGCACAAATATCGGTGCTGCGGGAGGGCCTTGTATCTTCCCCAAGGCCACCAGCGTCCTGGATAGATCTACGGAAGAAGCATGCATAGTGCAAGTGCCCGGCACCTGGTGCCTGGGGTCGGGGCACTGGGTTGTGATGGCCGAATTAACTTTCTTCTTCCAGGCCTCGGGCACAGCCCCGAACAGCTTGATTAACTCCGCGCCAAGCTTGGCGCCGCAGAGTTCACCGCGCCTTCCTCTATTTGGGCAGCGCATCGCATCGCCCGGGTCCTGGTCGTTGTCGACCGAGAACATGGGGACTAACACATAGAGGTGCGCGGTCTTGGTGATGCTGCCGCCGGTCGGATCCTGTGTAGGTTCGGTAACCGGCTGGCAGATGGGCGTCTGCATCTCATGCGGATCGGATTCCGCTTGTATGCCGTTGAAATCCAAGTCGAGTTTGGGTTGGTCGACGCAGTCAAAGTTCTGAAGGTACGTGAATGTGACAAGTTTATTGTTGCCAAAACCATTGGTTTGATTGGGGGCCAGCAGCTGCGCGGTCGCGCTGACCACAGCAAGCGCGGCAAAAGCACAAGCCGCGAGTATTTGCAAAAGACGTGTGCATTGGATTGTCATAGCCTCCTCCAAAATGAACTTTCATGTGTTCGTGACACGGTTCGCATGTTGTGACAGATATGAGAATCTGTCGGTTTCTATTGGTTTCTTGCTTCCTCCGACGGCAGGGATTTCAGGTATTCCACCAGATCGTTCTTTTCTCCACTGCTAAGCCCGAGACTGAAACATGCGTCGTAGTGATTCACAACGTCGAGCAATGTGGGGAATCGGCCGTCGTGAAAGAATCCGCGTTTTGTGTGGGTCCAGATTCCATTCAGAGGGGTTGTGCGATAGCGATGGTCCGGAGCCCGATTGGCCTCGAAGTCGTCGATGCAGACGTCGCTTCCTTTGTGTAGGTTCCAGCCCGGCTCGCTAAAGATTGGCTCGGTGTGACACCGGCTGCACTGGGCCTTTCCGCTAAATAGTTCATCGCCACGCTTTGCGGCCTCTTCATCAAAGCTGCCCTCAGGCGGCTTTGGGGCAGGGGTTGCAAGTTGGTAAAAATGGAGCGCAGGCAGATTTGAAGTAATCAGGTCCGGCTCATTCTTTGTATGGCCGAAGTGGTTCTTCGCGGCGATGGGAAACTGCGCGGCGTTATCGAGGCGAGGATCGAAGAATGTACCTTTTCCGTGCAGTTCCAGGTTCGCCACGAAAGCATTCCAATAAGTGACGGTTCCCCAGGCACCGGTCCAAGTGTGCAGATTGACCCCAGGCAGACCGAATGCGGGGGGAATCAACGTCGCGGCCGGCTTTCCATCTGGGCGAAAGCCCTTGCCATCGAGAAAGCGCTCGGCGTCGAACTTTCCCGGTCCCCAGCTGGTCACTACTTTCTTTACCGTGGCAACGTCTACACCTAACAGATTGGCAACTGGCTGCAAGTTAGGTGCCAGTGCTATGACTTGACCGACATTGAGGTCTTGGTTCGACCAGCCGTCCAGCCGGTGCCCAACTATGCCGGCAGGAATGCCGGGTGCCTTGAATGTATTGTCGACTCGGGAGTGGCATACGGCGCATTGCAGTCCCACCGATCGAAGACTGCCGTTCGTATTGAAGAAACCCATTACTCCCAGGACAGCATTCAGCTTCAGCAGATCGAGGGTGACGGCAGGGTCATTCAGGTCTACCTGTCCTGCCTTCAGTCCTTGAATGATTGACTGAGGAAGCGCATCTACATCGATCTTGAGACCCACTGCTGCAGCAGCAGCAGGACTGAGACCCGGTCCAACGCCTCCGAACTTGGCTCCTTCGATTGCCTTGTGAAGTTCCAAGGTGTCTCCCCAAAATGATTCATCTCCAAAGGTGTTAAAGCGGAAGACTTCGCGCCCGTCCTCGACCAGGTCCCGAGAATGGGCAACAATCGCCCGATCAAAGTGATCGAGCGGTTTCGCTTGTTTGACATGTTTTTCTCCTTTCAAGGAGTATCCGGTAATCAGGGCTCCGATAACCACGAGCAAACCAAAGACCTTCCAATATCCCCTCATGGTCCTAACCTCGTTTCTCTGGATTTCGATATTCCGCTAAAAACTCCTCGTCAGGCGCGCATCCGACTTTGCGTGCATAGGCACAGTTTGGCGGACACTAAGATGAGGGTTGCGCAAAGGAAGGGTTACTGGTTGTCGTCAAGGAAATGTAATGAAGTTGTCATTTGTTTGTCTTTGAGATTGTTGTGTGGGTAATACATCGCACGAAAACCCCGTCACGGCGTTGTCCGCGTGTGCGGATGGTCATCGTCTCCCGGCACGCCTTGCGGGAGTTCGGCAGTTTGCCTGTCCCAGAGCCAAAAAGGCGGACACCCTCACTGCTCACGACTTGCAATTCGATCCGAAGCTAAAAGACAAACCTATACCCGACACGGGTGACAGTTCGGAAGTGGATCGAACAACTTGGATAAGTGCCAGAAAACACAATAGTTTTACAAATGTCTGTGCATTGTAAAAAGATTGTTACTTCCTCCGGATACAGGTTTCTCGTGTGGTCTTGCGGAATCCAATCAACTGAAAGAAACACAAAAACAGGAGGACACATTTATGCTGAGACACGTCCTCAGAGCAACTCTCGCGACAGCACTGATGTTTGGGTTTTCAAACCTGGCTGTTGCGCAATACGGAGGTGGAGGCGGCATGGGTAGCGGTGGTATGCCTGGAAGCCCTACGTACACGCCTCACGGCACCTACAGCTCAAAGGGTGCCATCATTGGTGGAATCGCAGGTGGTGCAGCCGCTGGCGCCGGGTTGCTCTACTGGAAGCTCCACAATCGAGCCAAGCTGCAAGGCTGCGTGGCCGGCGATGGAGACACGCTCGTCAATGAGAAGGACAATCAAACCTACAGCCTCACAAGCAAGCAAAATGAGACTCTAAAACCAGGAGAACGCGTGGAGTTGCTAGGCAAGAAGGTCAAGAACGATTTGGGCGAGCCAATGTTCGAGGTCCACAAAATGACCAAGGACCTTGGGCAATGCACGGCAACAACGGCAGAGCAACGATGACCATGCAAGCGTTAATCGGCCTACCGCTGAGGGAGGGCGGAGCAGTCCGCCCTTCCCAAAATCGCTGGTTCGCAGCGGTCTCTAGGCTCCGTGCGCAAGCACGAGCAATGACACTGCTCGGCTTGCTATCGACGCCTCTGTGCGTGGTGGATGCCAGCTCGCGGAAAGCTATCGATACGCAACGTTCGGTCCTCACGGTTCGCGGTTACAAAGCTGGAATGTTTCAGCTTTCGGGCCCGAGCACGCAATCCGCGCGCTCATCCAAAACGGTACTTTCGATGAGGACAACGGGACCGTTGACTTTGTCGTTGATGCACGCACATTGCGAGTTCTTGACTCCGATGTTTCCGACAAGGACCGGGCAGAGATTCAGATTACGATGGTGGGCCCGAAAGTTTTGGACACCTCACAATTCCACGAGATTCGTTTTCATTCCACAGAGGTCGGTCGGGGCAGTTAGAGCAGGTGGACTGTGCATGGCGATCTGACGCTTCACGGCTAAACCAGCCCAGTGACGGTCGAAGTAGAACGCCACGACGGGGGTACCGTGGATCGGCTCGGCTGCGGCAGAGTGAATTCGGGATCACGCCCGTGACCGTCGTTGGAGGAACAATCAAAGTGAAGGATGAGGTTCGTGTGGAGTTCGAGATCGTGGGAAGGTAGCCAAACCCGGGCTCGCCGCGGAAAGGAGAAAGACTGAGGCAATGGATTCCACGCTCCATCAACGAAATCGAGTTATTTTCCGAGGGTCTTGTAAAATCTACGCGAATGACTAAGGAGGCTCCGGACTTTTCGTCGGTCAGTCCGAAGCAATCTGAGTTGCCGAGGTTCTCTGGATAAAACTCAGAATGGCCTGAATTACAGTCTCCTCCCCAAGATCCGTATTAATCATGGCGTGATATAGGGAACGATTAGGCCACTCGGCGTGAAAGTACGTCTTGATAAACGCCGCTCGTTCTTCGTCAACGCTGTCCACGAGTTCTGCGGCCCTTGCACCCAACTCATGCGCCTCAGAAGTTATGCCGCCCACGTAATATGCCGAAGAGCCAAGATCCGCTAGGATGATTGCCGCTGCTCTCCAGAATGAGATGAAGGTCAGTAGGACGGTGACCGGAACAACGAATCTGTTGATCCGGGGTGATTGCGGTTTCTCCAAAGGGCTGAATGCGTCGGGGAGCGATAGCCAAGTTTATTCTTTCACGCCGATCGACGCTCGCAACGTTCGGGAGCCTCTGTGGGTGAAAGCCATGACACTGATTCATCGCTGAACTGGTTTCTTCTGATCGGATGGAACTCTGGTACGGATGACCGGGTTGGAGCGAAGACATTGGTCTCGACTGCTGCTGGCTCGCTCAAGAACTAGTCGTTTACCGCTCCTGGGGTTATTTCGGTGCTGCTAACATTAATCTTTGCTGTCCATCAGGACGGTGAGGCGAACCCAGGAGAAATCCATGCCCGATCTCAGACATGGCTGTAGGCCGCAGAGCGGCTCGGAGGACACAAGGCGATCTGATGCGCTGGTTTTATTCGGAGCGATGGGAGATCTAGCCCACAAGAAGGTCTTCCCCGCGCTCTATCATATGGTCCAGCGCGGTCACCTGGATGTACCTGTGATTGGTGTAGCTAAAGCTGGGAGAACGGATGAGCATCTGAAAGAGCGGGCTCGCGATAGCGTACGCCAACAGGGCGGAAACATCGATGCAGACGCCCTCACAAAGCTTCTGAGCTTGCTCCACTACGTCGGTGGTGATTATCAACAGCCGGTCACCTTTGATCGGTTGAAGAAAGCACTCGGCGCAGCGTGCTGCCCCACTCATTACCTGGCTATTCCGCCCGATCTCTTTATGAGTGTCGTCGAATCTCTCACACACTCGGACTGCCTGAAGGGTGCACGGGTGATTGTTGAAAAGCCTTTTGGGCACGATCTTGCCTCGGCACAGCAGTTGAATGCCGCACTTCATGCGGTGCTTCCCGAGTCGCGGATCTTTCGCATCGATCACTATCTCGGCAAAGAAGCAGTCCTCAATGTCTTATTCTTTCGCTTTGCGAATAGCTTTCTGGAGCCGATCTGGAACCGGAACTATGTTGAGAGTGTACAAATCACCATGGCGGAAAAGTTCGGAATTGAAGGGCGAGGGAAGTTCTACGATGACACCGGGGCTATCCGCGACGTGGTAGAGAACCACATGCTTCAAGTTGTAGCTTTTCTGGCCATGGAAGCTCCCACGGGCCTCCATTGTAATTCCATCCGCGATGAGCAGGTCAAGGTATTCCGCACAATTCAGCCGCTGGACCCAAAGCATCTGGTTCGAGGACAGTTCAAGGGGTACAAGAATGAAAAGGGAGTCGCCCCGAATTCCCAGGTGGAGACGTTTGCCGCTGTGCGTCTGGAAATTCAATCATGGCGCTGGTCGGGAGTGCCATTCCTGATTCGCGCCGGAAAGTGCCTGCCGGTTACAGCTACCGAAGTGCTAGTCAAGCTGAGAAGGCCTCCACTCGACGCTTTAGCCGGCAGTACTAGCAATTATTTCCGCTTCCGCTTAGGGCCGGGTGATGTCTCGATTAGCCTGGGTGCTCAAATAAAACACCCCGGCGAAGAGCTAGTGTCAATGCTGGCCAAACTCACAGCAGTGGAACAACAATGCGCCGATGAGGTGGATGCCTACGAGCGCCTCCTAGGAGATGCCATGCATGGAGATGCCATGCTGTTCGTGCGGGAGGACGCAGTGGAAGCAGCATGGGCGATTGTTGAGCCGATCCTGGGGAGTTCGGGCCCGCTATATTCATACGAGGCCGGGTCGTGGGGGCCTCACCAGGCAGACCGCCTGGTCGCAGATCTCGGCGGATGGCACAGTCCGGAATAGCACTTAGGCAAGGCCGCCTAGCTGAGTTGCCGGAGCAGAACCCGTGCGATGGTTTGTCGAAGCGTAGCAATG
>QIAP01000142.1 GCA_003225075.1 Acidobacteriota bacterium | reverse complement strand
CGACGGCACCTGCCTGTTCCAAGCGGGCCACCGCGGTACAGTCATAGGGCGGGATGTAGTTCTCGAGCATCTTCGAGCCGGCGGTGGTACGCACCCCGCGCGTGACCATTACATCCTTGATTGCAACCGGCGCGCCGGCCAAGGGTGGCAGCGGCTTGCCATCAGCCGCAAGCTTGTCGATACGAGAGGCAGCGTCGATGGCTCTCTCTTTCGAAAGGGTCAGGAATGCGCCAATCTGACTGTCTTCGTTTTGGATCTTGTCGTAAAAGGACTCGACAAGCACGGTAGCAGTAATCTTGCCTGTCGCCACGGCAGAGCGGGCGGCCTCGATAGTGAGAGTGCTGATCTCCATTTGGTGTTAGGGATTCGAAAATAGCCTGGTCCGTCGGCAGAGTTATCGCTCGATGACTTTGGGCACTGTGAAAAAGGTGCCATCCGCCTGTGGCGCGTTCGCCAGCGCGTCTTCATGCGGCAAGGACTTGCGCAGACCTTCAAGAACATCGTCCCGACTGGCATAAGCAAACCGGTCGCTTCCATTTTTTGCATTATCTGTCGCATAGCGGTCAGCCACTTGCGCCATGGGCGCGACGTTGGAAGTATCGAGTTCGTTCAGACGATCGATGTAATCGAGAATCGAGTTCAGATCACGCACCATGCGGCCGCGTTCCTCGGCGGCTAGTTCCAGGTTTGCCAAATCGGCAACGTAGCTTACATCTTTTTCTGTAACCTTCATGAGCTTCTTCAAGGGTGGCGTCTTCAGTTGAACTAGGATTGCTTACGCCCGGGGAGCACGAATTCGATTCTCTTAACGCTTTCCGCCGTGTAGCGGTTGATCACCGCCAGATACTGTGGCGCCAGCGATTGCAATTCTGTACGCCAGCCAGCGTCCGGAACTTCCACTGTAAGAATTCCCTGGGAGAAATCCAGCGGGCGCGTACGTCCGCTGACCGAAGTACCACACGCCAAGGGCCAGGCAAGCACGGGCCCTTCTCCCGCCGGAGCACTCCGCAGCCGGTTGGCAACAATCTTTTCCAAACTTGCGGTGGCGCGTTCCATAGGACGAACTATCACGGTTCCATTCTGCTGGTGGAAGAATTTGATTCTAGCATCTGTTCCAATTGTGCGGCGCGAGTGCCGCCCAGGGAACCAGTGAATGTCCGTTAAAGAACGCGCCCTTGGGCGAGTAGAGGAAGGAACCCTATTTCAGGGCTCGATTCTTTTCATCCACGAGGACCACCCTGCATACATGCCGTCTTGCCGCTTCCTCTTCAAGCCAGCAAAACGTGGTCACAATCACCAGGTCACCGGCTTGCACCAGCCGTGCGGCCGCACCATTCAGGCAGATTTCTCCCGATCCGCGGGTGGAAGGTAAAGCATAGGTTTCGCAGCGTTGTCCATTATTGATGTTCCAAACATGAACAGACTCGCCCGCCAGGATGCCTGCCGATTCCAGAAGGTTCTCGTCAATTCCGATGCTGCCCTCGTAATTCAGGTCAGCCCTGGTTACCGTTGCACGGTGGATTTTCGACTTCATTAGTTTGAGTAACATTCCCTTACTTCTCCCCCAAGTCTTTCCGCGTCTATTTTAGAGGTCGGAAACTGAGTAGCCCACTTTTTTCTCAATGCGGAGGTGACCCGAGTAACACGTTTTATTATCAGGGTCCAAGGGGCCGGACCCTCGCCCGCTACGTACACTGGTCAGGAAACAATTGGCGCACCAATGCCAGGGCTTCCTCTTTTGAATGCAGGCGTCCTTCAAGCTGAGAGTCTTCAATCGTGGAGAGGATTTGCTTGAAGCGAGGGCCAGGCTGGTAACCGGCTGCGATCAAGTCATCGCCGCCGATGAGCGGCTGCGGTCGCATGATCTCAGGTGGAATCGATGACAACTTCTCCCGAATGTAGTTATACGAAGTCAGATCACCGTGGCTGGATTGGCAATCCAGGCGATGCAGTTCGAGGTGCTCTTCGAAACGCGGCAGGCGCAAAAATTTCTTTAGGGTTGACTCTTTCATGCGTTCGATGTCGCCGAAGCGCATATGGTTGGCGACTAGCGCCAGGATCTGGTCGGTGTCTTCGTTCGAGAAGCGCAACCGCCGGCAAATTTCCTGCGCCATCTTCACGCCGACGTCGACATGCCCATCGAAGCGAATGCGGTCTGGCGCCACACGGAAGGTTGGCGGCTTGCCTACATCATGCAACAGCGCTCCCCAAGCCAGAGTCGCCGGGCAGGGGTGCGGCAACTTATCGAGCAAGAGCAGGGTGTGCACAAACACGTCGCCTTCGGGATGAAACTGCGGTGGCTGTTGCACCCCCTTCATGGCGGAGATCTCGGGCAGCACTTCGCGTAACAGTCCAGCTTCGTCGAGTAGCAAAAAAGCTCGCCGTGCCTGGCCCTCAATGAGCATCTTGGTCAGTTCATCTCGCAGACGTTCCCGCGACACCCGCAGGATCTGATTTGCCAGCTTCTGGATCGCAGTCAGGGTTCCCGGATCGATGCTGTATTCGAAGCGGGCGGCGAATCGCACGGCGCGCATCATGCGCAACTTATCTTCCGCAAAGCGACTTTCTGGATCGCCAATGGTACGCATGATGTGTGCGTCAAGGTCCCTGCGCCCGCCGACAAGGTCGAGGACTTCATTCTTGATGGGATCAAGTAGCAAGCCGTTGATGGTGAAGTCGCGGCGCAGGACATCTTCGCGCGGATCCTTGCTGAAACGGACCTGGTCGGGATGGCGGCCGTCGCTGTAACCAATGTCGCTGCGGAAGGTGGCGACCTCGATACAATCAGTGTCTTCCTTGGGGACGGAGGCTTTCGGCAGCGGGACCAACACGACACCAAACTGGGCGCCCACCGCATAGGTTTCGGGGAAAATACCCATCACTTCATCGGGAGTGGCGTCGGTGGTGATGTCGTAGTCCGCAGGCTCGCGGCCGAGAAGCAGGTCGCGCACGCATCCTCCGACGAGATAGGCCTGGTGGCCGGCCTCGCGCAAGCTTTGCACGATGGAGATGGCGTGCTGTTTCAGGTCAGGCATGGGCGGCGCACATCGTATCTTTTGACGTCAGATCAAATAATATAAGAAGCATGGCCGACGCCTATATTCTCGGAATTGAAACCTCTTGTGACGACACCGCGGCGGCGGTGGTGCGGTCGGGCGAAGAGATAGTTTCGAACGTAGTTTTCTCGCAGATCCCCACTCACCAGCCCTATGGAGGGGTGGTGCCGGAACTGGCTTCCCGCGAGCATTTGAGGGCAATTGTACCCGTGGTGAGGAAGGCTCTTGCGGATGCCGCGAAAACCTACCAGTCGATTGACGCCGTGGCGGTAACGCAAGGGCCCGGCCTGGCAGGCGCCCTACTCGTCGGCATTAGTTATGCCAAGGCCTTGGCGTTCGCCCTCGACAAGCCATTGATTGCGGTCAATCACCTCGAGGGACACATCCATGCTGTGCTGCTTGAAGAGCGACAAAAGGGGAATCACCAGGTCAACTTTCCGCTGCTGGCACTAGTAGTTTCAGGAGGGCATACACATCTCTACCTTGCGGAGCAGAGAGGTGAGGGCTGGTCCTACGAAAAGGTCGGGCGTACGCGGGATGATGCGGCGGGCGAGGCATTCGACAAAGTTGCGAAGCTGCTTGGACTGGGATATCCCGGCGGGCCCGTCATCGATAGGCTTTCGCCGCACGGCGATCCGACCGCAGTGAAATTTCCTCCATCGCAGATCAAGCACCGCGACCGTCGTGAGTATGGCAAGCAAATTGAGAGAACCGTTGGAGGAAAAGATAGGCCAAGGTTTGATTTTTCTTACAGTGGGATCAAGACAGCGGTTCTGCGATACGTAGAACTTCACAACCTGAGACCGGCAATCGAGGCCCGGGGGAAGGCCCTGGCGGGGAAGGCGAGAACTGGTATCGATGAGTATTTATCGGTTTGCGATAAGCAGACGCTCGACCTGGTGGCGTCGTTTCAGCGGGCTATGGTCGAAGATCTGGTAGCGAAGACGCTGTTGGCGGTTCGCGCTTACGGCGACGCAGCCATGGAGGGGGTGCCAGTCTATTTTCCTTCTCGGCCACTTTCTACCGATAACGCGGCAATGATCGCGGCTGCCGCGTATCCAAAATTTCTGGCACAGGATCTAGCGTCTCTGGATTTCTCGGCGGAAGCCGGTCTTGCACTTCGCGGCGCATGAGGCCATCGGCATTTGAGCGATGGAGCCAGCGAAATCGGCCCGTGCTATTTTCCCGATTTGTGCCCTTTGCTGGCGGAAATGCCAAGAGTGACCTGTAGCGCTTTCTTGAGTTGGGAATCAATGTCGATGTCTTTGTAGATCGCGTATTCTGCCTGCGATTCCTGGCCGGCGAAGCCGCCGCTCTGCCGAGTGGAGAGAACTATGATTGGTATCTTCGCCGTTTCCGGTTTGCTCTTGACGTGGGCAATCAGCTCACTACCGCCCATCTTCGGCATTTGCATGTCGGTGATGATCAGGTCAGGCCGGGTGCGGCCAAGCAATTCAAGAGCTTCCATGCCGTTGGTCGCCGACTCGACAACGAAGCCGCGCTCTTCGAGAAAGCGGCATACGGTGTGCCGGATCAGCATGGAGTCATCCACGACCAGTGCCACCAGGGGCATTCTGTTCTCCGAGAGCTAAAAAGGTATCCCGCATCGCACACTAACAAAGCAGAACTGTGAGGACAACAGCGGAGCGCAGACGGGGGTTACGTTGGTTTTGCGACCTTCCGTTTCTGGGACCGGAGGAGTTGGCCCCAAAGGGGAATGGTGGCACAGGGTGATGATCAGGATTCCTCGGGTTGAGGCTTTTCTTCGCGGGCTATGTCTTTGAGTTCGCTGGCGTCAAAGATCTCACCGCATTCGACACACTCGACGAATTCGGCGTCCTCTTCGCGGGCCACGATCTGTACACGCGGGTGCTTACACGCTTCCTTACGCTTTCCATCCGTGGGAGTAGGCGACGACGAGGTTGGAGTCATAATCCGGATCAAAATCCCCTTGCCCGAGCAAAGGGTGTGCTGCTTCGCCGGAAATTGACGGGTATTTTAGACCTGTACGTCAGCTTGTCAAGTCCCATGATTTGGGTGCGCGGGGTCGTACTGGTTGTTTCCCGTGATCCGTGATGAAACACTCTTCCGGACGTAGATTAGTGGTTTCGCCCTGACGTATCGTGCAAAATAAATCCATTGCTATCGCAGAGTTAGGATTAAAACCGCGCTCCTCCTTTGGGTGCTCTGGGTTGTGTGTCTGGCTTTGAAACACCTAGAATCAATATGCGACAAGGGACAGGTTGAAATCACAGTCCACCGGTCATTGAGGTCGTATGTTTCAGAACCCCGAGGTTCTGGACGGCAGGAAAAATAATCATGAGCACAGATGTGAAGACGCCTGTCCGGGACAATCGCCCAACCCTACCCGAGGGAATCACGCTTCCGATCTATATGGACAACCACGCCACCACACCCGTTGATCCACGGGTGGTGGAAGAGATGCTGCCCTTTTTCAATGAAAAATTCGGTAATGCAGCCAGCCGTAATCATTCCTTTGGCTGGGCCGCAGAAGAGGCGGTTGAGCAGGCTCGGGAGCGCATCGCCAAAATATTGGGCGCGACCGCCAAGGAGATCATTTTCACGTCTGGCGCTACTGAGAGCGACAATCTCGCGATCAAGGGCGTGGCCGAGATGTACAAAGAAAAGGGGAACCACATCGTCACCGCGGTCACCGAGCACAAGGCCGTCCTCGACACCTGCAAGCGGCTGGAGAAGTACGGTTACTGGGTGACTTATCTGCCTGTGCAAACGGATGGGCTGATTGACCTGGACGATCTTAGACATGCCATCGGCGATAAGACCATCCTCGTCACAATTATGGCGGCTAACAATGAGATTGGCGTGTTGCAGCCGATCGCGGAAATCGGGAAAATCTGTCGTGAGCGTGGAGTGCCCTTCCACAGTGATGCAGCGCAAGCCCTCGGCAGAGTGCCGCTGGATGTGAACCAACAGAGCATTGATCTGGCTTCAATCTCGGGGCACAAGATTTACGGGCCTAAAGGCGTCGGAGCGCTATACGTACGGCGCAAGAATCCCCGGGTACAAGTTTCCGCGATCATGGATGGCGGAGGTCACGAGCGAGGCATGCGTTCCGGAACGCTCAATGTCCCTGGAATTGTCGGATTGGGCAAGGCCTGCGCCATCGCCTCTGAGGAAATGGCGATCGAAGCGCCGCACCTCGCGAAGTTGCGCAGCCGCTTGCGAGACAAGATTATGGGCAGGTTGGATGATGTCTACATCAATGGTTCAATGGACCACCGCATGCCGGGAAATTTGAACATGAGCTTTGCCTATGTAGAAGGCGAGTCGCTGCTGATGGGAATCAACGATGTGGCCGTTTCCAGCGGTTCGGCATGTACGTCGGCCGCATTGGAGCCTTCGTATGTGCTCAAGGCGATTGGCACGAACGATGACCTGGCACACAGTTCGATTCGTTTCGGTATCGGGCGGTTTAATACCGAGGCTGAGATTGACTACGTGGCTGATCGGGTAGTAGAGACAGTAACGCGGCTGCGCGAACTCTCGCCACGCTATGAGACGAGGCAGGGCTTGGGATAGTGCAAAGGGCACCGCTTCCGCCCTGCTTTGGTGTCTGAAAAGACCTCTTCTAACATCATCTAGCCCACAGTCGCCGGCACGGGCTCTTCCACACTTGCTTCCCGCAAAAACTTGGCGGCTTCTTCCGGCGGCGTGGGGTTGATATAAAAGCCGGTGCCCCACTCGAATCCTGCCGTCTTGGTCAGCTTCGGCATGAACTCAATGTGCCAGTGATAGTGATCATTGGTTGGGTCCTGCACCGGCGAGGTGTGGATCACCAGGTTGTAAGGCGGATTGTCGAGCACGCGGTCAGCCTTGGTGAGGAGGTTCTTCAGCGACCTTGCGAGGTTCTCGAACATATGGGAGGAAGAGTTCTCGAATGCGGATTCGTGCCGCTTGGGCAGGATCCAGGTTTCAAACGGAAAACGCGGAGCATAAGGCGCGAGAGTGAGAAAATCCTCATTCTCGGCGACCACGCGGATACCGCTGTCAGTCTCCTGACGGATAAGGTCGCAGAACACGCAGCGCTCTTTATAAATGTAATATTGCTTCGCGCCTTGCAACTCTTCGACCACGTAGATGGGAAGAATGGGCAACGCGATGAGCTGTGAATGCGCATGCTCGAGCGACGCCCCTGCGGCCTCGCCGTGATTTTTGAAAATCAGAATGTACTTAAAGCGCCGGTCCTTTTTCAGATCGAGAATGCGGTCACGGAAGGTCCAGAGAATGTCTTCGATACGCTTGGGTGGAAGCGTCGCCAGACTGGCATTGTGATCGGGAGTTTCAATGATCACTTCATGCGCGCCAACGCCGTTCATCTTGTCGAACATGCCTTCGGCCTGGCGGTTCAGATCGCCTTCGATGCCCAGTGCCGGAAACTTATTAGGAACGACGCGCACTGTCCAGCCCGGACTGTCGCGCTGCGGCGGCGGGCCGCCATTAGGGTTAGGGCGGTAGGCCTGAATCTCAGGCGGTGTTTTACTCTCGTTGCCATAACAAAACGGGCAGAAGCCGCCCTTGATTTTCATTCCCTCCCGGACAAAATCGGTAGGACGCTTGGCACGGTCGGTAGAGATAATTACCCATCGTCCGACGATCGGGTCTTTTCTAAGCTCGGGCACTAAGCTAAATCCTTTCAGTAACGAATTCGCAGACTATCAATTTTACGATACAGGACATGCATTTTTGAACAATTCAAACTGGGGCTGGGAGGGATGTTCATAATACACGGTCACCACATCAACGCGCCACTGCGGAGCGGAGTGGAGGCGGCGTCGATAGATGCCTGCCATGGCTGCCAATTCGCGCTGTTTGTCTCGATCAACCGCGGTCTCAGCAGGTTTTACATCGCGCGTGGTGCGGGTTTTGACTTCGATGAAACAGAGCACGTCCTTCTCCCAGCCGATCAAATCGATTTCACCACGCCTTCCGGGTGAGCGGAAATTGCGTGCCACCATGATGTAGCCCAGCTTACGCAAATGGAAATATGCGTCCTCTTCCCCCCGGCGCCCGGTACGTTGGCGAACTGGAACAGAATCGGGCGCAAGAAGTTTTTCCGCAAGCCAGTCGAGAAGCCGGATAGCAACGCGGGTGAGACGAGCCATCATAGGCAGTTCACTGTTTGGCCCCGGTTCCAGGCGAAACTTAGATGACATTAACGATTGTAGATTCCAGGCACGCGTCTGGTGGTGACGGCGGTCACAGCCCCGTATTTAATCTGTTCAGGGCTAATGGCCGATTTTAGGCAATTGTTAGCGAATTTCGTTTGATCGCAAGATTCGGATATCGCATTATTACGGAGCCTCTTAGACTTTCTGATCATGACAACAAATGCGATACTCACTCAAGAAGGGACCACGGAGTTGGCAGCTTGCAACAATCACAATTGGTGGGACGCGGTTCTGGCGCGCGACGGCAATCGTGATGGCGAGTTCGTCTTCGCGGTATCAACCACGGGAGTGTATTGCCGTCCCTCATGCCCGGCGAAGCGGCCACGACGGGAGAACGTCGCGTTTTTCCGGCGTCCTGAAGAAGCCGAGAGCGCGGGCTACCGCGCCTGCCTGCGTTGCCGTCCGAAGGCCCTTTCTGGCAACGCGCAGGCGGAGACGGTGAAGGCCATTTGCCGCTACATCGAACAGAATCTCGATGAGCCATTGACCCTGTCGCGACTGGCCAGCACCTTTCACCTGAGCCCGTTCCACCTGCAACGAAAATTCAAGTCTGTAGTTGGAATTACGCCTCGCGCCTACGCCGATTCCTGCCGCCTGGGCCTGCTCAAACGCAATCTGCAGGCTGGGCATAGCGTAACTCGGGCCATGTACGACGCCGGGTATAGTTCGAGTAGCCGGCTTTACGAACGTACCGCGTCGCAGTTGGGGATGACGCCGGACAAGTATCGGCGCGGCGCGATCGCCGCTTCTATCCGCTATACATGTGCTGATTCTCCACTGGGACGCATGCTGGTGGCCGCTACCGACAAGGGGATTTGCGCAATCCAGTTCGCGAACTCCGACGCTGAACTATTGGAAGGACTGAAACGCGAATTTCCCTTCGCAGCTCGCAAAAAAAATGATCGGACGTTGCACGCCTGGACGCAGATGTTGCTGCAACAAATGAAGGGACAAACCCTGAATTATCCCTTGCCGCTCGATATCCGCGCGACAGCATTTCAGCGGCGTGTCTGGTCATACTTGCAATCGATCCCTTTTGGAGACACGCGTTCTTACATCGAAGTCGCGAAAGCCATCGGCAAGCCGAGCGCCTCACGTGCGGTAGCACGAGCCTGCGCAACGAACCCGGTTGCGGTAGCAATTCCTTGCCATCGCGTAGTTCGCGAAAGCGGCGACCTGGCGGGTTATCGCTGGGGGGTGGAGCGCAAGCAGGCATTGCTTGAGATGGAGAAAAAGCCGCCAACGCTGGCCGAGCGGTGATCGGACGCACACCACAGACTATTTCTGGAGTCGCTCGTAGACTTTTCGGGCTTGCGACATCAGAGCTAACACGGTTTGTTTTTCCGCCTCAGTGTTCCAATCCTTGTTAGCCTTCGCCGCTTCGGCTAGGCGATCGATCCAGGCGATAAAATACGCTGCGTCTTCCGAGTGATGTGGCGATGAACCCTCTACTGTGACGTAAACAGGGCTGGTGGTCGCATAGGGATAGGCATCCAGTACCGGGTATTCCGCCTTGTCGCTCCATGCGCGCAGCAAGCACCACCCAGTTTCGGAGATCGGCAACGTGCCGCGAATTTCGGCTGCCCCGCGACCTGGGTCGCCTTCCGCGTCGCGGATGTTGAGATCGCGAGTGACTTTTCCGTTGCAAACCACCTCCAGGTGATTTATCGGGGCAATCGAGCGCAGTGATGCGGTGAACTTCACTTCCCGAGATCCTGCGGGTACCTTCAATTCATCTCCCAATTGCTTTCCGCCCAGAGTGAAATCCAGCAGTGGGCCATTGGTGGCGAAGGTTCGTCCCTGTTTTAGGGCAGTCAGCCAAGGCGCGATATGAAGTGGTCCTGCGGGAACCTTCACGTAGACGCGATTCAATCCGACCGGGCCACGCAGGGACGCGTAGTTGGCCATGGCGTCAGTGCCGGCGGCAGTCGGCAACCGGAAGCCGCAGTTCAACAGTCGGTGCCAGACCGCGGCGGTTGATTTGTGGTCGCTGAAGCCCAACACTTCGATGTAATCCACCTTGCCCAGCGCGACATCCACAGGCAATTCATCGGTGAGCGACACGTCTTTGGTCGGGTCCGGAACGGCATCGAAGGGATGAACATATCCGACCACGGCCTGCTGCTCATGTGCCAGGTCAGCAACGTTCGCATTTGTTGGAAACAGGCTTGCCGCAGCGGTATTGGTATAGCCAGCGTAGTCGGGAATAATAAAATTTCGCGTCAGGTTCAACAGTCCGAGATGTCCCCAGTAGCTGGTATGAAATTCTTGTCCGTGCAGCACTAGATTGCTGGCAGTTGAAGCCGGATCGGACTTGGAGCTGAAGTAAGCAATGTCGGGGACGCGCTGCTCTTTGTTGACGACCAAGTTCTCAACGACGGACAGATTTTCGGCTGCAGCCTGCTCCACTAAATGCGCGGGCGTGTTGCGGTAAGCACCCCCATAGTTCATGTGTACGTGAACGTCACCGCTGACCCAGTGGCTTTGCTTGTCTGCTGGAATATTCAGCGGTTGCAGACGGACTGAGAGATCGGCAATTTGGCCGGAAGCGACTTGCAGCGATCGTTTTTCGAAACGATATTCAAATCCTTTCATAATTTCCACGGTCACCCGGCCCGCCGGAACCGCCACATCGGCCTTGCCTGTCGAGTGGAAGTAGTGTGCTTCGAAAGGCCGCTCTGATCTATCGAAATTGTCATCGGCGTGCATCCACGCGTGATCAGGGGCATAAGCGCGGCCGTCTTCGCCAGTAATGAAGATCCGTGCGGACGTGGAATTGCCCGCGGGATCGGTAACGCTGATGCGAAGGTGTCCCATCGGTTTAAGATAGCGCCGCTCCTTGACGGCAATCTCCGTCTGCGCGCCGCCAAGGACGGTTTGCAGCCAGAGCGATGTGTTTCCGTCTCGGTTGGAAACAAAAACGATTTGCTTGCCATCCGGCGACCAGCGTGGATTGACGTTATCGAAATCTCCATAGGAAATTGGGAGGGCATCACCGCCCTGGGCCGGCATGACCCATAGTTGGTGCCAGGCCTGCCCAAGGTACGATGCGTAGACGATGCGCTTCCCATCCGGTGAGAAGTCGGGCCGCGCCTTCCAGGCCGTTTCTTCGTAGTGAATTTCCCGCAGCTCTGCGCCCGGTTCAGCTTTGATCCGCCAGAAACCACCGGTGCCGTAAATGTGTCCTCGATTGGAGACGAGAATTATTTCTGATCCGTCGGGCGACCATGTCGGACTGATCTCATGATCGAATTGGCTGTAGTAGTAACGCGGCAGCGAGCTCTTATGCGAGGCGCTTGCCATCGGACGAAAACCGAGGTTCGACATTCACAGCGCTGCCATGAGTTAGTTGATTCGTTTGCTTGGTCTCTAGATTGACGGCCCACAGTTCCACAGCATCGTGGTCATACTTTGCGTAGGCAATCCAGCGGCCATCAGAAGACCAGTCGGGCTGATAGTCATATCCCGGGCCAGCGGTGAGTTGCTCAGCGGATCTACTGCTCACTTCCTGTTTCCAGAGCGAACCCGCCATCGAATACACCAGTGAGTGTGAATCGGGAGACCACGCTGCCGCACTCGGCCCGGTCGTAAGTTGGGGTAAGTACATTTCGCGGTAGTAGTACGAATGGGGCAAGTCGATTTGCTTGAGCACGGGCTGACGCTGAGCAAATAAAGGCAAGCCGACGCACGAGAGAAACAAAAAAAGAGTTGGCAATGTCCGTAGTTTCATGGGAGTGGCGTAGCGTAGCACCCCGGCTCCTACCCTAACAAGGATGTCATCCGGCGGCGGTTTGCATGCGACCGTTGCGGCGTACCACCAGCCAATTGAGTACTGCCGCAACTACCGTCGCGACCAGGACTAACGATTTGCTGAGATCCACTCGGGTTAGAAGTACAACGCAAATCAGAATTCCCACAACCGCAAAGGCAGGTCCGCCGGCTAGCCGAAAAGCAGCAGCTCCCGGTTGCTTTTTTCTCAGAACAGGCAAAGCTGCGCACACCAGCGCGTAATAAAACAATCTCGCAATGGCCGAGAGCGTCACGTTCCAGGCAAAGTTACCAAAAAGTGCGAAGAGCCAGGTGAGCAGGGCGAAGACAAGGATAGAAAAATGGGGAGTTCGGTAACGCCGATGCACCGCCGCAAATAAAGCCGGGAAATCACCGCGGTCCGCCAAAGCGAATGTGATGCGCGGAACAGCTAGCATGTTCGCGCTGAGATATCCGTAAAC
Organism: Acidobacteriota bacterium; assembly: GCA_003225075.1. Lineage (GTDB taxonomy): Bacteria > Acidobacteriota > Terriglobia > Terriglobales > Acidobacteriaceae > Gp1-AA124. The sequence goes on along the minus strand of QIAP01000142.1, from coordinate 4,546 downwards.
GGAAACTAATGCTCCGGTGGCGATCAATACAGCGCCGCCATGTCCCATGATTACTCTGGCTACGTCGGCCAGCGGTCGATCGCTACGCGCGGAATCCGGTAGAACGCCTACCACCATCCACTGAATCACGCTATAGATCACAATGCAGGTGAGGAGGGCGGCGAACAAGGCGAATGTGACATCGCGACGCGGGTCTTTGGCTTCGCCTACAGGGATCAATGCACCTTCGAACCCACCGTATGCGAAGATGAGCAGCAAGACGGCTTTGAACCACGAAGCCGAGTTCGCGGGAGATGTGGTCGCAGGAATGACTCGATGGGCAGATATCAGGTAAAAGACTCCTGCAAAGCAGACCACTGCCAGCGGGACCAGCTTGGCGACCGTAAAAATGTTACTGATCTGCGTGCCCTGCCTGACCCCGAGATAGTTGACCAGTGCGAGGAGGCCGATCAGCAGCGTGAGAATCACTAATTTTGGAATCGGCTGAGTCGAATGCGGCCAGAATTCTCCCAGATAGGTGACGAACAGGTCGGCATTCGCCGCCGGCGCCGTCAGGCGAACCAGCCATAACATCCACCCCACTTGGATACCGACCAAACGTCCGAAGGCGACGCGGGCGTATAGGTAAGGACCGCCCGCTTCGGTGAATTGCGAGGCCACTTCGGCAAAGCAGGAAATGATCACGCCCATAGCTGCTCCGGCGAGCAACACCGCTAGCGGGCTAGCGGTTCCGACCAACCCCGCCACCAGCGCGGGTAATCCAAAAACTCCGCTGCCGATGATGGAGTTCACCGTCAGCGCCGCCAGGCTCCAGCGCCCAATGGCGCGCACCAGAAGTGGGGATGATTGCGTGTTCACCGCAGGCGTTTGTATCACAGATTTGTGAGATTTCGCGTGTGAGATGCCTATGCAAGGCGATCCCAAAATCATTTCTCCTGCCTGAGAAGCCGCGCTGCACAAGCCTTTTCATACCAAAGTAACGGCTGAATTACCAAAGCTCATGCACATGGGACATCTGTTCGCTCACTGCTATGAATGAGATGTTGGGGTTTCTTCGTCGAAGGCGAAAGCATGGACAAAGACGAGTACATGGAAGACGTTCACGTGCGAATCCTGCGAGTGACGGAAGATCTGCGAGCCATACAACGTGAACTGAATTGTGCCGCTATGCAGGTTCCCGGCGACCCCGAATTGATGGAAGCTCTCAACGAACTGCCGGAAACGGAAGCACTCGAAGTGCTCAAATCGGCACTCGACCAGATGCGTCATTTCCTCTGGTTCTATATGCAGGTGATGACCAATGAATCGGAGATTGGGGAAAAATTGCGGCAGACGTCAAATCAGAAACCATCCGAAGACGTCAGGTTCAAGCAAGACAGTACACTGGTGGACCGATTCAAATTCGCGACCGATGTCATGATGCTCCGCTATCTCGCCGACGGCAAGAATCGAAAGCCAAACTAGCTGCATCCATTCTTCATTCAGTAAATCCACTACTCAAGAGTGACCGACTTGACCAGATTGCGCGGGCGGTCCACGTCCAAGCCTCGTCGCACGGCCATGTAATAGGCAAACAGTTGCAATGGCACAATCTCGAGTATTGGCAACAAAAGCTCCGGAGCATCCGGAATAAAAATAGTGTGATCAGCAAGACCGGAAACCTCCGAATCACCTTCGGATGCAAGCGCGATCACCCGGCCTGATTGCTTCTTGAAGCCTTTGATATTGCTCACATTCTGCTCGTAGCGGACTACCGAAGCAGGATCGTTGCGGTCACAGGTTGCAATGATTACCACCGGCAGAGCTTCATCGATGAGAGCGTTGGGGCCATGTTTAGTTTCACCGGTTGGATAACCCTCCGCATGTACGTAGGAAACTTCTTTTAGCTTGAGGGCGCCGTCCATCGCGATGGGATAGTGAATGGCGCGGCCCAGAAAGAGAAAGTCCTCCACCTGGTGATACTTGTCTGCCAGTCTCTCGCATTCAGCCGCGCAGCGAAGTACTGCGTTAGTCTTGTCCGGAAGCGCGAGCAATTCTCTAATGTAATTCCGCGCCAGGTCTCTTGATACCTTATTGCGGGTCTGTCCAAGGTGCAGAGCGAAGAGAAACAACGCCGCCATTTGTGCACTAAAGGCCTTCGTGGAAGCGATACTGATCTCCGGTCCAGCATGGGTGTAAATAACGCCGTCAGCTTCGCGCGCGATTGTCGAATCCACCACGTTGGAAATGGCAATGGTACGAGAGCCTTTGGATTTGGCCTCGCGCAGCGCTGCGGTGGTGTCGGCGGTTTCTCCCGATTGCGTGATAAGGATGGTCAGTTCACCGGGTCCGATGAGCGGGTTGCTGTACTCGAATTCACTGGCATAGTCCACATCCACCTGCACCCCGGCAAGTTCCAAAATCATGTATTGCCCGGCCATGCCCGCATGGCGACTCGTACCGGATGCGACAATGTTGATGCGGCGCAGGGCGCGCAGTTCCTCCGGGTTGATGCGCACTTCCCGCAACTGCACCGCGGCTTCGTCGAGAGACACGCGAGGAACAATGGTGTCGTGAAGGGCTCGCGCCTGCTCGAAAATTTCCTTGATCATGTGATGGGGAAATCCGCCTTGATCAGCCATCTGTTCTCCTTGAGCCCGCCGCCGTCGATTCAAATACCCGTTCCGCAAACGATGGTTCTTATTACCTCACCACTGGGTTTCAGTACGGCTATGTCGGCTTCTGCCCCGCTGACGAGCATCCCTTTGCGGCCCCCAAGCCCCAGGATCCGTGCGGGATTCATGGTAGCCGACGGCAGCACCTGTTGCAGGTCCCACTGCACGAACTGCATCACGTTACGGACCGCCTGTTCCATAGTCAACAAGCTGCCCGCGAGGATTCCGTTGGCCAGACATTTGCCGTCTTTCACTTCGAAGGTGAAAGCTCCCATGGAATAAGTACCGTCCGGCATGCCGGTTGCTGCGGTTGAATCGGTGATCAGGACGGACCTATCCGGACCCTTGGCCTGCAAAAACAATTTCACTATGGCGGGGTCGACGTGCAGTCCATCGGCGATGATATCGGCGCTGACGCGCTCATCGGAGAGCACTTCGCCAAGAATGCCGGGATCACGATGGTTGAGCGGACGCATCGCGTTGAAGGTATGGGTAGCGTGGCGGGCGCCCGCATGCACCGCGGCTTGGGTGGTTTTAAAATCTGCGTCTGAGTGTCCCACACTGACGCACACGCCACGACGCGCGGCCTCGGCAATTACTTCTTCAGCACCCTCCAGTTCAGGCGCAATGGTCATGACCTTGGCGTGTCCTCGCGAAGCTTGCCATAGACGTTCAAAAACTTTGAGCGAGGGTTGTAAAAGGTCTTCCGGCGGATGCACTCCACGCCGCCTATGGCTAAGAAACGGGCCCTCGAGATGAATGCCCAGTGGCCGGGCCCGCGTGCCATCATCGAAAGAATTTTCCTTTTGCGCCAACTCCACAGCACTGGCCAGACGTTCGAGAGCAGAGAGAGTTTTGTCGATAGGCGCAGTGACCGTGGTAGGAAAATAGCTGCTCGCGCCATGTTGCGCCAGAAAGCGTTCGATGGCCGGCAAAGCTTCCGCATCACCTTGCATCACATCGTGGCCGGCAGCGCCATGGATATGAATGTCGATGAATCCGGGCGCCAGCACGGCATCCCGGAAATCAACCCGGCGGCAGCCCGCCGGCAGCTCTCGCGAAGCCCGGGAGACGACCTCAATAATGATGCCGTTCTCAACCAGAACCAGCGGCTCATCGATCTGCTCCAGCGGCGAAAACAATGTCTTTGCGGTCAAAGCAAGCATGTAGGAAGCTTGGCAACAGAAACCTCATTCTATAGGAAAAGCTCAGCTTGGCTGAGCGGCTGGCATCACTTGCTGTACCTAGGGCTGGTGAATCCTTTGCCGCCGCCGCTTCCGCGTCGCGGGCCGTCGGACAATTTTGCCCGGCAATAACGTACGACAACGTGCAGACGGTTATGGCTATTCCCTTCGCACCATCGCTGCAACTCGCAAGCTGAAAGACGAGAAATTTTCCACATCGAAAATCTGCGCCGTCGGTCGCGGGCGGACATGGGAAAAGCTCAAGCCACTGCCCGAAAACGTCAGACATCGCCAGCCGCCTCAAGTGCACCCGAATTGGGGAGCGTAAAGGTAGGGAATCTGCCCGCAATGATAGGCCGCGCCCTGAAGTCCACCGAAGCCGATGCTATAATTGCACGAGTACAAGATGGTTTCAGGACACAGCGGCCCTGGGTTTCTTCTGTAAGGTCCTGCCTCTAAGTCGGGGAGTGGCTCAGCCTGGTAGAGCACCTGGTTCGGGACCAGGGGGTCGGAGGTTCAAATCCTCTCTCCCCGACCATTCTTTTCAAGGGTCCAGCCCGGAGACATGGGTTACAGAATGTACCGGCTACATGGGTAACACTTTTGGGCCGAAGGGATTTTCCAGCGGTTCCAACACGCGAGTCTCCAGATCGAAGTAACCCAAATCATAATCCATAAAGCTGACCAGCCAGATGTCCTCGTGAACTT
>QIAP01000250.1 GCA_003225075.1 Acidobacteriota bacterium | reverse complement strand
GCCCTGTTTGCGATATAAGCCGGCGAGCCCGAAATGCGACTGCGCGGCGATCGAAGTGTCTTTCTCCAGTTCGACAACTTTCAACCAGGATTGCTCGGCAGTGGCGTTGTCGCCAGCGAGTGAGGCCGCTTTGCCCAGGGAGTAGAGAGTCTCCGGCATTTCTGGTTTCAGTTCGTTGGCGCGTTTGAGCTCGACCAGTGCGTCACGCGATTTCCCCTGCTGCAGCAGTGCTGCGCCCAGGCGATAGGCGGCTTCGGCACTGCCTGGCCGGAGTTTAGCCTCCGCGCGAAATTCGGTTTCCGCTTTTGACCATTGCGCGGAGTTTGCATACACCTGGCCCAATTCCAGATGGAGGCTGGGGAGATCAGGCCGCAGACGTAACGCTTCTAAATATTCTTTTTCGGCTTGCGGCATCTGTCGTAGAACAAAATCATTTTCCGCAGGAGCCTGGTGCGCACGCGCGGAATCGGGATGCGTAGCGAGCAAAGTATCGATGGACTTCTTCGAGAGCAGCCCGCTGGCGTGGCCCAGGTAATACTGCAAATCGGGGTCGTTGGGACGGTTCGAAAAGGCCGCGCTGAAGCTGGCGACTGCTTCGTTCAGCTGGCCGGTTTCGATCTGTGCAACTCCCAAGGCATCCAGTGCGCCTACACGCTGAAGATGCGGAATAGCTTCGGCGGCATAACCTTGCTCCAGCAGCGCATAACCCAAAAATTGGTGAGCGACCACGAGATCGGAACTGATTTCAAGAGCGCGTTTAAGAGGCGTGATGGCTACTCCATAATCGCCCTTTTCCATGTAAGCGGCGCCGAGATTGACGAATGCGTCGGCCAGCGCTGGGTCAAGCTCGCTTGCTTTGCGAAATTCCACGATTTCCGTTTCAACTTGATGCTGCTTGCGTGCTTCAAGGCCCGCCTGAATGTGTTGCATCGCAGGCGATGGCGACTGCCCCGCCAGCCACGCCAGCAAGAAAAGACGAATCATGGAAGCTCCGGCTCGCGGATTTCCAAGAATTGATCGGCGCGAACGCCACCGTTCACGCTCACGCGCGCGCCGTATCCATCGCGATTGCTGCGTGTGCCTCGCAACATAATCGAAAGCCAATGGCCGCCGCTTCCGCGGTTGAGGAGCAGCATGGGGGGACCGCCGAGAGTTGTCAGCACAACATCCATAAACCCATCGTTATTGATGTCACCGAATGCGGCGCCGCGTGCAGCAATAGGAGTCGTCGCACCGGAATCGGCGCGTTCGAAATGGCCGCTATGATTCAGCGCGAGCAGTGGCAATTCCTTATATCGCAATGAAGCATCGATCTGCTGAACGTTATCGAGGACGTGGCTTTGCGCCACGAAAAGATCTTTCCAGCCGTCGTTGTCAAAGTCTTCGAGACCCACACCCCAGCCAGAACTGCCGGAGGTAAGAGCGCCGAGGCCCGTCTCTAGGCTTTGATAGGTAAAAGCTCCCGCGCCGTCGTTGTGATACAAGCCGTAGAGTTCGCGAGGCAGAACGGTGACGATCACATCGGGGCGCCCATCATTATCATAATCCTGAAAGGCCGTGCCCATGCCGGAAAGACCTTTGCCGTCGGAGGTGAGCGCCGCGCCAGATTCCAAAGCACATTCGTTGAAGCTGCCATCGCCATTGTTGTGGAAGAGATACTGCTGCATGCCGTCGTTCGAAACGAAAATATCCGTGAAGCCGTCGCCATCATAATCGGCGAACGCAACGCCAAGAGCTCTTCCCTTTTTGGCGGTGAATCCTGCGCGCGCGCTGACGTCTTCGAACGTGCCATCGCCGCGATTCCGATAGAGAAGACAAGTAGTAGCCGGAAAAACACTGGGTGGACAATAAGTGTGCCAGTCACCGCCACAAATTTTATTGTGATCGGCGTCCCACTCCATGTAGCGCGTCACAAATAAATCGAGAAGGCCATCATTGTTGTAATCGAAGAAGCCAGCGGAAACCGACCAGCCTCCTCCCGCGACGCCCGCTTTAGCGGTTACATCAGTGAATGTGCCATCGCCATTGTTGTGATACAGAACGTTCTTGCCATAACTCGTGACGAAGAGATCGGGATAGCCGTCATTGTCGTAGTCACCAACCGCGACACCCATTCCGTAATTGCCATTCCCGACGTTGGCCAGGCCGGCTGCCTGAGTGACATCCCTAAAGCTGCCATCGCGATTCTGGCGGTAGAGGCGATTCCAGTAGCGAGGATTTGCGCGATCGAAATTTTCCGGAACGTGAAGCGCTTCCGTGATGCGTCCACCGTTGACGAGAAAAATATCCAGGAGCCCGTCGTTGTTGTAATCGAACAGCGCAACGCCACCGGGCATTGTCTCGATCAGGAATTTCTTCGCTGTTGGAGAATTCTGGAGAATGAAATCGATTCCCCGCAGAGGCTTTACTTCAAAGATGGGAGCTGCAGCAGCCATTCCCGCCAGACTCAGAAGACTGCGCCGAGTAAACCTTCGAACCATGTAGTTGCCCGGCTCCCTACGCTGCTAGCGTGCAATTTAGAAGAAATTGGAGCGGAGATAAGCTAACACGAAGAGAAGGTCTGCGACCGGGACCGAATTACACTCGAGACAGGGCAGCCTGTGCACGAGAAAACAAAAACCTCAGGG
>QIAP01000081.1 GCA_003225075.1 Acidobacteriota bacterium | reverse complement strand
CACCGAGAAGACGATTCGGCTGATGGGTTTGCGTCCCGGCGAGCGCGTGCTCGATCTGGGCTGCGGCTCTGGTTGGGCCACGCGGCTGCTGGCACGATTGGTGGCTGAAGGGCCCGAAGGCTTCGGACAAGTTGTGGGGATTGACGTCTCCGATGAAATGATTCGACAGGCGCGAGCGGCGTCAAAGGACTTCGAGAATATTCTGTATGTTTGGGGATCGGCAACGCAGATTCCGTGGGAAGAGAACTTCTTCGATAAGATGTTGTCGGTGGAATCGTTTTATTACTATCCTGATCAGAACCGCGCGCTGGCGGAATTGTTTCGCGTGATGGCGCCTCACGGAAGGATGTTCATTCTGATCAATCTTTATAAAGACAATCCTTATTCGCTGCAGTGGGTGGACAAGTTGAAAGTGCTGGTACACGTGCGATCGGAAGCGGAATACGTGGAGTTGCTCAAGAAACACGCATTCGAAAAAGTGGAAGCGCGACGCATTCCCGATGACACGCCAACGCCCGATAATTACAAGACGACTTCGTTTCGCAGCCTCGAAGACCTGCGCGCGTTCAAAAAAATTGGAGCGTTGCTGCTGATGGCCTCAAAGCCCGATCTGCGAACACCTGCGCCGGGATATACGATTTACTGAAGCCTACACAAAGGCGTCTGGCTGCATCTCTGCGCAAATAATCCATCGCACCTAAATCTCGTCGTCATCGTCGTCTCTGTCTTCGTCGCGGCCTCGACCTTGCTCCTGATTCAAGTTTTTAGCGCGGCTCAAGGGACGGTTGTCATTGGCGTGGCGGATATCGATTGTGCCATTCACGTTTCTTAGTTGGATACGAGTCCCGCCGCCGGCGAGTTCTCCGCGCAGATCGTGGCCTACGTAGCGATGGTTGTTTACCGGCAAGCCGAAATCATTTCTGATCGAACCGCTGACCGTGCTGGCCTCCAGTTCAGCCTTGGAATCGGAGGGCAGCGTCAGCACGACTGGTCCATTGACGGACGAGAGTTCTACGGGTGACTGCACCAGCCGTTCGAACTGGGCGTCCACCCGGCTGTTGATGGTGGAGAGCTTTACGCGGCCTCCCAGACTGCGCGCGGTGAGATGTCCGTTGATGCACGAAGCGCGCACTTCGCCGCTAACTCCCTGCACGTCGAGCGACCCATTGATGAGCTTGATCTCATCGAGACGCACGGTGCGGGGGACGCTCAAGGTGTATTCCACGCTGGCAGGATTGTTCCGATCCTCATCGCTGAAGGTGAGGTCATGGTCGCGATATTCAGTGCGGATGGAGACGTAATCCTTGCCCGCTTCTACTTGAATTTGTGCTCCGTCGAGACGCTCCTGCGTCCACGCGCTCTTGATGGCGTCCACTTTGACTTCACTGCGGTCCCAGGCAGTGATGTGTACCGGACCATTAATGTTATCCAGCGCGACGCGGCCATTCGCAGAAATCGGGTAAGTCTGGTGGAACTCCTGGGTCAGCGATCCGGTGGCTCGCCGATCGCCGGCGTGGGCTCCCGAAGTCAGCAGGAGCAGCGCACAAAAGGTCCCAAGAACGGCTCCCCACACGGCGGCGGTTTTGGATTGGCTATGCATGGCTTCTCTCCTCGCTGCGTCTTAGACGAAACAGAAGGGAATTGGTGAGTGGGCTGGGCCAGAGAAAATTATTCATGCTAATGTCCGGCTCCAGCCGGAGATAAAGGTGCGCTTGCGCCTCTTTTCGCGGCCTCTGTAATCAGGAATACGCCAAGAATTGCGATCTCCGGCTCTATGGGGTGACGGTACCGCGGGTAAGGGAAGACAACGTAGTAAACCGCGGGATAGATCAGGATCAACCAGAAAAAAAGCCAGGCGCCGGGTATGCGTTTACGCAGGGCGCGGCCAAGGGCCCAGAACGCCAACACCGACGACGCCAGGAAAAGAGAATTCTTGACCTGCGCCAGCCACCAGATCTGCGATGAGCGCGGCGCGCCCGCCCAGTAGTAGACAAAGCGCTTCAGGCTGAGACGCAGGAAGCGGCCGGGATCTTCCTTGATGAATTCGAGGGCTTGCCGCTTACGGTCGGCGATGTAGGCGATCTCTCCCATATTTTCGTACTGCTGCATGGCGTAGGTGTTTTGCGTGGGATGCAAGTAGTACATCCAGGTACCATCGGCCCAGGGACCGTTGCCCATGCGGAGTTCGGCGCCGAAGTTGTCGCGGATGAAAACTGGCGTTCCGAATGTCCGGTAGTTGCGCACCAGCCAGGGCGTGATGCAGGCGAAGAAGATTACCGACGCAAGCACGATTCCGCCTAACGAAGATTTGCCACGCTTGCTGCGCTGGTACCACGCCCATAGGCCGGACACCGGCAAGAACGAAAGCAGGGAAGGACTGGTTAGCGCGGCGACGTCCCAGAGCAGCCCGAAAAAGAGCCAAGGTCTTAGACCGTCCCTGTTTTCCAAATCGAGGGTGAGAAGAAAAATCAGCACGATGAGCAACGCCGACAGGCTGGTTTCCCACACCCAGCGCGTACACCAGTACATGACATAGGGGAGGAGCGCCCAGGTCCACGCGGAAGCAATGGCAACTTTTTCGCCGAAGCAGCGTTTCGCGATCAGGAAAATCGGAATGCAAGTGAGCGCGGAGAAAAGACTATTCAGAGTCAACAGGACGAACGCGGAGGCATTCGTGTAGATTCCGAAGATTTTGAAAACGCCGGCAATGAGATAAGGGTAGAGGGGCGGCTCCCAGGCGGTGGGTCCGGTCACGGCATGGAACGGGTTGCTGAATCCCTGGCCTGCAGCGAGAGAGCGGGCGATGCGTCCCATTTCCCATCCGAAACCAAAGTTCTCCTCCGCGCTGCGAAATTTGTAGGTGTGCATCACGATGATGACGCACAAGCGCAGAGCGAAGGAAATGACGACCATCCAGAAAAGTGAAGTGCGAATGCGTGTCCAGATCGGAGCAAAGCGCAAGACGCGAGGTGCGGGTGACGTCTCTTTTTGCTGCTGCGCGAATGCTGTTTGGGGACGGTCCGGCGAACCGGTGAGGTGGCCTTGTGTAACGAGGTGCGGGGGTACCCCCCTCCCCCCTCGATCTTTTAGAATCATCACAGTAGCGAAAAAATCAGCGAAAATCCCAGAGGAATAAGGAGTTATAGGCAAAATCTTGAAAACAAACGAGTTGGGGGCACTTTCAGGCATTGTGGCATTGTCAGTTGAGCTATATATCTGTTATGAGGGATAGCGAAAAGCGAAGTCAAGGGAAAAGAGATGACACCTGCCAGAGGCTGAAAAGGAAGATACCCTCCGAGCGCCGCGGTTAATGCCACGAGGGATGGGACCGTCTATCCAACTACGCGAAGCATGGGACAGCCCGCAAAGGGGTGTAGAATTCCGAACCGTCTGGAGATAAGGAGACACAAAAATGAAAAGGCGTAACGGATACTCTTGCGGTGCTGCCGCCTTGTTCGTCATTGTCGCGCTGGCAGTGCTTCTGGCAGGGAAACAAAATATTGTGCAAGCTGACCCCGGATGCACAGTTTCTACAATAGCCGGGGCCTACGGGTTCGCGCTCAATGGTTTGGTGAGCGGCTCCTTCAAAGGGCAACCACAACGCATTGGCGCTTTTTTTCCACTTGCTGCGGCGGGGACTTTCTCCTTTGATGGGCATGGAAATGCCTTCCGCTCTTTCACCTTGAGTTTCGGCGGACAAATTTTTCCTGGGAGCAGCGATTCCGGACCCTACACCGTGAAGTCGGATTGCACCGCGTCCGCAACATTTTCCGATGGTACTTGGAACATGGTCATCGTCGGTCATGGGAAAGAGATCAAGGCCATTAATGCCACGCCCGGTGTCCTGGTGGAAGGTGTGCTCACCCGCCAATCGGAACCAAGAGATAAGGATTGAGGATCTGTAAATAATCGATGGATTCGCCTTCCTGCTCGGGCATTCCGCTCCATGCATCAGCCAGAGGTTCAAGCATTCGCTCGGTTACCCGCATCGGCCAAGTTGGGCAGTTGAGTGGCCGGATTCGACGCCTGCTTGCCCTCGGCTTCGATCTCAAGGTACATTGACGCTCTCGGAGGCACTATTCTTGCATCTTTATCTTTGAGTCCGGCGGCTTTCAACGTTTGGACAATAGTGTCGGGTGCCGCTTTCGAAAATATGCAGGGCATGGGGCAGCCCGCCACATGTTCATCGGTGGAGTCCACCCACAATTTCGACTTGCATCACGCGCAGTAAAAGACACTATGGTGCTATCTACGGGTGGCGCCAGCCGGCCTCACCCATTTACTAAATCGCGCACGCGTCTTCTGGCGCCCCTCGGCTTGCCACCATTCGCGGCACTTGGCAGCGTAAAAGGGTTGGTCATCTTTAAACTCCTCCCAGTTGGGCACCCAGTCGATTTCTCCCCCACCGGCCAGCGCGAACAATCCCTGCATTGCCGAGAACGCATTATCGGAATCGTCATCTTCCAGCGCCTTCAAGAAAGTGGGCGCGGTCCGTGGATCTTCTATCGACCGCAAGGCTTGCAATGCATTCATGCGGAGACGCGGGTTCGGCGCGAGAGCAAACTGCTGGAGGTAGGCCAGAGCGCTCGCATCTTGGATCCTACTAACCTGGTGGAACAATCGGTGCTCCATGGCGAACACTCGATCGCGTGGAAGAAAAAGTTCAATAGGTGGGTCCGGCTGATCGGCAAAGAATTTAGCCACGGCGGGCAGAACGGAATACGTTTTCAGCTTGAGGAGTGCCTCCCAGAGGTAAGTTTTCTGCAGCAGATCCGCGGAATCGAGCAGGGCAAGCAATTCAGAAGTAGAGTGCAGGTGTTTTATGGCGCCGAGCAAACAAATACTGGCAAGTACCAGTTCAGGATCGGGGTCATTCAATCCGGCTTTGAAATCGAGTTCTAACTGCGTGAGCGAGTCAGAACCCTCGGCACTTGGCCCCATTTTCCTTGATATTGGCAGTGCGCCAGAGCGGTTGTTAACAGCCACAAAATTATCGCCTTGCAGCTTGAGAAAAAAGAGATCGTAATCACCTGTGGTAAGACGAAAAAGCGGCCCTCCGCTATGTCCACCGCCAGTGGTAAAGGCGTCGAAAACCACACGAACCACCTGTGCATGGCCCTTGAAACACCGGTCCATGCTCACGGTTGCAGTCGCAACCTGATCTTTTGGATTGTCGACGATCATGACCTCGGGCGCATACACGACTTCCCCTTTGCAGGCGAGTGTGGAACGAGAAACTAGATCGGGGATGTCGTCGAACATTTCCGTATAGCTCGGATACCCCAACACGGTGGTGGCAGTTCCGATGGCGAAGACAATAATGAGTCCGACTCTCACCACTCCATCATTGTAGACTTGTTTTTTTCCGTTGGTTGGCGGGAGCAAGCAGTGTGCGCTGGCAGGCGGCAAACCTTCAGCGGGCTCCTTCTGGTGTAGCGGCACCCTCGGGGCCGAATGCTTTGAAGACTGTGTCGCGCTGATGGTGGCACGCGACCGCGACGCGTTTGTAGTCCGCGATGGGCTTGCCGTTCACGGCATCGAACCTGAGGAAGACGATTGTTTTAGTTGTGCCGGTTTTCTCATTCGCCTTGCCCCTATTGCCGTAGTAGAAGGCGGTTACCACGGCACCGAGTTGGACGTCTGCCGCGAGCATGGGTGCGCGCTTGCCATTTTTCAGCGGAGCATCGCAAGGGGCCTCAAACCGGCCAGAAAAAATCTCTTCTTTGTTGCCATGCTTATATCTGAGTGTCAGAAAATCAATCGGCCCATCGATCACCTCTCCCGTAAAAGTTGATCCCATGTATTCCCGGGGATAGTAACCATTGGGAGCTACTCCTTGCTGCGCAAAGGCTGAAATTGTGAGCAATACGACGAGAGTACGTGCGAGCTTCATGATATCTGCTCTCCGCGCGGGATTAGGTAACCCAGCACTCGTCCGTGGAGCCCACCCTTCAAAAACGAAGGGCGGGGCAGCCCGCAAAATACGCGAAGCATGGGGCAGCCCGCCCTCTTGACGAGAGCGAAAATCACCCTGCTTTCGAATACAGCGTAGCCCGGTAATCCGCGACAAATTTCTGAATGCCCTTGGTCGTGAGTTCGTGCTCGATGTTGAAGCTGGTCCGTGGCTGGTTCAAGTTGATGTTTTCGTATTCAATGCGAGCGCCGGTGGGCTGGTAAACGAAATTTTTGTCGGGCATAGGAAAATTCCGCTCCGCCCACTGCTGCAAAATCTTTGCTGGCACAGTCGCCAGTTCTGTTTCGATGGAGAAACAATAGAGCAACTGCTCCACGGAACGAATGCTCGCAGCGAGGACCCAGACGTGTCCATCGCTTTCTCTAAACATGCGCTTGATGTTGGCGACTAGATCGACACCATTCTTTCCGACGTCGTCCAAGCGACCGATAAAGGGCGACACATAGGCCGGCGCCTTCGTGCCCTTGGTGGCGGCGTAAACGGCAGCGGCTTGTTGCTGAGAAAAACACAGCGTCATATTGACCCGGATTCCAGCGGCGACGGACATCTCCGCGGCCCGCAATCCCTGGGCTGTGCACGGGTACTTGACGTAGGCGTTCGGGATCCAGGAAAACATCGCTTGGCCTTGCTGGAACATTTGTTCTGCCGTGGTGTTCAGGTCGGCAAAGACCTCGATGGAGACCCCGGCGTCTCCGACTAACGGCGAAATGGTGCGGACGATCTTCTTGTATTCGTCGAGTTCTTCCTGTTCGGTGAGTTTATGTCCGGAGGCGATTAGCTGCATGATGTGGGGATTTTTGGCGATCAACGATGGATTCGTCGTCTGGCCATCTACGAAGCCGAGCAGTTCCTTTATCTTTTGGGTTTCCTGCGGATCGCCACCATCAACGAGAATTTTAGTTTTTGGTCGCTTGGTTAATGGAGACATGCTATGTGTACCTCCCTGGGATAAAAAACGAATATGTCTGACGCCGGATTCCTTACAATGCCGTGCGCGAGTGCAGATAGCGATACGCGAGCAAAACAAAGCCAAACAACGCGAGTGAAGCGAACATTGACCCTAGTATCCCCGCCAGTAGATTGACACCGATTCTGCTCCCACCTAGACTGAATATTCGACCTCTATCGGCTATTAACTGCGAATGATATTGTAGCGAAGCTTCGAGGGATCTCATGGGCTGGTTGCAGAATAAATTCGAGAAGAACTTTTTGATCACAACGGTGGACTACGTCTTTAACTGGGCGCGCAAGTCGGCGGTGTGGCCGATGACGTTTGGGCTGGCATGCTGCGCTATTGAGATGATTGCTTCGTCCACGGCGCGGTTTGATATTGCGCGCTTTGGGTCGGAAGTGTTTCGTCCCAGTCCGCGGCAGAGCGATCTGATGATCGTGGCCGGAACCGTCACGTTGAAAATGGCGCCGGTGGTGAAACGCATCTACGATCAGATGCCCGACCCCAAGTGGGTGATATCCATGGGAGCCTGCTCGTCGGTTGGCGGGCCATTTAATACTTATGCTGTGCTCCAGGGAGTGGACAAAATTGTGCCGACGGACGTTTATGTGATCGGCTGCCCGCCGCGTCCGGAGAACCTCTTCTACGCGCTGCTCAAGCTGCAGGACAAGATTGACCAAATGTCGCTAGCCAAGCGTCCCACCGAGGTGCGTCTGGAGCAGAACATGGTGGAGAATTTCAAAAGGCAAGTAATGATTGCGCAGACGTTGCAACCGAAATGACCGCGTCCAGCGCGCGTGAGCGAAGGGGGAGACCGCTGCGGTCATCATGAGCGAAGTCGAAGGATCTGATCAGCAGGCAGCCCACTTCACATTCGGGAAGATTGCCGGAATGAGCACCACTAACAACAGCGCCGCTTCCGCAGCGCTGAAGGCTGAATGCTCAGGGTCGGTAGCAATGCTCGAGACATGTCCCCTTTCATCAAACTTGCCAGCAAATCCGAACTTCCTCCCGACAACGAAGCCAAAGAATTTACCGTCGGCGACAAGGTGATCTGCGTGGCCAACGTCAATGGAACGATTACCGCGATGGACAACGTCTGCTTGCATCGTGGCGGACCGCTAGGACAAGGCACGATTGAAGGAGACAAACTCGTGTGCCCGTGGCACGGGTGGCAGTGGGACCCGAAGACGGGGGAAGCGGCGCATAATGCGGCGGCGAAGGTGGCGGTTTATCCGCTGAAGATAGAAGATGAGGATGTGCTGGTTGAGTTGTGAAGGTTCAGCATTCAGCGCGCAATTCAGGGTTTGTGCTTCTTTTGCTTTTCAGCTTCTTCGATGGCTTTACGAAAAGCTGTCACAGCGGGCACGGTTGGCGGGCGTAGAGCATTGTGTCCGAGAAAGCGCCACACCGGAGAGTCATCTAGCGGGTACTCGACACCGCCGCGATACACCTCCAGCATATCGTCCGATGGTCCAATATCCATTCCGCGTCGTGGGCTGGGATCCTGCGACTGCCCGCTGGTTGCGGCCGGCGGATTGCCTCGCTGGGCACCGATTCGGATTCCATCTTCACCAGGCTGAATAATTACGGGGCGGTCATTTGCAGCCCCGCCGCCGACGGTTGGGTTAACCATTCGTCCCCTTCGGACAGCAATGACGAGGTCCGCGGTGCTGATATCGATTACGGGAGTAAAACGTCCCCATTTCATCAGCGCCTTTTCGACGTCTTCTTGCGCAACTCGATTTTCAGCGGGATTCAGCAGCGGAACCTTGGAGTTTGGATTCTCAATGACGGCGACGGTCCGTGCGCTGAGAACGTATTCCGGCAAGACATTTTTGTTTTTGTCTTTTGGATTCGCGAGTGGAGCAAGGAAGAAAATCAGGGTCAGGATCGCACAAACACGCAGCGACATCGCGTCCTCCAAAGTACGGCAGACGGAGCCTATTCTATGCCTTCCCGGCGCGAGTCCATCCTAAGTTTCGTCCCGGCTAAGCGAGGTTGGTTTGGCCGGAGTCGAGTTTAGCCGAGGTACTTCAAGAATTTTCCTGGCGGATTCTCGAATCCGGGAAATACCGTTTCCAAACTCTTGTTTCCCAGATGACGTTCGACGGCTTCGCCGAGCACGCGACGGAAGTCGGTCGTGACTGCCAGGTCGCGGCCTTCGTAGAGTTGGGACTGATTGAGTCCCGGCCACTGGCCGTAGACTTTACCGCCCTTCACCGGACCACCCATCACGAACATCACGTTGGCGTGACCGTGGTCGGTGCCGCGGTTGCCGTTTTCGCGGGCGGTGCGGCCGAATTCGGACATGGTGACAATCACGGTGTCCTCGGCGAGATTGCCAAGGTCAGTCCAGAGGGCGCCTAGCGACTGCGAAAAATCGTGCAGGACATTTGCGATCTGCCCTTGTGTGTTGCCTTCGTTCACGTGATGGTCCCAGCCACCGATGTCGGCGAATGCGACCTGCACCCCGAGGTTGGCCTTGATGAGTTGGGCGAGTTGTTTCAGGCTGTCGCCGAAACGGCCACGGGGATAATTTGCTCCGGGCGCCGGCGCATAGTGGGCTGGGTCCGCGGATTTCAACATCTTTACGGCTTCGAAAGTTTGCTGACCGGTGCCGTGCAGAACGGTATCCACGGACTGGTCGTACATGGCTTCGAAAGTATTGGCGATAGGCGTGGCGTTGGGGTTCTTGCCGCCTACTCCAAAATCACTGATGTTGTTCACGGCTACCGCGGGCTCATTGCCGGACAGAATGCGCGGCAGCGATGGTCCCAGAGAAATCGCACGGAACGCGGAATTCTGCGTGGGCGGCGGCAACGAATGCAGAGCGCGATTGAGCCAGCCGTCGTCAGTAGCTTTCATGCCAGGTGTTCCTGATTCCATGAAATCCTGCGCGTCGAAGTGGGAGCGCGTAGGATCGGGCGAGCCGGCAGCGTGCAAGATGGCCAAGTGGCGGTGCTGCCACAGCGGCTGAAATGCCGACATGGAAGGATGCAGACCGAAGAAGCCGTCGAGATCAATCACGGAACTGCGCGGGATATTGATGGTGGGGCGCATAGCATAGTACAACTGCTCGCCGTGCGGTACGACGATGTTGAGGCCGTCGGCGGCGCCGCGCTGGAAGATCACAACCAGACGTTTGTTCCGGGTGGCGGAGTTCGCCGCGCTGTAAGCTACGCGAGTAAGAAAGGCCGGTATGGCTGCCGTTCCAACGACGGCGAGTGCGCCGTTTTTAAGAAATACGCGTCGCGTGATGGGCATAAAAAACTGTCATCTCCTCTGAAACTCGGGTGATCCCACGAGCAGCCCTTCGATCACGCTCAAGTGCGGCGGGCGCGCAGGATCATCCAGACGTCGCTGCGTGACTTGCGGAACCTGCATTTGTTTGCTGATGGTATCGTGATCCGCCTGCACTCCTCTCAGCTTTCCCGCGCTGAGCGCCAGGGCAAAGTTCATGCGGCCTAACAGGGCGGCGGAATTGACCCAGGTTTCCGCCTTCATCGAATAGCCCGTCGGAGGCTGCATTCCGTACAGCGGCATACCCATATTGTTGAGCTGATTTGCCAGCGGAGTGGCATCGCTCACCTCCCCACCGGTCGCCCGTACAGCAGAGACCACGAACTCAAGCGGAGTTTTTACTTTGGCGCGGTAATTGTCAGAGGACCAGAATTCCGGCGAGCGGAAGAGAGTGCGCAGAACTTCGCGGATGTCTCCGTTTTTCTTTAAGAAGGTTTGCGATATATGGTCCACAAGCGCTTGCGGCGGATTGTCAGACACGAAGCGCATTGCCAACTTGGTGCAGATAAACTTTGCGGTCGCACGATGGTGTGCGAGTAGATGCAGCACCTCTCGTCCTTCCTTTTCGCCATTGTCCTTGATGCGATGACCGAGGACGATCTTGTCCCCATGATCGTGCATGCGCTCTTCGAATTTGAACCCGCCGCCTTGCTGTGGTTGGTCAATGGTCCAGCCGGTAAAGACGCGCGCGACTTCGGTAACATCTTTTTGACTGTAGCCGCCGTTCACGCCGAGGGTATGCAATTCCATCAACTCACGGCCGTAGTTCTCGTTGAGTCCGCTGCTGCGCTTTCCCTTTGCTTTTTGCACGCTGGCCCGGCGCGGGTAATTGGGGAAACGGTGGCGACGGTAGCCGCGATGAGGATTCTTGGGAGCCCCGGTGGCAATATCAGAATTTGGACCGATGCTCAGCCAATTGTCCAGATAGAACAGCATGGCAGGACTTTTGGCGGTTGCCAGCAGCAGGTCTTCGAATTTTCCGAGGGCATGCTGTCGTATTACATCGCGTTCGTAGCTGGTGATCATGTAATGATCAGGGCCCTTGCCGATGAATATGTTGAAGTGGTTAAACCAGAAATCGGTCATCACCTCGTCCAATTGTCGTTCGCTGTAGATGGCGCGCAGCAATTTGCCTTGCACTAATTCGCTGACGATCACCTGCTGAGGATTATTCAAGGCCATGAGCGTTTCTTTCTGTTGCGGGCTCATGCCTTCCATGAAATCGTTGCCCCGCCCACCTTTCAGAGATGCAGCCAAAATGCGCTGCTCCTCGGGTGCCATTTTAAGAACCCGTTTGACGCGCTGGTCGGGCGGCAAATTAAGTAACTCCTCCACCGTCAGATCAGCGAACATGCGAGCTTCGCGACGCTGCGCTCTTTCTTCATCACCAAGCCTGGCTTGCTTATTGGCAGCATCGACAGCCGGGGCATCGACTGCGTTGCTTGCCGTAGCGTCAGGCGGGTTCTTGCCGGACTCCTGCTTGCGCTCCTGCTTCTGCTCCTGGCGCTCGATCTGCGCCTGATAGACCGCACGCCTGGTGGGATCGGAGGGTAGGGATTGGCGGCCATTCATCACTTGTTTAATGAGTTGGGGTGGGGGAAAGTTCTCGACTATCTCGCGAGTATCCATGCGAAAAGTTCGAAACGGAGCGAGACGCGATTCCAAAGCGCCGTCATCAATCTTTTTTGGGTTGAGCTGAAGTTCGATCCACTTATCTATACCAATGTCCATCACCTTCTGGACATCGCCGGGACGCGGACCAAACGTCAAGCGATTGAGCGCATGGACAGCGCGTTTGTGCTCATCCATTTGCGTCAGCGTTGGAGCCGGCTTTTTGTAGCCCGCGGCCAATCGCACTGAGGCAGTCAGAGCCAATGATGTGAGCAGCAGCGGCAGCGCGATTCTTCGAACTGCAAAAATCATGAATATTCCTGCTCAGGAACGCGAGAATGCCATTAATTATGAACCCAAAATAGAGGAAAAGTTTCTTAAGGCGGCTTTAGCGTGCCACTCATTCATCTCATTCGTGAGCCGAATCAGGTACTTGGGAGGGCCCGCCAGAACGTGAGCCATGAGAACTCAATGTCAGGCAGCAAGCCCGGAGATGAGACCTAGGTCAAATAGATTTTTCCGTGGCTTAGCTTGTGTTGCAGACCGGCCGCGAGTTGATCGATGTCTCCCGCCGCAATGTTGACGGACATGTGCTCGAGGAACGGCACGCGATTGCTTCCGACTGCATCACGCCGCAATTGGATCAGCAGTGCATGCACAACATTGGGATCGTATTTCTGGGGCGCCAGCCGGACCAGTTCGCTCAAGGTGCCGCCCACGGGAAGGGAATCGCGATAGGGGCGCTCGCTGGTCATGGCATCGAATGTGTCGGCAAGGGCTATGATGCGCACCGGCATGGGCACGTCGTCCATAAACAGACCGTCGGGGTATCCAGAGCCATCGCCGCGCTCATGGTGCCAGCGCACAATTTCGGGAATGCGTGGCCAGGGAAATTGCACATTGCTTACGATCTGATGTCCAACGATGGTGTGGTCAGCCATCTCGCGGAACTCTTCCGCATCCAGCGCGCTCGGCTTGCCGAATATGCGCTTGTCTACCGCGACCTTGCCGATATCGTGCAAGTATCCTGCGGAACGGAGCGCCCCGACTTCGCCTTGATCCATTCCAAGCGCCTCGCCGATGGCGGCGGCGTAACGTCCGACACGAAGTGAATGACCGTGAATATTGACGTGCTTTACGTCAATCGCGGTGGCAAATGCCTCGAGAGCATTGTCATAAAAGCCATGCAAAGAGGCCATCAGCCGCAGGTTCTCTGAGATGCGCTGCGCCAATGTCTGAGTAAGGCTGTGGTTGTGAACGGCCAATGCGATGTAGTGACACAGCAGGCTCAGGGATTCGAGTTCGTCATTTTCATAGTGAGCATCGCCTTCACGCCTGCCCAAAACCACCAGGCCTACAAGCTTTATACCAACCTTGAGGGGCGCGATGCATTTAAAGAGCTCGGGCGCGACGTTGCCATTCGAACTAAGGAAAATTTCGTAAGTGCTGGCATTGAGCAGCATCGGACCGCGAGCAGCCGTGAGGGCATGCACGTGCTTGGGAAGAAGTGGGATGATGGCTGGATCGGGCAACATGGTGAAGCCCTGAGACGCAATTGAGGTGAGGAGAGAAGGTTTGTCGCTGAAAAGAAAAAGAGCGCCTTCGCGGCCCCCGGACGCTTCAATCAGCGTCGAGAGCATTACCTGAGCAGTTTGCGAGAACTCGCGCTCCGTGGTCAACTGGGGACCCAAGTCGGAGAGCGCCTCAACCGTGCGCAGGAGCCGTCGAAAATTGTTCCTCTGCACCGCCACGCGAGGTGGTAGCGAGAAAACGACCAGAGCAAATTGAGAGTACCATGCACGAAAAATGCGGGGAAGGTACGTTGTTGGTTAGTTTGGTGCCGAGATCACATCAGCATTTTGTAGCTGGCATTTGAGTATGGAATATTTGCGCCATCGGGCCAGCCAGCATTGAATGGCGCAGTTTTAGAAGTGCCTGCGCAACTCGGAGAAATTCTCCAAGAGCAATAGCCGAGTTGGAGGATCGGCAGGCGCAAACTGCTCATGTTCCAAGATCCAGGTGTTGTCATGCGGCACGAAGACCGCGTTGAGGCCGGCCGCCAGCGCGGGATTGATGTCTGATTTCGGGCTGTTGCCGATCATCCAGGTAGACGCTGCTGCCACACCGTATTTCGAAACTACCGAACGGTATGTGTCCGCGTCTTTTTCAGCGACGATTTCCACCGCTGCAAAATATTGTTTCAGGCCCGACCGCTCGATCTTGCCAGACTGCTCAACTACAGCGCCTTTGGTCATGAGGATGAGGTGATGTCGCGGGAAAAGATACTGAAGCGTTTCCGGAACGCCCGGCAGTATCTCCACCGGATGCGCGGCGATCACATGAGCAAAGCTGTTGATTCGATCGTGCAGGGCGGGAGTGATTGGGTCGACTGCGAGCCGTTCAAAAGTTTTGACCAGGGCATGAGCAAAGCTGTGCAACCCATAGCCGTGAGTGATGATGCATTCACGTTCCACCTCGTCGAGAATTTCGCGTACCTGAATAGCAGAATACTGGTGATGGTTCAGGAAGGAAATGAACTGAGCAATGGCCCGCTCGAAGTAAATGTTATTTTCCCAGAGAGTGTCATCGGCGTCGATGAGAAGGGTTTGCGTGCCATTGGAACCAGAAAGGCCGGACATCATGGAGCTTCTACCCCACAAACTCCACTCGTGCCGCATGGGGGATGATTCCCGCTTTATGACCCATATCAAGCAGACGGCGTATGGCTTCACGGCCATCCGGTCCGTAGTCGAGAGTACGCTCGTTCACGTACATGCCAACAAACTTGTCGGCCAGTTGGGAATCGAGGTCGCGGGCGAACTGCATGGCGTAGGCGAGAGCTTCATCACGATGGTCGAGAGCGTATTGAATGCTTTCGCGGAGCGCTGAGGCAACACTAGTCATGAGCTCGTCGCCGAGGCCACGCCGGATCGCATTTCCTCCGAGCGGCAGCGGCAACCCGGTTATTTTTTGCCACCATCTTCCCAGATCAATGATGCGCTGCAAGCCAGACTTTGCATAACTCAATTGGCCTTCGTGGATGATGAGCCCGGCTTCCTGCTTGCCCTCCAGAACCTGTGGAATGATTTGGTCAAAGGGCACCACGTCAGTCTCTATTCCCGGTGCAAAGAGCCGGAGGACGAGATATGCCGTGGTTAGAGTACCGGGGACGGCGATACGCTTTCGTTTGATCTCACTCTGGGTGT
The DNA here is from genome assembly GCA_003225075.1 of Acidobacteriota bacterium. Taxonomy (GTDB): domain Bacteria; phylum Acidobacteriota; class Terriglobia; order Terriglobales; family Acidobacteriaceae; genus Gp1-AA124. The sequence continues at coordinate 19,765 of QIAP01000081.1, read as the reverse complement.
AGGGATGGCTGGCAACAATCATCGGACCATAGCCTTCGCCGACGCTTCCGCCACTCGGCAGCAGCGCGTACTTATCCTGGATATACGGGTAGGCATGGAAGGAAATGGCGGTCACGTCGAATACGCCGTCCATCGCCTTCTGATTTAGAGTTTCAATATCGCAAAGAGTATGAGTAAAGCGCAGCCTGGGCACGCGCACTTTATTAGTGGCCAGTCCGTAGAACATGAATGCATCGTCGGAATCTGGACTGTGGGCAACGGTAATCTCGCGAGTGTCGGAAGGCGTACCACTGTGCGGGTAATCTTTGGTATCTACTGTGATGCTCATGCGTCGACCTTGTTAGCACGTCGCAGACGGACAGCAACTGCGGCCGCCGCCATTACTTTGATTACCTCGGCAAACACGAACCAATAGAGTCCGAAGCGCACCGCTTGTGCAAAAGAATGAGTCAGAATTGCCAACCAGGTAATGCCACCCGAGAAAAGAACGATCTCAGCGAGAAACCCTGCCAGCGAGGCGCGCAGAAAACTTTTGCGTCCGCGTTCCATAATCCATCCAGCAAGAGCGGCGACCAGCGGATAGACCATGAGAAAGCCGCCGGTCGGACCGAGCAACTGTGCGAGACCTCCCGGGCCGGTGGGGTTGAAAACGGGCAGTCCGGCGAGACCTTCAGCCAGATAGAGAGCCAAGGCGGCGAACCCACGCTTGCTACCCAGCGTCATTCCAACCAGCAAGACGGCAAAATTCTGCAATGTCAAAGGGACTGGTGTAAAAGGAAGCGGCAGCGTGACGCGGGCACAAAGAGCTACGAACAGGCTGGCACTCACTACAATCGCGACCTGCCGCGCCCAGGCGAGAGCCCGCGAGTTTGAGCTGCTGAGAGTGTTGGTAGCCATTCTTGCCATTTCCTGGGTTCTCCAAATCAAAGACATGGACTTTCAGGTTTCCTGGTTGCGGTCTATTTCATCCAAGGTCGGTTTGACCCTTGCGGGGGCAGCCTTCATATGTCGACGAACCCGCACTACCAACGCAATCGCGACACACGTAATCACCAGACTGCTGAAACCGAGGATGATAAACCACGAGGTCATCCGCACGTGGCTTAGCATATCAAATGGCGACGGAGTGCGGTGGAGCAGGCTTGCAAGTTATTTTGCCGCCATAGCCTGTTCGACCTCGTCGGCAGTGTGTGGCAAGGCGGCAGACAGGTTTATAAGCTTGTCGTTGTTGTCCACGAAAAAAACGTCTTCGATGCGCACACCCAGCTTTTCTTCCGGGATATAAATACCCGGCTCAATAGTGAAGACCATTCCAGGAGCGAGCGGCAACGTATAATCGCCATCGTCATGTACGTTGAGGCCCACATAGTGGCTGAGCCCGTGGATGAAGTATTTGCCGAGCGGTGCTCCTTGTTTATCTTTTCCGTGCGAGTTGATGTACTCATAGGCGACTTTATAAAGCGAGTTAGGATCATCACGCCTCAGGGTTGATTTACCTGGCTGAAACGCCGCAATCGCAGCCTGCTGGGCCCCCAAGACAATGTCGTAGATCTCACGCTGGCGAGGACTGAATTTTCCTGTTGCCGGGAAAGTCCGCGTGATGTCGGAGGCATACATGGAATATTCCCCGGCTGCATCAATCACCACGACATCGCCGGCGTGGATGATTACAGAATCGTCCGAATAGTGCAGCACGGTAGAATTGAAACCTGACCCCACGATCGGCGCGTATGCAGGGCGCTCGCAGCCCCGTTTGCCCCACTCATATTGCATTAAAGCCGAGATCTCGCGCTCGGAGACCTCCGGTTTTACCGCGTGAAACGCGGCCAAGTGCGCCGCGACGGAAGCGTCTGTGGCTTTGCGAATGCGATCGATTTCACCGGCGTCTTTGAAAGTACGGAGGTAAGCAAGTAACGGTTTCACGTCCTGAAAGGAAACGTAGGTGGGGAAAGCATTGGCCCGCTTGAGCCAGTCCAGAGCTTCCGCGGAGGCTGAGGCTTGGCCGAAAGCGGGCAAATCGCTGTACAGGGTGGCCCGCGGCTGAGGCAAGAGCCGGACTAGTTCGTCGCGTAATCGATCGATGACTTCGACACGATCGAAGCCCGTGATTTTGGGCGCATCGGGATTCTCGGGGCCCAACTTTGGCCCAGTCCACCGCTCCTGCGATGGATTGTGGGCGGGAAGGAACAGAATTTCAGTATAGGCACGCGCGGATGAACTGGGAGTCGCCTGTGCTGGGGGCGCTATGAGCAGAGCAGCGCCTGGTTCAGACCAGCCTGAGAGATAAAAGAATTTATTGTCCTGGCGAAAGCCGTAGAGATCGTTTGGGCCTTCGGCCTCCATGGGTGCGAAGATTACAATGATGCCACCTTCAGTTTTCCTGGCTAATGCCTCGCGGCGGGCGCGGTAGTCAGCGTTCGGTTGCCGGTCGAGAGCAGCAGCAAAGGGGAGCAGAAAGACACATACGACGACGACAAAGGCGACTGTGGATCTGCGCATGCTTGCGAATTCCTCTTGAGGTAGTGCTTATTTTTGTCCGCCGGTTACGGATTTCTTGGCTTGATTGAACGCGTCCACGTTGCTTTTATCAATCAGGGCTGATCCTGTATCTACGAATGCAGGAATGGGAGCAAAGCTATTCTTGGCCCAATCCACATCGAGTGAATTGAGCTTATGGTGATAAAGATCGTCCATCATTCGGAGGCCCACAAAGGCCATGGTGTAGGGCTTCTGAGAGATGGTGGCAGCGATTACGCCTTTCTGTATCCACTCCAGCGTGTCAGGATCGGTGTCCATCGCCATGACGACTTTATCTTTGACGTTGTTGTTGCTGAGCACGGTGGCGACTTCCTTCCCGGCAAGCGCCTCGAGGCAGACGAAGGCGTCCACCTTGTTCTTCTCCTTACCAAGGATCTGGGTAGCCGTGTCGAAAGCGACCCTCGGGTCGCCCTTGATATCAACGACACGAACAATTTTTATCTGCGCCTTGTTCTCCAGCGCGTCGCGATAGCCACGCAGCCGCTCGGCAAGATTGATTTGCTCGGGCATGCTGAAAACCACGACGTTACCCTTGCCATGCAGTTCGGTGGCAAGACGTTCGCCGCCGGTGATTCCAGCCTGGTAATTATTGGTGCCGATAAAGAATAGCCGTTTGCTCGCGGGTGCGTCGGAATCGAAGGTGATCACCGGAACACCGGCGGCGATGGCTTTGTCAATGTCCTCCTTCAGGAGCTTGGGGTCGGCAACCGAAATCAAAATCCCCGTGGGCTTCTGCTGTAATGCCTTTTCGAAGGCTTGCTGCTCCGCTTTGGGATCGAAGGTGTCGGGTCCAGCTATCTCGGCACGCACTTTCAGCTGACTGGCGGACTGCGAGAATCCTGCTGCGGCCGTCTGCCAGTAAGGAATCTGAACGTTGGACGCGATCAGAAAATATTTTTCATCAGCATCGTGCGCTGATCCACAATTCAGGATGGGGAGCAGCAGCATTGCAAGGGGAATCAGGGTGAGCAGTTTCTGCAAGCGGGACATCGGATCCTCCTCAGAGCAGCCGACGTGGCTGAGCTAAAGCCAGGCGCGGAAGGCGAGATGGATTCTACCCGACCACGGCGACAAAAGGAAAGAAGCACCGTCCGACGCTGGCAGCCTGTCTGTGCTTCACGGCAAAGCCTTGTCGAGAATCGCCGAAATCACGGACTCCTCCACTTCGCCCGAAGAATTGTAAAGCGCCTTACTAGCGCGATCCAACACTACTAGGTGCGGAATGTACCCCTGATAATATTTTTTAACGAGTTCCTGCTGGCTAGGCGAAAGTTTCTTATCGATATCTATCACTACGAAGTGGACGCGGTCTTCATATTTGTTGTAGAGGTCAACGGAGCGGCGAGCCTGCCGCTTGGAATTGAATCAACCTTCGCCATAAATAATGATGTAATTCGGCTTGCCCTTCTGAGCCCCATCATCCATATGGTCGCCGATGATGAGCGGGCCATCCTGGCTGTCGCTGCTGAAGTCGAGTTTCGGGTTAAGCCGCAAGTTGTCGGCGGCGCGGACCGCCGTCGAAATTACCAGAAACAATATTATCGTAGAGAAAACCTTCTTCATTCAGTCCTCTATGGCAACCCGATCGATTGCCCTTTTTACCAGCAACCGGGTTCTCAAAATCCGTGTTGCTGATATGTGACGTGCCACAGCGCCAAAGGTTTCAGGCCAAGAAGTAGCCGAATCAGCCGCTAACCTAACTAAAAGAACTTAGACGCCTACGGGGAAGGGTTTGTTGTGACTGTCTGCGCTCAAAGCAAGGCCGGCAAAACGCCCCTGCAGCAGCGACATTAGACCCGTGTACCAATAGCCGACCACAAATAATATGAGGAACGGTACGGTAATGTAATTCTCGTTGTCCACAGCGTAGTACACGGTGAGAGCGAAGTATGAGCCGATGAGCATCTCCAGCCACGGTACCCAGCCCAAGCGTCGGCGGTACGTGTTAGCAGCCACTTTATCTTTTTTCGATTCCACCCGGTATTTCGGTGTGCGGGCGAACGCGCTCTGCTTGCCGGCGAGAGCCTCCAGCACCGCGCAGGTGTTGGTGACTGTCAAACCAATGCCGAGCGCCATCAGAAAGGGGAGATAAAGCAGAGCACGCGGCCAGGTCTTGGGAAATAATTCCTTCTGGGACACCAGGTAGAAGCTCGAGATGGAGAACGTCGACGCCAAAAATAACGGGAGATCGATGTACATCATCTGAAACCATCCCTGGTAAAAGCGAATAACCATGGCTGGCAACAGAAGCACCGACAACACGATCATCAGCGGGTAACTGAGATTCGCTGTCAGGTGATACCAGGCCTCGAGCTTCACCCGACCCGGCACATCGCTTTTCAGCACGCGGGGCAGGATTTTCTTGCAAGTTTGGATCAGGCCTTTTGCCCAGCGCGCCTGCTGGGTCTTGAAAGCCGTCATTTCCACCGGTAATTCGGCGGGGCACTCGACATCCTGCAAGTAGATAAATTTCCAACCCAGGAGCTGAGCCCGATAGGAGAGGTCGGTATCTTCGGTCAGAGTATCGTGTTGCCATCCGCCCGCTTCATCGATAGCGCGCCGCCGCCAGACCCCCGCAGTGCCGTTGAAATTGAAAAAGACGCCACTGCGGGCGCGGCCCGAGTGTTCGAGCACAAAATGTCCGTCGAGCAGAATGGCTTCAACTTCAGTAAGAAACGAGTAGTGGCGATTGATGTGTGTCCAGCGCGTCTGCACCATGCCGACCTTCGGATCGGTGAAATGGTGGATAGTACGCAGAAGAAAATCCTCTGGCGGTACGAAGTCGGCATCGAAAATAGCGACGAACTCGCCTTTTGCTGTCTTCAATCCTTCCGCGAGTGCACCGGCTTTGAACCCGAAACGCTTCCTGCGGTAGTGGTAGGTGATGGGGTTTCCCAAAGCTGCATACCGCTCCACCAGATTGCGCGCAACCGTCCTGGTTTCGTCCGTGGAATCGTCCAGCACCTGGATGTCCAACTTCTCTCGCGGATAGTTCAGCCGGCAAATGGCATCCAGGAGACGATCAACAACGTATTGCTCGTTAAAGATTGGAAGTTGAACCGTGACTCGTGGCAGATCAGAGAAATACGCTAGCGGATCAAGGGTGCGGTTCTTCTTGTTTTTGTAATAAAGGTAAACCAGGGTATAGCGGTGTATGCCGTAGGAGGCCAGCAGTACCAGCACGACGAAGTATGGGATCAACAAGGCCATGTCGAATGCATTGGCGTGGTAGAGGCCCTGGAATGTCCGATCAAGAAAATGCTGGCGGAAGTATTGCCAAATGCCGCGAGATGCGGACAGAGCGACAAGTATTGCAAAGGACGAAATGGGCGCGCAGTTCAGCAAGCTTGATCAATCCGGGTAACGCAAACCTTTTATTTTACCCGACCTGAGACGCAGCACGCTCGTTGGTCACAAAATATCCTTTGGATTCAGAGACTTATGGCGAGTCGTCCGGCAGAGAATTAACCTGAAGCACAAGGTTAATATGGCTGCCTTCTTCCATGTGCGTCGTGGTGGCATTGCTCTCATAGTTTTTCAGAAACTGAGGGTCTAAGTAACGATCACCATCTAATTCATCCCACGCGATGATGGTGTAGATTGCGGGATTCAAACCGTGCAAGGAGAAGTGACCATGCTGGTCAGTGACTGCCTGGTGATAGCGGTCAGGACGATTGCGATATCGGGACTCGGGAATAGCAACGACACTTGCATTTGCTACCGCCCGATTTTTTTCGTCCACGGCTGTGCCCTCGATGCTTCCGCCATTAGCGCTAACGATTAGATCGAGTGAAAGGGACGTGCTACTTACAGTCAGTGTCGCATCGGGGATATTTCTTTCACCTATGACGAGAGATTTTAGAAAATAATCGGCGACTGCACCGGCCTCCGCTGCGAATTGGATGTCATACCTACCCGGCGGTACGCCCTTCCATTCAAAACTGCCATCTTTTTTGACACGCGCGGGCTGTGCGGGGTCGCCCGCCCCTAAGGGTATCGCGTTCATGCAGCTATAGTCCCCATCCGCGCAGTGCAAAAGTAGAAAAAATTGCGATAGATCAACCTGACCAGCACCCTCTGCACGAAGGCGACCTTTCACCAAGGCACCCGGCACAGGAATGAGTCGCAGTCCCTCTACATTTGAAGCGGCAAGCTCGATACTCTGCCGCGCCGACTGCGCGTTTTCACCAATGAGGGCTGTGGCCACAACCGTGTATGAACCCGGGGCAACAGCACGCAGTTCAAATGTGCCGTTCTTGCTGACTTCGGCCGTGCTGGAGACCAAGCTGAATTCGCGGGAATAAAGCGTAACGACAGTCTCGGCGCTCGCGGGCAGATTGGAAACAGTGCCACGTATCCGGAATGTAGCGCTTGGGACAAGTGTGAAATTTACGGGCGACTCCTCGCCGGCGCGAATCTCAATTTCCGACGCCTGACTACGGTCGTGGGTCGCGGGATAGTAAGTCGTGACATACGCCATCTCGGGCGCACCGTGGGCTTGAGCGTCTTCCTTTGAAGCCGACGCGAGCGTCTGGAAATCGGGCGGGGGACTGGCGGAAACGAAATAACGTCCAGGCAGTAAGCTGCCGATGCGGAACTCACCCACGTCATTGCTACGCTCCGAACCAAGCGCTTCCCAGTGCTGGCGACCACTGGAGTAGTTGGTTCGCGAAACGGTAACTTCCACGTTGGGCAACGGGTCGCCGTCTTGATCAACCACCCGGCCTGTAATGACTGCCGCCGGAAGCATACGTATCAGCAGGTCTTTGAGTTGCTGACCTGATTCGAAGGAAAGCACTACCCCTGATGACCGATGTTGCTTCTTTTCGACACCGATGTAGCCGGTGCGCTCGGCGAACAACCGGTATCGGCCGGGCTCGATTCCCTCAATTTGGAAGTGCCCATCCTGATCGCTAACAGCAGTGTAGTTTCCACCCTCTTGTTGGTTTTCTGTAATCAGCTCGATGGTAGCCTTTTTGATTGGCTCGCTACTCGGTTCTTTGACAACCGTGCCCTTTAGCGTGCACTTGTTGTCTTTCAAAGAGGCTGGGTTCTGCGCCCATAAGGCAATTGCGCAGAGCACAGAGAAAACTGATAATTGCCGAAGTCTCATGGGTAGGCTTCCCGAGAGATAGCAAAGTAACACCATTTTTATCCAGAGGGAATGAACATCAGGTTGTGACCGACAACCATGCATATTTAACTCATCAACATTACACTTCGGTCCTGTGGGCCTGTGGTGTAAAGGGAGCACAGTACCCCGTCAAGGTCACAGGTGCGGGTTCGAATCCCGCCAGGTCCATTCCCGGCTGTGTGTAGGCAGGGGGCAGGGGATGAAAGGCGGGGATGGCCTCCCAGGCGGGGTGGAGGCTCCCCAGAAGTAACTTGATTTGGGATTACCACAAGGGGATAATAATTGCTGACCTTGACGGGGTGCTGACGCATCCAGATCGGCCTCGACATCTCGAGGCCGTTTCCATTTGGCGAACTTTCCCCCGAATCCCCGAGGAAAACTAGACCTAATTCAAGAAGTAGGTACGATATAACGTGTCCCGCTGAACCGGGCGGAAGCCGGCATCGCGGATGATGCGTCGCAGCTCCTCCTCGGTGGTGCAATTGGTGACGCCGGCGGCGCGCACGACGTTTTCTTCCAACATCACCGATCCGACATCATTTCCTCCGAAGCGGAGACCCATTTGGCACACCTTGAGCCCCTGTGTGACCCAGCTCGATTGCACGTTGAGGAAGTTTGAAAGGTAGAGCCGGGAAATCGCCAGCATCTTGAGATACTCGACCGCTGTGGCCTCATCCCAATGACGCCCACCCAATGCCGTGTTCGACGGCTGAAATGTCCAGGGTATAAATGCGGTGAAGCCCCCGGTTTCTTCCTGTAGATCGTACAAGCGCTGCAAGTGGTTGACGCGGTGCTCAAAGTTTTCGCCCACACCGAACATCATCGTCGCGGTAGTACGCATGCCCAGTTGGTGAGCGGTGCGATGGACATTGAGCCAGTCGTCGGTGAGGCACTTCAGGCGGGCGATGCGGTAGCGCACTTCGTCATCCAGAATTTCGGCTCCCCCGCCGGGAATGGAATCAAGGCCGGCATCGCGCAGATAAGAGATTGTGTCGCGAATGCTTAGCGAGCTGTACTCCGCAATGGCAATGATTTCGGAAGCTGAATAGCAGTGCAAATGAACTTTGGGAAAACGCCGCTTGATGCCACGCAGCATCTGCTCGTGCCAATCAATCTTCAGGTCGGGATGCAGTCCGCCCTGCATCAGCACGCCGGTGCCGCCCAATTCGACGGTTTCACGAATCTTGTCGTAGATGGTCTCGAGATCGAGAATGTATCCTTCTTTAGCACGTTGCCCTTTGAGTGGCCGATAGAAAGCGCAGAAGGTGCAATACTCAGTGCAGAAATTCGTGTAATTAATATTGCGGTCGATGATGTACGTGACCACACCTTCGGGATGGAGCTTGCGGCGTATCGAATTGGCTTCCATGCCGATGCCGATGAGGTCATCTGATCGGAACATCTCGAGCGCTTGCTGTTTGGTGAGAATCATGACTTGAACGGACCGACCAGTACTACACATTCTATCGGAGTGGATGGTTTCGATCCAAACTTGCTTCAGGCAATTTTGTGGCGCGGAACACCCTTTGGCTTGGTGCCCATGTTCTTGTTCTCACGCCGGAATCGCAGGTACTGAAACAAGCCGAAAAGGCCTGCAATGACCGAAAACCCGATAAGCACCAGCAACGCAGGCTTGTAATACTTGGAGAAGAATCCCAGGACGTGGCGGCCGTAGCGTGCTCCGAAGTAAGCCACTATTGTGAAACGGATTCCGCGGCCCAGTGCAAGCGCGCCCAAGAACTTCCTGCGAGAGTACTGCATCGCGCCAGCCGCCAGCAGCGCGGGTACGATGGGGAAAGGCGGGGGAAGTAATGCAGGAACGGCTACAGCCCAAAAACCCCAGCGTTCGAACTTCTTGTAAACCTTCTTGGCTTTGCTTTTGGATATCTTTCGCTCCAGCGTCGCCTTGCCACCCTTCCGTGCCAGGCGATAGGTGACGTACCCGCCTAGCACGGATCCCGCGGTCGCCATCAGCGTGTAGTAAAGCCAGAACTCCCGATGGCTCGCTGCCAGCCAGATGGTGAGCGCATCCATGCTACCGGGTAGCGGAATCACGGAATTGTCCGCCAGTCCCAATAAAATTAGACCGGGTCCGCCAAGGCGACGCAGCCACCGCACAGTTTGCGAAGCTGCAACGAGGGTAAGAAGACGAAAATCCATAAGACATCTTAGAAGAGTTGGTTGCTAACTGACCGTATCTGGGTCAGTGAAGATCAAGTGCCACGAGTCGTGCGGTCTCTGGATTCCGAACGTCCAGAAATTGCAAAGCAGGCGCAGAGGGCAGAACACCGCACTCGGCCGCGTATTGATAGAAGAGCTGTAATCCTTCCAGACACTCCGGATCGAGATAAAAGTGGATATTCTTCGTCAGATAACTATTGATCTCCGTAGCGCTGAGACCCAGCCGTGACCCCCAGAGACGAGCGATAACTGCGAGATTTTGGGGTTCTAATCCATGATCGCGCGATTCTTGAAATGTATTCACCAGGTCAACGGAGGTTCCATCTTGCAGCGCCGTGCGGCGTACGGCCCAGAAAGCAAAAACAAAGGGCTTTCCGGTTCGCTCTCGCCAGTCCTGACCTAAATCCAAGGCCAGGTAACGCGAGCAGTCCACCTTTAACGCAGGATCCCCAATCACCAGGGCAGCGTCGTGCTGCTCCAGCATTTGGTCTAAGTTGGGCGCCATGTAGGTGTACTGCCGTTTCCCGCCAAGCCACTTCGCGAACAATATTTTGGTGAGCGCGACCGAAGTGATGGAAGAGGTATCCAGAGCAACCGTGCGGACTCTCTCCAATGGGATTTTGCTGATCAAAAGAATTGACCGGACGGCATTACGAGAGGCGATTGCTACCCCCGGCAAAATAACCAGGTCGGGGATGGTGGCGTACGCGGCGGCCGGAATGATGCCAATATCGGCGGTTGCGGCGCTTAAGGCGGCCGCGCAGGCAGAAGGAATCGTATAAGAAAGATCGAACTCGGCCGCCGCCGTACCGTGTTCGAAGTCCCACATCAGAGGCGCGGTGTTGAGGTATGAAATTGCCGAAATCCGCAGCCGTCTCATGAGCGCACCCTTGATGGTCAAGCCTCGATTCTAACAAACTGCTGTGACCGCGCTCCTTGACGCAAGATTAGAGCGTGTGTACAGTCCGCGACGTGGAGGCAGCGGTGTCCACAGCCAGGTCAACAGCGATTGCCACAGCCCATGAGGCCCATACCCTCGAATGGCTAGCTCTCTCGCTGACGCCGGGTTTAGGCCCGACCCGGGCGCGACGTGTTGTGGAATACCTCGGTGGGGTAGCAGCCGTATTCCGTGCTTCTCTGACTGAACTGGAAGCGACGGGCATTCTCGCCAGCTCAGCGCAGTCGCTGGCTACCGGTAAATCAATTGAACTGGCGAAGGAAGAGGCAGAGCGCGCCATCGCGGAGGGCGTAAAAATTGTATCGCTCGAGGATTCATCCTATTCAGCACAACTCAAACAAATCTACGATGCGCCCATGGTGTTGTACGTTCGAGGGAAGTCAGATGCAATTTCCCAGCCCGGAATTGCGCTGGTAGGCACACGTCATCCCACCCCCTACGGTTCGGGCTTGGCAGAGCGACTGGCGTGTGATCTAGCGGCCCGCGGGCTGGTCATCATAAGTGGCATGGCGCGGGGAGTGGATACCGCCGGACATCGCGGTGCGATTACTGCGAAAGGCAAAACAGTGGCGGTGTTCGGTACTGGTATTAACCTGATTTATCCCAAAGAAAACTCGCGGCTATCGGAGCAGATACTGGGGTGTGGCGGAGCATTGATTTCGGAATTCCCTATGGGCACTGCTGCATTCCCGCAAAACTTTCCCCATTCGCAATCGCATTATCAGCGGGATGTCAGTGGGCGTGCTGGTGGTTGAGGCGGCCGACTACAGCGGCACACGCATTACGGCGCGCTGCGCACGGGAGCAGAATCGCGATGTATTTGCAGTTCCAGGCAATGTTACAAACAAGAACTCCTGGGGAGCTAACACTTTGATAAAGCAGGGAGCCAAGCTGGTCGCCACCTGGGAAGATGTTTGGGATGATCTGCCGGCGGAGGTGCGACTGTTGTTGGGGCCGGCTACCGCTGAATCGCCGCGGGCCGGGACTGCATCTCTTATTCGGGGACGACGCAGAACTCGCCCCCCACGAAAAGAAGATATTTGCTCTGCTCAAAGCCGATGAATCCACGCACATTGATGAGCTCGTGGAGCGGCTGGAGGGGGAGGTGTCATTGTCCGAGATTTTCGCTGCACTTTTCGAATTGGAGCTGGCCGGGAAAGTCAGGCAGATGCCGGGGAAAAATTTCGTGAAAGTATTCTAGGAACGCAATTTTCTAAGCTGCTAGTAACTAGAAACTGCCGGTAAAACTTGTTGCATCCCTCCCATTCGTGCTAGCTTCAAAAAAAGGGAAAGCTCAACTGAGGGGAATTTGACCAAAGGTTTAGTCATCGTCGAATCGCCTGCCAAGGCGAAAACCATCCAAAAATATCTAGGCAAGGGCTATACCGTCGAAGCCTCTCTCGGTCACGTCAAGGATCTGCCCAAGAGCAATCTGGGTGTGGATGTGGAGAACGATTTCGAGACGGAATACATCGTCATTCCCGGCAAAGAGAAGGTGCTGATCAAGCTGAAAAAGCTGGCCCTCTCCGCCGATATGATCTTTCTCGCGCCCGATCCGGACCGTGAAGGCGAGGCCATCGCTGCGCATCTCGCTGAAGAACTAGGCGGCGATAACTTCAACGGCAAGAAGAGGAAAAGAAAAAAGGGCGAAGCCGATGGGGCCGAGCGTGTCCGGCGGGTCACGTTTAATGAAATCACCCAACGTGCCGTACGCGACGCCTTTGAACACCCACGCGACATTGACCGCAACCTGGTAGATGCGCAACAGGCGCGGCGTGTGCTCGATCGCCTGGTAGGGTACCAGGTCTCGCCGCTGTTATGGGACAAAGTGCGTCGAGGGCTCTCAGCGGGTCGAGTGCAAACTGTGGCGCTACGGCTGATCGTCGAGCGCGAGCGTGAGATAAAGGCGTTCGAAAAAAAGGAATACTGGACGATTGATGCTCACCTCGCAGCGTCAAAGCCCCCAGCGTTCGACGCTCGCTTCATTGGCAAGGGCGAGGAAAAGATAGAAGTTGGGAATGGCGAGGAAGCGGAGAAGATTCGTGCCGCATTGGAAAAGGCCGACTGGATCGTCCGGTCCGTAGATAAAAAAGAACGCCGCCGCAACGCGGCCCCGCCTTTTACGACCAGCAAGCTACAACAGGATTCCTCCCGCAAGCTGCGCTTCAGCGTCAAGCGCACCATGATGATCGCGCAGCGCCTCTATGAGGGCGTGGAACTAGGCGAAGAAGGACTGGTCGGACTCATCACCTACATGCGTACTGATTCGACCCGTGTCTCCAACGACGCGTTGACGGAAGTGCGAGAGCTCATCGGTTCACAGTATGGTCCCACATATTTGCCGGAAACGCCGAACACATTTAAGTCCAAAAAGGGCGCCCAGGAAGCCCATGAAGCTATCCGCCCAACTTCGGCCTTGCGTAATCCGGACCAGATAAAGCAATACTTAAAAGAAGATGAATACAAAGTCTACAAACTGATCTGGCAGCGTTTCGTCGCGTCGCAAATCAATCCCGCGGTCTTCGACCAAACTACGGTTGATATCGACGCCAAGACTGCGAACGAAACTTTCTGGTTCCGTGTGACCGGTTCGGTGCTTAAGTTCGACGGCTTCCTGAAAGTGTACGAAGAATCGAAAGAAGGAAAAGACGAAGAAGCTGAGGAACTCAAGCACAAACTGCCACCGCTCGACGCCGGACAAAAACTTACGCTGAAGGAACTGAAACCGGAGCAGCACTTCACCGAGCCACCGCCGCGTTACAACGAAGCTTCGCTGGTTAAGGAACTGGAAGAGCGGGGAATTGGCCGGCCTTCCACCTACTCAGCCATTCTCAGCACCATTCAAGAACGGCAATATGTGCAGAAACTTGGCGGCAAGTTTGTTCCCACGGAGATAGGCTTGGTAGTTACCGATCTGCTGGTGGAGAATTTCCGCGACATCTTCGATGTGCAGTACACCGCACGGCTGGAAGAAGAACTCGACGAGATCGAAGAGGGCAAGGAAAAGTGGGTTGACGCTCTTTCTGAGTTCTACAAGAAGTTCGAGAAAGATCTCCATTACGCCGAGAAGCACATGGAAAACATCAAGCGGATGGAGAAGCCGACGGACGAGAAATGTGAGCGCTGCGGCTCACCGCTGGTAATCAAGTGGGGCAAGCACGGGTCGTTTTTCGCCTGCAGCTCTTATGACAAAGAAGATCCCAACACGTGTACGTTCACTAAAGAGAATCCCATTGACCTGCCCGACCTGGATTCCGCCGACATTCAGGAAACCACACAAGAAGAGTATTGCGAAAATTGCGGGCGCGTGATGGTGCTCAAGCGCGGCCGGTTTGGACAGTTCATGGCCTGCACGGGATATCCTGATTGCAGGACCACCCGCCGGCTCGATCAAGGCAAGAAAGTGCCCGACATTCCACTCGACGAGCTTTGTCCCAAGTGCGGCCGCAACATGATGATCCGGCACGGGCGCTATGGGGAGTTCACGACATGCAGCGGGTATCCGGATTGCAAATACGTGAAGCAAAACTTTATCGGGATGAAGTGCCCGTTGTGCAAAGAAGGGGAGCTTGTCGAGAAGAGAGCGCGCAAAGGGAACACATTTTACGGCTGCGGCAATTACCCCAAGTGCAAATTTACCTCGGCCAATAAGCCAATACCTGAAAAGTGCCCGGATTGTGGCCATGAGTACCTGGTGGAAAAATTTCTGAAGGCCGGGCCGGTGATCGCTTGCCCCAATAAAGAATGCGACTATGAGCGAGCAGCGGAGCCGGCGCCGGTGGGGTAATTTGTAATTTAGCGATTTGTAAGTTGTAATTTTGACGGTCCTGGTTCCGCAACGTCTTTTCCGTACCTCTTGAATTGCCAATTACCAATTACTAAATTACTAATTTTCCCGGAGGTCTAGATGGCATCGAACAAACCTACAACCGCGGATGCGGAATTAATCCTGCGCCTCTATGAAGTCAGGCGCGAGGCCGAGATGCGTAAAGCTCGCCATTGGTGGGTGGTGACATTCTGGCCGCGCAACGCCGACGACTTTATGGAGATCGTGACGAATCTCGGCAGCCAGGAAAATAACTGGTTACGCCAGGTCGCTAGCTATTGGGGAATGGCAGCTTCCTTTGTTGTGAATGGAGCACTGAACGAAGACCTCTTTATGGAACTCAGTTTCTGCGGCGAAATGTTTCTGATATTTGCCAAGGTGCATCCATTTATCGGAGAAGTTCGGGAAAGGCTTAAGACTCAGGAATTCATGGCCAATGTTGAAAAGCTGATTAAGGGCACGGAGAAAGGCCGCGAACGGCTGAAGCAATTTGAAGAGCGCGTCGCCGCCCGGCTCAAGACCATGGCGGACGCCGCAGTCGCCAAAGCCAGTTGATGATGCTCGCCAAGCTAATCGTCTCCAGCATCAAGACTCCGCAGGACCTGGGGGTTAGTCCAACGAGATGAATTCCCGAATGTATTCATCCTTGGTTTTCACCAATTGCTGAACGTCGCCATCGAAGATCACTTTACCGTCTCGCAGCACCATAAAGGCCATGGGAACCTCTGAGTGGGCACCGGGCGGAAGTGGCTGCATGTGGTTCGTCTTGCTATCGAAGTAATGAGTGGCCATAGTGAAAGCGTCCTGCAAGCGATGGGTTACCAGCAAAGCGCTGGTTTTGTAGACGTCGCGTTGTTTTACGATGAGTTCGATGATGGTGTTGGATGTTACCGGATCCAACCCTCCGGTGGGCGAGTCATAAAGAATGACTTCAGGCTGGGTGATAATCGCGCGAGCGATCGCCACACGCCTTCGCATTCCCCCGGAGAGTTCCGACGGGTACTTGTCCACCGTGTTCTCGAGTTCGACGAATCGCAGGGCCTCGCGCACCCGCTTTTCAGTTTCTTCTTCCGAAACATTACCTTCTTCCAATAATCGGAAAGCTACATTTTCGCGCACCGTGAGCGAATCAAACAGCGCGCTTTCCTGAAATACCATCCCGATTTTGCGCCGCAATTCGAATAAATCCTCTTCTCGCATTTCAGTAACATTCTCGCCCAACACAACAATGCGGCCCCGATCCGGTTTTATCAACCCCAAAACCAATTTCAGGATCGTGCTTTTACCTGATCCTGCGACACCAAATATTGCCTTGGTTTCACCCCGCGGCAGACGGAAAGAGATCTCGTCAAGCACCACTTTCTCTTGAAATGCGATAGACACATTTTCGAAAACGATGGCGTCCTGCGCGGCATCCTGGGTCACCGTCTGGGTGTCTTCGAGCGATAGAGTCGGCATAAATCGGTTTTAGCGATAGCCCAGTAGCACGATGAGAAACCTGGTCAGGAAAAAGTCGACGACCAGGATCAGAACGGAGGCCGCCACCACGGCCTGCGTGGTAGCGCGGCCTACTCCCTGGGTTCCGCCGCGTGCTGAAATCCCGTAATAGCAGCCGATGGTCGCGATGATAAATCCGAAGAAGATAGGTTTCAGTAAGCCGGTAAAGACGTCGTTAAACACCAGCACCTGCCAGGCAGAGGTCCAGTACTGATGAGAATCCAGTCCCAGCAGCATACTCACTAGATTGCCTCCGACCAGACCCAAAAGATCAGAAATTATTGTCAGGAAAAAAAGCATGAACACCGTTGCCGCCAGCCTCGGTGTCAACAGCTTCTTGCTGGGGTCGGTGCCGAGGGCGCGCATAGCATCGATTTGCTCGGTCACGACCATCGAACCGAGCTCGCTCGCCATCCCGGAGGCATTCCGCCCCGCGACCATCAGGCCAGTAAGCACAGGCCCGAGCTCACGCACCATGCCAATTGAGACCAACTGACCGATGAGGGAGAGAGAGCCAAATCTACCCAGAGTTGCAGCGCTGTTGTCGGCGAGAACAGCGCCCGTGAGCAAACCGCTGAGCACTACGATGGGCAGCGAACCGAAGCCAATCAGGTCGGCTTGCTGGATCATGTCGGCCATGTAAAGGGGACGGCGAAACAGGTTGCCAACCGAGCGGCCGGCCAGAAGAGCATAATCCTGAACGGCCAGAACTTTATCTTTGACGAAGTCGGCAGGCGAAATCAGTTCCATGCGATTCAGAAAGATCCGGCTTTGCGAACCCCTGCCGGTTCTGTCGGAACTATAGCAGAGGCGAAGCCAGCTTTCAGCCGTGAAGGTGAGCTATTAGCTCTGGGCTGTTACCTTGTGGCTCCAGCGCGCCCGGCCCTCCGAGTACCTGCGCAGAAGTGATCAGGGATGAGGATCAACGAGACCAAGCAAGTGGCTCGCGATCACTTCGTGGAGTGACTTCCCAGAAGTGAGGCAAGCAACAAATCTTGGAAATTTCCAGGGCTAGCGACAAGCAGATCTGGAATCGGGGAACGAGAAGACAAGAGCGAAAGCCTGGTTTTCTTACTCGCGCCCTTTTTTTCTGATTTCGATATTCAACCGTTTGATCTTTTGATTCAGGGTTGAAAGTGGCACACGGAACCGCTCGGCCGCTTCAGTCTGGTTCCAGCCACATTTTTCCAACATATCGGAAATGATTCGGCGCTCGCAGTCTTCCATAATGTCAAACAAGGACGCGTCAGGACGATGCTCCAGAACCGGGAATGGTGTACCACGGCCGGCAATGTGATCCGGAAGGAGATCTATTCCGACCTCAGGGCCAGAAGAAAGCACAACCGCACGTTCGATTACATTCTCCAGTTCGCGGACATTCCCCGGCCAGGAGTATGCCATCAGCGGGCGCAGACTATCAGTATTGACCCGCCGAAGTGGACGCTCGTTTTCCTCTGAATACCTCTTGAGGAAGAAATCCACCAGCAAAGGAATGTCTTCCTTGCGCTGACGTAGCGGAGGCAGGTCCACGGTTATTACATTCAAGCGATAGTAGAGATCTTCGCGGAACTTGGCTTCGCGGACCATTTGTTGCAGGTTCACATTGGTGGCTGCGATGATGCGAACGTCCACCTGCACTTCATGGACGCCACCCAAGTGCATGAATTTTCGGTCCTGCAGCACACGCAGAATCTTGCTCTGCGTTTCCATGCTCATGGTGCCGATCTCGTCCAAAAATAACGTCCCTCGATCGGCAATCTCGAAGAGACCTTTCTTGGAGGCGATAGCGCTGGTGAATGCGCCTTTCACGTGACCAAAGAGTGTAGATTCCAGCAAGTCCGGCGGCATTGACCCCGTGTTTACCGGAACGAAAGGCCGGTCACGACGGGGAGAATTCAGGTGAATGGCTTTGGCGATGAGTTCTTTTCCGGTTCCACTTTCACCTTGCAGCATCACCGTGGAGCGGCTGGGCGCTACCTGCGCAACCAGGTCGAAAATCCTGAGCATCGGCTCACTCTTGCCCACGATATTTTCGAAGTTGTAGCGCCGCTTTAGAGCACGCTTGAGCTGGATATTTTCTTCCTCCGCTCGGCGTCGCGCCACAGCCGCTCGCACATCGGCCAGCAGTTTCTCGTTGTCCCAGGGTTTCTGGATAAAATTCGTTGCGCCAAACTGCATTGACTTGACCGCGTTGTCTACCGTGCCGTAAGCGGTGATCATGATCACGGAAAGATGCGGATCGTGGACGCGGATGTCCCGAAGCACGTCCATGCCATTCCGATCGGGCAGCGCAAGATCGAGCAGCACCAGGTCGAACGGGCGCTCTTCAATGTGCGCTATTCCTTCTTCGCCCGTGGCGGCAGCTTCCACTTCATAGCCCTCCAGTTCCAGCAGCGTTTGCAACGATTCGCGAATTTCAGCTTCGTCATCGATGATCAGCACAGCTCCGGCTGAAGGCAGCGATGGCTCAACGATGTGGCGGCGCGGTAAAACAGCAAGTTCAGACATTGACAGCCTTCCTGCTCAGGGGGAAATCCAGGTAAAACGTAGTGCCTTCGCCGGGCCGGCTCTCCACCCGTATCTTGCCCGCATGCTCCTGGATAATGCCGTAAGTGACGGATAACCCCAGACCCGTACCCCGGCTCTGACCTTCCCTCGGCGCGGTCTTCGTAGTAAAGAAAGGATCGTAAATGCGCTGGATATTCTCCTGGGCAATTCCAGTTCCTGTGTCGCAGATAACTACGTTGACGCCCTCCCCATTGGAGGACGCAATCCGGAGCGTCCCGCCGTTCGGCATCGCATCCTTGGCATTGAGAAAAAGATTGAGAAACACTTGTTGCAGCCGTCCAGTGTTGCCCTGAATCAGCGGCAGGTGCTCAGCTAATTCGTCCTGCACCCGGACTTTACTGGTCTTGAACTGGTGCTCTAAAAGGGCCAGGGTGTCCGCAATAACCTTGTTCACGTCCACCTCGGTGAATTCTGTCCCGCTGGTGCGTGAGAAATTCAACAAGTTGTTAACGATTTCGGAAGCGCGGAATGTCTGCCGCGTGATTTTCTCCAGCACCGAACTCTTCTGGGAGTCGGCCTGCAATTGCTTCGACAGCATCTGCGCATACGAGGAAATGACCGCCAGTGGCGTGTTCACCTCGTGCGCCACACCTGCCGCCAGCAGACCGATGGAAGAAAGCTTGTCCGATTGCGACAGCTGGGTCTCAAGTTCCACCCGCTCCGTGATGTCGTCCATGATGATCAAGCGGCCAATGACATGGAACTTCTTGGTCACTAGTGGCGTGATGGCAATATTCACGACTCGAGTTTCACCGGTCGGAGTGTTCACGCGGAATTTGTAAAGATTGTGGATGCCGGGGTTCTGCCGCACGCGATAGAACTCCTCGACAAACTCGCCGGGAAAAACTTCTGCCAGGGGACGGGTCAACGCTTGCCAGCGCGGCAGAGCGTACATGACTTCCATCTGCGAGTGCCAAGATTCGATTCGATCCGCCAGGTCAACGGCCAGTACACCGATATTGATCGATTCAACGATGTTCTCGTTGAAGTCTTTGAGGCGCTCGTATTGCGCGACCTTTTGTTCCAGCGACGCGTACAGCCGTGCATTCTGTATGGCAATGCC
>QIAP01000141.1 GCA_003225075.1 Acidobacteriota bacterium | reverse complement strand
CGACACTCTAATCGAACTACGTGACGCTGCTTCAGATGTAACTCAGCCGAGTCTTCTATCGTCACAATCCGTTCCCGGTCAGAGATGTAACCCGACATCACGTTCAAAAAGGTTGTCTTTCCGGCGCCTGTTCCCCCGGAAATCACCACGTTAAGACGTGCCTTCACTGCGCCTCTTAGCAGTTCGAGCATGGCCGGCGTGAGTGTCTCGTTTGCCAGCAGATCATCTTCGGTGATTGGGATATGACCGAAACGGCGCACCGAGAGATGAGGACCGTCGATGGCGAGTGGGGGGATGATTACGTTAATGCGGGACCCGTCCGCCAGTCGAGCGTCCACCATAGGCGAAGATTCATCCACGCGCCGTCCAACCGCCGACACAATCTTGTCAATGATGTGCATCAGGTGCGCATTGTCCTTGAACATGATCCTGGTTTCTTCCAGAACTCCTGCCCGCTCGACGTACACTTCCTTGTATCCGTTGACCAGGATGTCGCTGATGGTCGGATCCTGCAACAGCGGTTCTAGCGGACCCAACCCGAAGACCTCGTTCAAAACCTCCAGAGACAGGCGCTCCTTTTCCGGGCCACTCATGGGTGTCTTGAGATCTGAGACAAGATCCTGAATGACCGATAAGACCTGCCGGCGCGTGCGGTCGTCCCGCACGGTCGCGACTTTCTCGATATCAACCTTGGTCAAGAGATCGCGGTGGATACCGGTCTTCAACTCTTGATAAACCTTGAAGTCCAGCCCGCCTCTTTTCTTCTGCTCGCCAGCTAGTGAAGGGTTGAACGCAGCTGGCGACACCATTGCTTGATTGAAGTCTCCCATTTATCCTCCCCAACTACATACCAGTCCTATCGATTCCACAGCCCCAGAATTCCCGACTTCTTTTCTTCAGTACCTGGCTTTCTGCCGATCGCTCCAGCCCATTCGTTCAGATTACGGGCCACTTCGGAATTAGAGAGTTGGGCGACGGGATCACCCTCATGAATGGTTTTCATGACTTGGGCGTACTGATTGGGAACCCGCCAGAAGATTTTCTGCCCAATAACTTTCTCGATCTGCGCATCCGTGACCGCACTACGATTTTGATGGCGATTGAGGACGACCTGGATCTTTTCTGGAGCAATGTCCTTTCGGCGGAGGTACCCGATCTGCCGAACCAGGTTGCGCACGGCTGACACCTCTGCCACAGTCACCAGATAGAGTTGGTCGCAGTCGCGAAGCAATTCGAAGTTGTCGTCGTTCAATCCCGGCGGCAAGTCGACCAGAACGAATTCGTACCGTAGCCGTAGGAAACCACACGTCTGGGACACTGCGCTAGGTATGACCTCTCGTGGCGGCTCACTCCCATCTGGAGCGGGGATCAGGTCCAAACCGCTCGAGTGGTGCATCAGGAAACTCTGCAGAAAGTCAGCGTCCATCCGCTCAGTATTTTCAAGAAGCTCGAAGAAGTGGTAGCGAGGTTTGGTCAACCCCAGATAAAGTGCGGCGTCCCCGAATTCGGGATGCAGGTCAACGATCAGCGTCTTCCTCGAATACGAATTGGCCAAAAGCGCCCCAAATTGGGTTATCACGGTGGTGACGCCACACCCTCCCTTGGCGCCGATGAAGCCTAGCAGCTGAGCCTTAGAACTCTCTTTCTTGTCCCTCCTCCGTGCTGCAACCCGTGCTATCGCGGTTACCAACTGCTCGCGGTTAAGAGGTTTCACCAGATATTCACTGCAGCCGCTGCGCATGGCTTCAATAATGGAATCCGGTTGCGACTGGTGCGATACGGCGAAGATAGCTGTTTCCGGGGCGCTGGCATGGATTCGTTCGGCCACACTCGCAGCACTCCGCCGGTCCTTGTCGAAGTCAACCAGACAAATCTCCGGTGTGGGATCCCCAAGATATTCGAGAACCGATTCGTGATCTTGCACCCGGTAATCGCCCGAACACAAACGCAGTTGAATCATGGCAAGCGATTCGGCGAAAAGCTGCAGAAACCTCCAGGTCTCATCATCTACACAGATACCGACAACGGAGAGCGGCTTGTGCCGCGACAAACTATCCCGCGCTGAACTGTTGAACATGTCTTTCACAGGCATTATGCTCATTTCGCACTCGGGGTCTGCGGCGGAGTTTCCGCATTCTTCGGTTGTTCGGGGGCTTTTCGGTCAAATTTCTTGTCGTCCAGATACGGTACTACTACCTTCGGCGACGGCGGAACCGGCAAAGCCGAGCGCACCGGGTCAATGATGTGTGGAGTCACCAGCACCAGCAGTTCATCGTTACTCCGATTGATGGACCTCGAACGGAACAGTTGTCCGAGGATGGGAATGTCCCCAAGGCCAGGAACCTTGGTCATTTGAACAGCCGCCCGGTGGTCAAGAAGCCCTGCGATGCCGAACGACTGGCCATCCTTCAGTTCGATTTCTGATTCCGCCCGCCGTGTCGAAAGTGCGGGAATGGTGAAGCCCTGAATGGTTAAGGCGTTGGTGAAGTCCAAGGTGCTCACTTCGGGGGCGACATGAAGGCGAATGACATTGTCTTTCCCGATATACCCTATGAATTCCAACCGGACGCCAAAAGGACGAAACTGGACAGTCACGGCACCGACGTTTGCTCCACCCTGGACTACGGGAAAGGGGAATTCACCACCAGCGAGGAAACTGGCCTTTTGCCCGTTCATCGCCATAAGATTCGGCTCCGCCAGGATCTGGAGAATTGACTTCTGCTCCAAATCCCTGATGGTGAGGCCCAGATTCAGGTCTGGTCGAAAGACGAAAACGTTCAGGAGATCAGTGAATTTAAGATCAGTAGCGGTACCTGTGGTCGGCGCGCCAATGGTCCCTTTGAGGTCGCTTAACGACGGCGGCCCGAATTGCTGAGTGGAGATCGTGCCCACGGTGTTCGCTGCCCCTGTACTGAAGAGATTAATCCCCATTTGCTGCAGTTTCGTGCGATCGACTTCGGCGAACTTCACCTCGAGCAGCACTTGGCGATCGTGAGAGACGGGCACAGTGACAGAGTTGACGACTTGGTTCGAGTAAGGCGCCGCCATCTTTGCCAAGTCGTCGACGAGATGGGGATCCGCGACACTCCCGGTCAGAATGAGGTGTCCACCGTCGGCCTGCACATC
Source organism: Acidobacteriota bacterium (assembly GCA_003225075.1). Taxonomy (GTDB): domain Bacteria; phylum Acidobacteriota; class Terriglobia; order Terriglobales; family Acidobacteriaceae; genus Gp1-AA124. The sequence goes on along the minus strand of QIAP01000141.1, from coordinate 4,485 downwards.
AAGTTGCTCGTTGGGATACGCTCGCTGGATCGCAGCCCGTAGCCCCGACACGTCGAGATCTACGGTGACATCCAGGATTTGGGAATGCCCCGACCCATCCCACAGGATCAAGCTGCTGGCTCCGACGGCCTTTCCCTCGACTACAATTTGGGTCGGAGAAATAACCAAGGTCGCGACAACTGCCGGACTGCTCGAGAGCACCCGCGTCATCGGTGCCTGGACATTGACAACGACTGACTTCCCGACCAGAACGTGGAGTGTTTCTCCCTCTGACGGATTAAATTCCTGTTGAGCTGCACCCTGCAGTTTTGTGGTGAGACTCGCGATAATAAAAAGCCAGCCTGCGACTCTCAGCATTTTTGCGCTATTCATTTTTGTCCTCACCGCCTCGATCTAGCTCTCTTTGCTTTAGAACTTGTGAACCGTTCGCTTTGCCCCTTCAATCACTTCCAGAACGTAAACTGGTTGTTGGGGACGCGGTGACGGTCTCGAAGTTCTCTTGGTTGTGGGGGGAGCGGGAGGCTTCGCCGAGGCGACCAATTCGTCCAGGCGTGTCGGATGGATATCAACATTCTTTACGTCCATGCCATTGCGCAGCACGAACTGGATTGATCCTTGCGCACTCGCGAGCTGCAGCTTTTGGGAGTTCTCGGGGCTCAGCAGCAGTGTTACGACATTCACTTGTTGTGGTTTGCCTTGGGGGTCCGGCTCGATGGTCTGGCCCGCAGTCAACACCTCCACATCCTGCAACGCTGTCTGAGTGATTGCACCCGTGCCGCCCGGAAGGTTGTACGTGGCCAGTACGTCGACGTGAGAACCAGGGTATAGGAAGCCGGCTACACCGACGATCTCATTGGACCGGATGGCAGTAGCACGCATGCCTGGAGGTATCTTTGCTGATAGTCCGATGCCCGAGCCCTCGACGCCAAGGTCCCTCTGCGATATCGGCTCTTTGGGGCCCAAAGAACGGATCAGCGGATGACCCACCACTGCATCAACCTTAGAAAAAGATCCGGACAACGGTACGTCGGCGGGCCAATCAAGCAAGATGACATCTTTAGCGGTGAGGGTCATACCGCTCGGCAAGTCGGTAGCGGCGGCGGCGACCTGATTTACCCGGGTGTGAGCGCTGGCATAGCGCAATCGCCGGAAGAGTACGTAAGTAATGCTCCCAGCTAAAACAGCAGCCATTAAGAATGCGACAACAATACGCCGTAGATTCGTAAATCACCTCCACCAGAAAGCATTACTGGCACAATACAAAGTGCCCATCGCGATGGCTAATCCGTAAGGCACTCGCGTTGAGTTCGGTTCTCCAATGTTCAACGACGGATGCGGCCGAGGCCCTGAAGTCACATGGTGCCGAACCAACTCGAGGGTGTTTCGAAGCGTCTGACACATCCGCCTGTTAAAAACCATGTAGGCAATGGCGAGAACACCGCCGGCGATGGCGGCCGCGATGAGGATGGCCAACGCCTGTGCACTTCCCGCCCATGCTCCCACCGCTGCCATTAACTTTGCGTCGCCGCCGCCCATGCCTCCGAGCAGGAAGAGGATGTAGAACAATCCTCCCGCCAAGAGCACACCAAAGAAACCAGTCTTGAGCCCGGGCCATCCCCACGCGGCACAGCGAACTGCGAGTGCCGCCACCAGGCCACCATAGGTCAGCCAATTGGGAATACGCCGGCTACAAATGTCGTTCGCTGCTCCCACCGCAGCAACGACAAACGCGCAGATCAAAAGATATTTTTCCAAGGCGCTCACTCGGCTATCCAATCGTTCGGACTTGGTCTTTCCTGGCCGTGCTGATAAAGGCAAATGAAAGAGTTCGAAATTTTGTTGCAGTTCCATACATACAAGACTGGGTCCTGTTTGCCCTGGTGCGTTCGCAACGGCGCGTTCGAAAGCAGTGCAAACAGAACCGTCTTGTGGTCACTACTAGGTAATGTATTGCCCCAGAATGACCCCGATCTGTGAGAAAGCGCTGTTAAGGCCACTCGCCAGACTCGACATACCTGCCGTCGCGGCGAATGCAACCAGCGCCAGGATCAACAGATATTCCACCAGACCCTGACCCGCCTCATCCTTGTGGAGGCGCATCAGTGAATTCAGAACTAACATTGTCATTGGTATTCTCCTCGATCGAGTGCTCCCAGCGTTGGGGATCGCGATGGGTAAAGCCAGACTTATTCTCCATTGGCATGTGGGAGGCCAAACCGCAGGTGTCAGTCGGCAACTGTAGTCCGCTCGCAATCTGTTGAAAACAGGGTGCACCGCCGATGAAGAAAAGAAACCCATCGGGCAGGCAGGCACCCCTAAATATTCGCGCGGGTAGGCACTGTGGGATTCTGTTACCTTCAGGAAAGGCATTCGTAGAGAGAACTTATACGTTTGTTTACACTCCATTCGCGCATCGGTGACCGAGCCTGACCCGGGAAGTCCAGTCGGCGGGGTCTATTCGCAACCCCGATGTACGGCAAGGACGAACTAATGCCCCACAGCCGAGGATGTTCTATGCAGTCGCCAGCCCATACTCCCGCATTGGAGCACGAAAAGAGCTCTTCTCCACTACGACACACCCAGCTATCAGAATGCAACTGTTGGTCTCACATTCAACAATTCTTTCAGATGACGTCGAAGCCATGTGGTAGCCTACAGCACTCACAGCGGGTATCGGATGGACAGAAAACGAAGTATTGAAATACTCATCCGCCTGGGGGTGGCTGGACTCGTCATATACGCTCTCGTGGCACGCTCGGGCGACCTGCGAGCTAACCTGAGTAAGCGCGATTCGATTGCATATTGGGCAGCGGGGCAGCTTCTTCTCCAGCATCTCAATCCGTACGACGCGAGCAGTGTGCTGGAATTGGAACGAGGGCAAGGATACAAAGAAAGCAAGCCTCTGGTCCTGCGCACTCCTCCATGGTCGCTGTTCATGGTTCTCCCGCTCGGGGTTCTAGATGCATTCTGGGCGTGGGTGTTGTGGATGTCCGTATGCTTTGTCGCACTTGTCGTAGCCATGCGACTCTGCTGGCGGATCTATGGGAATAGCCCGAGTCCACAAACTGTTTTTTGGCTGGTTGGCTATAGCTTCGCGCCGGTGCCCGCCTGCCTCGTCGCCGGGCAGATGGGAATCTTGCTCCTACTGGGGCTCGTTCTTTTCCTGTGGTTAGAAGCAGATCGTCCTTTTCTGTCTGGTGCTGCGCTTCTCCTGCCGTTTGCTAAACCTCACTTATTGTCAGTGTTTTGGCTGGCTCTGATCTTTTGGATCGTGACGCAGAAGAGGCCCGCAATCGCGGGCGGCTTGATAGCTGCATTTCTAGCCACAACGGCTGTCTCGCTGGCGTTCGATCCCGCGATTTTCCAGGATTATCGCGAGATGCTTTACCAGGCTTCTATCGGACACGAGTTCATTCCAGCTCTGAGCGGTGTGGTGCGACTTATATTTTTTCGTCGTATGTTCTGGGTACAGTTCATTCCCACGGCGCTGGGCCTGGTTTGGTGCGTCTGGTTTTACCTCGTGAACAGGTCGAACTGGGACTGGCGCGACCACGGGTTAGCTGTCATGGTGGTATCCGTGTTGACGACGCCCTACGACTGGCTGACGGATGAGGTTGTTCTGCTGCCGGCGGTCCTGCAAGCTGCCATGTGGATCTGTAGCGCGAAGCAGCGAATAGGACTGCCGACGCGTCTTGTAATTATGATCTTTGCCTGCCTCAATGGATTGCTGCTATTGATACTGGCGGCCAAGGTCCCATTCGCAACCGGTATTTATTTCTGGAGCAGCCTGGTGTGGTTCCTGTGGTACGTCTACGCCCGTAGGTTCCGCGCGACAGGGAAGGTGTCATCGGAAGCCCGATCCGCCGTCTCGTGAGGATTGATCGTAGTATCAATCCACTGTCGCAAGTAAACTACAACCCGATGACCATCAGAGACACGCCAGGTCTTTGCGAACCATGAACAGAAAACGCCAATCCCTTGGTGACTGCAGGATGCTGCAAGTGCGGTAGTTCCGCAGGATGTAATCCGTGACCCGGTCGTTCGCGATCGCCAGCAAGGGCGTCTGGGGCCAGGAATTAGGGATTTTTTCGGCAAAAGACGATTCGAACAAGACCACGCGCACCTGCCGGGATGCAAGCCGAGACACGATCTCTTCGGATTGTTCTTTGGTGTTCATGCCAGGTTGGAAATATTCGTAGCGGGTGGGGCTGGCAGTTTCCGTCAGGTAGTAATAGAGTGGGAGGTAAGGATAAACAAGGATTGGTTCGCCCGGAGCGACGTGTGCCTGGACATAGTCTATGACGCCGTCTTTTCCGGGCATATTTATGACGCCGCGGCGTGTTACCGCCTGGCTGGGCGCCGCTATGGCAGCCCGGAGTGGCACCATCCCTAAGGCGGCGAATGCAATGGCGACATAGGCATTCAAGAAGGGAAGTACCGTCCTGAAAACTCGCCCCGGGACGTCACGTCCATCAACAATCCAGG
>QIAP01000080.1 GCA_003225075.1 Acidobacteriota bacterium | reverse complement strand
GGAACTCCGCGTCCGGTTCCCCCAGCAGCTCATGTGGCCCTTCATAGCGCAGGTCCCACGCAAAACGGTTCAGCCCGGCTTCAGCCGGAATCTTTTCCTCGGGAGGCACCAGGTCCGGCCACTCCGGCGGCGTCTCCGCCTTCTTCTTTTCCTCGCTGGAATATCTCCGCACCAGTTTGTTCTGCGCATCCAGCACTTCCAGCGTCACTGGCCCCTTTGGCGCACTCTTAAAGTAATACGTTAATAGTGCTCCGGTTGGTGGATTCTGTCCCACCGGCTGCCGCCGCTCAAAAAACTGCGGCCAGTGCATGCGGTAGGTGGTATCCGGCTTGTATAACGCCATCTCATCGTTCGCATGAGCGCTGAGCTGGCGCAGCGGTGTAATGTCATCAAGGATCCAAAACGATCGCCCGTGGGTCGCCACCACCAGATCATCGTTCTTCACTACCAGATCATGAATCGGCGTGCCCGGCAGATTTAATTGCAGCGACTGCCAGTGCGCGCCATTGTCGAACGAAACGTAGATGCCGCTTTCCGTTCCCGCATAGAGCAGACCCTTCTGCCGTGGATCTTCGCGCACCGCATGAACGTACGCGCCATCAGGGATGCCCTCGGTAATCTTTTTCCACGTCTTCCCAAAATCGCTGGTCATGAACGCATAGGGCTTCAAGTCGTCGAGCTTGTGCGCATCAATTGCCGCATACGCGGTCCCCGCATCATGCGGCGACGCTTCGATAAGGCTGATCATGCTCCATTCCGGAATCCCCTTGGGCGTGATGTTGCTCCACGATTTTCCGCCATCTCGCGTAATGTGAACCAGGCCATCATCGGTGCCCGCCCAGATCAGACCCTTCTGTAACGGCGATTCCGCCACAGTGAAGACGGTGTCGTAATATTCCACGCTGGTGTTGTCCTTCGAAATCGGGCCACCCGACGATTCCTGCTTGCTCTTATCGTTACGCGTCAGGTCCGGACTGATCGCCGTCCAACTCGCGCCATGGTCGGTGCTCTTGAACACCATCTCCGCGGCGGTGTAGAGCACATCCGGACTTTGCGGCGAGATCACGATTGGCTCTGTCCATCCCAACCGATATTTCAGATCCTTGGCGCCGTGTCCGGCAGAATCCAATTCCCACACCGCTATGTCCTGCGCCTGCGAGGTGCGCTTGTCCCAGCGCGTCAGATATCCACCGCCCGATCCCGCGTATACAACATTGGCATCGCGCGGATCAGGCACAACGTAGCCGCTCTCCCCGCCGCCCACGTCATACCAATGCTGCCGGCCAATGTAGCCGTCGTCGGCGCGGCTGGCGATGGCCACGGTGGTGTTGTCCTGCTGCGCTCCGTACACGTAATACAAAAACTGGTTGTCGGCCGCCACGTGGTAGAACTGCGCCGTCGGCTGGTTGTACTGCGTCGTCCAGCTCTTTCCGCCATCCACAGTGACCGTCGCCCCGCCATCGTTGCCGTTAATCATTCGCGCAGGATTTATCGGATCGATCCACAATCCGTGATGATCGCCGTGCGGCGCCGGTAGCAAGGTAAGCGACTTGCCGCCGTCACTCGACCGGAACACGCCGGTGTTGAGGACGTAAACGGTATCCACACTCTTGGGATCGGCAAAAATGTGTGTGAAATACCAGGCGCGCTGCGTCAGCCGCTGGTCTTCATTGATCCGCGTCCACGTGTCCCCGCCATCGTCGGACCGGTAGAGCCCGCCATCTTTCGCTTCGATCAGCGCGTACACCCGGTTCGAATCGCCACCCGATACCGATACTCCAATGCGCCCCACAATGCCCGAGGGCAGCCCCTTCCCTTCCAGATGTTTCCACGTATTCCCGCCATCAATCGATTTGTACAGACCGCTGCCCGGCCCACCGCTACTCATACTCCAGGGCGTGCGCACACCTTCCCACAGCGCGGCAAAAAGAACGTTGGAGTTATGCGGATCAAACGCCAGATCAATCGCGCCCGTCTTGTCGTCCTTGAAAAGAATCTTCTCCCATGTCTTGCCGGCATCTGCGGAACGGAATACACCGCGATCCGGATTCGGCCCGTATGCATGGCCCAGCGCCGCCACGTAAACCAGGTCAGGATTTCGCGGATGGACCAGAACTCGCGCGATGTGCTGCGTATTGTTCAGGCCAATGTGTGTCCACGTCTTGCCGCCATCAGTGGACCTGTACATTCCATCGCCGTACGAGATATTTCCTCGTATGCAGGACTCACCCGTGCCCACATAAATCACGTTAGGATTCGAATCCGCGACCGCGATGGCTCCAATCGACGAGATGTGTTCCTTGTCGAATAGCGGAGTCCAATTCACGCCGCCGTCGCTGGTCCGCCACACTCCACCCGCCACTCCGCCAAAGTAAAACGTGTAGGGATCGCCTGGCACTCCACTCACCGCCAGCACTCGCCCGCCGCGATAGGGACCAATCCCCCGCCACTTCATCCCTTTGAACTGGCTCTCGTTGTATTGCTGCGCCGATAGCGCGATCGAGGCTGGCAGACAGAACACAATCGCCGCCAGCAGAACAGAGAACGAGAAGTAAATGCGTTTGTAATTCATGACCATCAAACCTCCGGGATTCTCAAAGGCGAACCATCTTAACTCGCGAAGGCGGTGGGTGGAAAACCATCTCAACACTCGATACAAGCCTTACCGCTCTGGTTCTAGCGCTACAACTTCGCCGCTTACATCAGATCTTCCAGTTACACCAGCAATGGGCGCGTAAAAGATCACGTTTGGACTCCAGAGGAATTGGTGGGACAGCATAATCGCACCACTAACAAATGCGACGGCCTTCTGGTCAGAATCGAGATGCTGATGGAGATTTGGGAAGTCGGATTTTACGACTATGACCACATTGAAGTGGCCAAGTTTGTCCGTTCGGGAGAGGTCCAGCCAACATCGGCAGAGTCAGTGCTCTGCGAACTGGATAAACTCCTAAATTCAAATTGAGGGCCGCTTGCCAACTGGGTCCGGCCGGGGCAATTGAGGCTGACCGATATACGCTATTCACCTCAACTCCCAAACAAAAAACCAAGCGCCTGCGGAAATCGCGCCGCCCACGCGCCCTCGCTATGCGTAGCCCCTTCATCGATCCTTAAAAGCAATCTCTTGTCATCCAATCCCGCACGCCGCAGCGTCTGCCCCAGTTCGCGGACGTCATCCACGGTCTCCTCATCTTTGTCTTCGCGCCCTGCCTCTCTGGTTCCGATAGCCAGAAACACTCGTTCCGGCCATTGAGAAAAACGACGGCTGTCTCTGAGCAACTGGCGATTCGAAACAAACAACGACGGGCTCTCCAGCAGCAGCCGGCCGAAAACTCCGGGCACCGCCATCGCCGTATAGAGCGAGATGCTCGCCCCCAATGATGACCCGCCGAGCCCGGTTTGCTCCGGCCCTTTGGCCGTGCGGTAGCGCTGCGCGATGAAAGGCACAACTTCCCGCAACAAGAAATCTGGATACTTCCTGCCCAGCGGACGCAGCACCGGCGGGTTAAACGAGCGATACGCCAGAAATTCCTTCAGCCGCTCGTCTCCCGCGTTGTCTATCCCCACTATGATCATCGGCGGAATTTTCTGCTCCCGGATCAGCCGGTCAGCAGTGTCGTCCACTCCCCACTCCACCCCGGTGAAAGCCGTGCTGCGATCAAAAAGATTCTGCCCATCATTCAAATAAAACACGGGATACTGCCGCGAATTTCCGGGATCATCATAGCCCGGCGGCAACCACACCCGCAGAAATCGCGTGTTACGAAAAATCCGGCTCGTGAATTCGTGCAGCCGCAGATCGCCGGTCACCGAGCCGTTAGAGGCCGATGCAATTTCCTGCGACGCGACTGCTGTTTGCGATTCTGTATTTTCTGCCATCGAGGATTGGAGTGGAATTTGCCCGGAAAGGTTTCATTGTTTGCGCGGGAAGATTTACGCACGAAGATTACGAAGCAAGATTATGCACGAAAATTACGAAGCCTGCGCACGGAATGAATCACCAGCAGCGACGATAAAACCGCAATGCTGAAAATCAGCGCCAGCGACGACAGGCACAGAATGCACCACACGCCCAATACGAAGCCTTCAATGTAAGTAAGGTAGAGAGCGAAGCCCAGTCCGGCCACGGACGCGATGAGCAGCATTGCAGGCGTTTCCGCCTTTGCCCGGTACAAAGTTGAAAGTCCTAATAAGACGGCGTAGCCCATGATCCCGATCAAGGCCACCGGAATCCCGGCCACCACCGAGTACGCGCTGCGATTGACAATGTCGCAGTTGAAGTTCTCTCCGACATCACAGTAAGTAGTTGCCGAGGTTGCGTAATGGTTACGCAGTGACACTGACGAAACTACGATCCCTGCCAACGCCAGCACTGCAATCGCAATCGATATGCGGTGCGCCGTTACGCTCATGGCAGCGGGCAGCCCGACTTCTGGCTCAATTCGTAGACAGAAAGTACCCGCTCTTGTACGTCCCCATCAGGAAACTTCCAGGTCGGAAAATGTCTGACCCCCGCATCCTTACATTCCTGGGTCTCGCCCCCGCGCGGATTTCCGGGAATTCCGCATTCCACATAAGGCACATATTTGAACGCCTCGTCGAACTTCTCCTTCTGCTCCTGACAATGCGGGCACCAATAGGCGCCATACATCTTCAACTGTTTCTGCGCCAGACATTTTGCGAAGGCGTCATACTTATGAGCATGCCGGTGGTATCTCACATAAAACACCGCTGCCAAAACCGCGATGATCGCTAGCGCAATCACAATTTTCGGATTCACCGGGGCGCGAGGCGCCTGCGCTAGCTCTCGTGCTGCTTTTCGTCTTTTTCGTTCTTCAGACATAGCAGACTTCTTATACCACGACGTTCAGCGCCGCGGGCAGCACGTCCAGTCTCTGGCATTGCAAAGTGAGCACCTCGCCATCCACCATCACATCTACCGGCGCATCCAGATAAAAATCAACCCTCCGTACTGCATTCCGCTCCGCAAGGGGATGCTGAATGTGGGTGCCGTCGTATAGTGTCGGCAGGTTCTTGATCAACCCCAGCCGCCCAATCGCGCCCCAGCGCACATATTCGATCAGCCCATCATTCACCGCCGCGTTGGGAGCAATCTGCATGGTGCCTCCGGTGAACTTGCTGTTATTAAAAGTCAGGAAAAGACATCGCCTCTGGTCAATCTCGCCACCGTCAACCCGCAACGGAAACGCCCGCCGCTCCAGCCGTGCCAGGCCGTTGAAAATGGCGAGCACATAACCGAATTGCCCGTAACGCTGAAAACGCCGCGCCCGGACCGCCGCCACATTCGCGGCGAATCCCATGCTGAGCAAATTGATGTAATAAATGACGCCATCTTTATGCGACATGCGCAGCACATCGCAATGCTGAGAGCGCCCGGCCAGCAGGGCTTCCAGAGCAAAGTCCACGCCACGATCGCTGAAGTCGCGCAGGAAAGAGTTTCCTGTCCCCAGCGGAAGAAACCCAAGCGTCGGGTTCTCGTCGCCGCGGGCCTCTGGAAAAAGCCCGTTTACAATTTCATAAGAAGTCCCATCACCCCCGACCGCGAGAAAACGCCGGTAGCCACGCCGGTAAGCATTGCGCGCGAGTTCAATCGCATGACCGGGAGCACGCGTTTCCTCCACCTCAAGCCGCACCCCGCCAGCTCGCAGACATTCCAGCGCAGCACCCACCAGCTTCCGGCACCGTCCGCCCCCGGCCGCGGGATTCACAATGGCAAGAAACGCATCGTTCACAATTCAACCACTGACTTCATCCGATCGAGGCCTTTGCCAATCTCTTCTGCCAGCTCAGCTCGCTTAATTTTCATAGACGCAGTGCGCGGAAAATCCCTCTCCCAGACCACGTATCCGCCGACCCGTTTGTAGTCCGCCAGACGCCGATTGGCCGCAACCAACTCCTGCCGCAGCGCCGCTCTGAATTCCTGCCCTTGCTCCAGCCGCAAGACCATCACCAGCATTTCCTTACCCAGACTTTTTGCGGGCCAAATATAATTCGCCGCAAACACGCAATATTCCTTCACCGCCAAACCCTCAAACGCGCTCTCGATGTCCTCCGGATAAATATTTTTGCCCCCGGCGGTAACGATCATATTTTTCTTGCGGCCGAAAAGTTGCAGATGCCCATCCCCATCAAAGCGGCCCAGGTCCCCGGTAAGCAGCCAGCCGCCAACAATGGTCTGCGCGGTCAGTTCCGGATCGTCGAGATAGTGCGACATGACCGTCTTGCTCCGCACCGCCACTTCACCGATGCCCTCACGATCCGGATGCAGAATGCGCAACTCGATTCCGGGCAGCGGCTTGCCCACGGTATCCGCCCGGAACGGTTTGAAATCATTCAGCGTGAGCGCAGTGCCGGCTTCGGTCAAACCATATCCATTCGCCACCGGAATGCCCAGATCGTAGAAGAACTGCAAAGTCGAAGGCTCGATAAAAGCCCCGCCCGTAAACAGTGCCCGAAGTTCTCCGCCAAACGCCTTGTGCACCTGCGGCAAAAGTTTGCGGCTGAGCGCCACATTCGGACTCCGCCGCGTCAGCGACTTATTCAACCGGATCAATCCCTTGAGCAGCGCACGCTTCGGTACCCCCAGTGCATCGAACTTCGCGCGCAGGCCACGCTCTAAATTTTTGAGCACCATCGGAACCAGGCTCATGTAAGTGATCTGGTATCGCACGAACGCATCGCGCACGTTCTCGGGCCGCAGAGTTCGCAAGTGAACAACACATGCTCCACACACAAATGGCCCGATAAAACCCACCATGAAATCAATCGCGTGATTGGTCGGCAGAATGCTGAGGTAGCGAACTCCCGGCCAGAACGGATACCACGCCGAAAGCGCCATGCACTGCTCCAGGTAATTTTCGTGCGTCAGCACACAGCCTTTGGGACGCCCACCGGTCCCGGATGAGTAGACGATGCAAGCCACGTCTTCACGGTGCCGCGGCACAAACGCCGGATCGCCCTTGCGCCGAAACTCTTCCCAGCGAAATACCCCCGCCAGTTCGGCGCTGGCAGGCGCTTCCGTAACCAGCACCGTCTTCACCTTTAGGTTCTTGAACTCCGGCAACTGCATAATCGCGCGCCACAGGTAATATTCGATGACCGCTACCTTGGCTCTTGAATGTGCCAGCAATTGCATGTGCTCCGCCGCCGTGAGCTTATAGTCGAGCGGCACCAGCACCCCGCCTGCATAAAAAATCGAATATGCCGACAACAACCACTTCGATTGATTGGTCATGATGATCGCCGCGCGATCACCCGGCTTGAAGTCAGCATCCTCCAGAGCCCGCGCCAGGGGCAGCGCCATCTCTTTGAAATCCGAAAAGGTGAAGCGGGTCTTCTCCCGGTCGCGATCGGCTTCGATCAGGCAGGTTTCATTGGGCCAGCGGTCGAGCGCGTCGCGCAAGGCAGCCCCCAGGCTCTGATATTGGCGGAGATCGAGCATCAGGTGAATCGTTGATTGTAGATAGCAGCTTGCAGATTGAACATCATCTATTCGCGCTGCACTGTTCGCGCAATCCGACCAGCATTCAGGGATTAACGATCGTCCATCACAACCTGGCCTGGATTCGACCGGCCAGCGTACGAAAATCCGACACGCCTTGCAATTCGTAATCGGGAAGTTCGACGTCGAAATGTTGCTCCAGTCGCGTCAGCAGGTCCAGAGTCTGAAGGCTATCGATGCCGAGCGTCTTGAAGAAGTCGTCATCGGGGGAAAGTCTCCCCCGCGGCACTTTGAAATGGCTCGCGGCGAGAGTCAGGATTTCGTCAAGAGTCTGGTCAATTGTCGCCATTGATGGATACACCCTGCGCACTCCAATTATAAGTCGCTAGACGTGAGCTCACGGCAAATACGGTTGCGCGTCCGTACTCTCCACGAATTTTCGGAGCCCGGCCTCGACCGCCGGCTGGGCAAACAATTCGCAGAATAGATCGATTTCACGTCTCAGCTCTTCATACGGTATCGGCTTGATGAACTGCTTAGCGGCCAGCGTCGTGCGACGGTCGAATTTGCCAATCTGTGCCGCCGTGGCGCGCGCCACTCTGAGAGCTTCGCCTTCCGCGGCAACCTGGCTGACTAAGCCAACCGATTGTGCTTTCGTCGCATTAATACTGCGCCCGGTCAGTAAAAGATCGCGCACTACGCCGTTTCCCAAATCGCGCTTCAGCCGCGGTATCCCGCCGAATCCTGGAATCAGGCCCAGCCGCAATTCGGGAAAGCAAAAGCGTGCCATTTTGTCAGCGATAATCAAATCACAAACCAGCGCCAGCTCAAATCCTCCGCCGAATGTGACGCCGTGCACCGCAGCGATGGTCGGGATGGGCGCGGCATCAATTGTATTCATCACCCGATGAATGCGTTCCAGAAATTCCCGAACGCCCTGGCGAGCTTCATTCTTGGAAATCTTCTGGGCGCTCTGGTAAAGCTCACGCAAGTCCGCCCCAGCACAAAATCCGCACTCTAAACTGCTATGGACGATGAGCGCATGACTCTCCGCGACGAGGCCCGCTAGCGCCCCAACGAACTTCTCCAGTTCACCCAGTGTCCGCGAACCGATCTCATTGCATGGAGCACGGTGAAGCGAAAGCTCGATGACGCCGTCTTTCACATCCCACGACAGGGATTGCCCCGTAAATTGGTTCATTGTCGTTTGCCGACCTTCTGGCACCGCATGCTGGGAATGGTCAACAGCGTTTTTCATGCGCTCATCGTCTTCTCATACAAGTGCTCGATCTCGCTTTGCAGTCGTTGCGCAATTAAATCGCGTTTCAACTTCCCATTCGCCGTAAGCAATCCGTTCTCAATCGAAAATGGTTCCGCATGGATATGAAACCCCCGCACCTGCTTGTAATGCGGTAATTCCCTATTCACCGAATCTAACGCAGCCTGCACCTGTTCACTCGTCGCTTCGCCGGTGACAATCGCCGAAAGATATCCTCGTCCATTCCCCACCAGAACAACTTGTTGCACTCCGGGAAGCTGCTGTAGCAATTTGCCTTCAATCGGCTCCGGCGCGACGTTATGTCCCGAGCCAAGAATAATAAGATTCTTCACACGGCCCAGGATGCGCCAGTTCCCTTCCGCATTGGCCTCTCCCTGGTCTCCGGTATGAAACCAGCCACCGCGCAATACCTTCGCGCTTTCCTGCGGACGGTTCCAGTACCCCGGAAAAATGTTCGGCCCGCGAACGATGATTTCGTCATTCTCACCGATCCGCATTTCAATTCCCTCGATCGCCGGGCCAACCCATCCCGGTTCCGCGCGCTGGGGATGATCCATAGTACAGATGCCGGTCGTCTCGGTCAGTCCGTACACCTGTAGCACCGGGATTCCCAGCATCACAAAATAGAGCTGGGTTTCCACATTAAGCGGCGCCGAGCCGCAGATCAACGCCTTAAGATTTGCTCCAATCATTTTCTTGCGGATGGTAGGAAATACCACTGCCTCCGCCAGCCACAGCCACATGCGATCTCCACCCTGGGCCTGTTTGTCTCGGCCGCGAATCCATGAAGCTTTTGCACGAGTATAAATGGCTTGTGCAACACCTCCCGTCTGCCACAATTGTGTGTCAACCGCTTTGCGCATCCTCTCCAGCAGCGCCGGAACGTTGAGAAAATAATCCGGAGCCGCGCTTCGCATGTCGCCTGCAAGCTTGGTCAGATCGGTATTCAGCGTCAGCAGGCTTCCGCGCATAAGGCAAGTCAACAACATGATCCACGAACCAGCGAAGCAGAATGGCAAGTAATGAAACACGCGATCCTGCCCACGCTTGTCGCCCATCAGCACATCGAGCCGTCCGGATGTGCAACCCAGCATGTGCTCCACATTCCCCGCGTTGAGCACAACACCCTTCGCTTCACCCGATGTACCGGACGTATAAATAATAGTGACGGCATCGCTATCGGCCATATGTCGCAACGCCAGGCCGACACCGTCCCTCGCACTTGCCTCCGCCGACCCGGCAGGGGAACTCACAAACACATCGTCAAAAAGATGTTGTGGCGGTGCCTCTCCCCACTTTTCGAGAATCGCATCGCGCAGCGCAGCATCGCCGCACCAAATCGTTGCCGGCGAACAATCCTTCATCATGGCGACGAGTTCGGCAGGCGACTGGCGCGCATAGAGCGGCACCACGATCAGGCCTTCGGCCATCATTGCCAGGTCCATCGCAACCCAGCGAATGCTGTTGTGTGCCAGCAGAGCGCAGCGGTCGCCCGGTTTCAGCTCATGCCTCCTGATAAAACCACGCGCCGCGTTGACCAGGTCCAGCAGTTCGCTCCCTGTCACCGCGGCCTTGTGGCCATCACGGAGTTCCTGCAACACGGGCGCAGCCTGACGCTTCCCAAGCTGGTCGAAAATTTTCTCGATGAAGTTCACAGAATCAAATTCACGGGCTCAAGCCATCACCCGTACGTCTCAACCAGTGCCCTCAAATTCGGACTCAGCGGCGGCAGATATTGTTCCCAGCTCCATTCACCGCTGCGAGTCGGAAATTCGGGATACCGGCGCTGCACTTCTTCTTCGAAATAAACGCCCATCCGCGCCATCACTTTCAAATTTCTCACCACCGTCCGTCCGATGCCGTCCGCGATCGCCTCGCGCTCCCGGCCCAGCTTGTCCAGAGCTGCGACCACCCTCGACTCCAGGTCAGGATCATCCACATTCATCAGCAGGTTCTGGTGTCCGCGCTCATTTAGCAGATTGCGAATGCGCTCATCCATGGTTATTCCTGCCGACGGCACCAGTCCCGGCATGGACGTCAAAATCCCGTGATAACGCGACGAAACCATCATGTGGCAAGCTCGCAAAATGCTTACAAGTTCATACATGTTGTAATCGTCAGAGGTCAGCACCGGCACGCCGCCGAGTTTCTCCGAAATGCGGTGGCCCGGCCGCGCGTCCAGCCGTTCCGTCGCCACCATAATCACAAACGCGTTGCGCCGCTTGCGAAATGCATCCACCGCATTGGCGATGGCCGTTAAATAGCGCTCGTAAGCCCGCTCCGCCTCCGGCCCGGAATTATGAAAGTACACCGAGCGGTAATGGCTCTGCTTGTACGCTCCACTAATACTGTGCAGCGCGTACTTAACCAGCGATGCCTTTACTGGCCACTCAAAAGGATTGATCGGACAAACCACCAACACCGGCGCATTCCCGTCCCAACCAGCCTGCCGCAGCACCTTCTGCCCGTATTCCGCAGGCAGTGGCTCAAAGGTCCAACCCGTGTCGGTACCCAGTTCTGTCGGCACACCCAACTCGCGAAGAATGGTGCGGGACTCTTCATTTCGTGTGACGATGAGAGAGTTTCGGCAGTAGCGCGCGCACATCTTCTCAAGCATCGAGTCCATGTGCCCGGCTTCGGCGCCGTAGCCGACGGAAAGTTTGTTCTGCGCCGCCGCAATTCCCAGCGACCCGATCATCATCGCGGTCAACGCATTGGCGAACTTGCTCTTGAACATGGAACCTTCGCACGCCACTACGCCATGATGTTTTGGGACTTCATCAGAAAGGAATGGCGGAAAAATGTCCGGCAGATGTACCTGCTTTGTACCTTCGAAGTAACCGCGGGAGCGATCGAAATTCTGCGTCATCACGCTGAACTCCACGCGATCAGCACCCAGAATGTGCCGTAACTGCCGCAGCATTTCCTCGACACGCAAGTCCGAACCAGTGTTGCGCGTTCCGTTGTATCCGGCAAAAAGTAACTTGAGTTTTTCGCCCGGCTGCCAGGGCCTGCCTTTGCCCAGCATCCACCGCAGCTTCGAACTTTCGATGAGAGTGCTGACCCAGGTCTCCAGCACAAAATCCATCATGCGGCCGATCCTCCGGCGGTCGCCGTGGGCCAATCCTGGTACGCGTACTTGAAATCATTTTCCCGGCTGAACTTCAGCAGCCGATAGCTGTACTCTGAAAATGGCACCGGCTTGCGGCCCAGCTCCGTCGTCACCCGCGTGTTGTCGAACACCGTATTCCACGTAAGATACGGCATAAACACTTTCATTAAAGATGCCCCGTATCCTCCTGATCCTTTTCGTTTTGATACCAAGTTAACCACCCCTCCAAACGGCCGCTCCAGCCCTGGCACGAACCGCGGTCCCGCCTTGCCCCGGTCCGCTGCCAGCGCGGTGGTTAATTCGCGGAATGTCTGTGAATCTGTGCCGGAAGAAAGATGATAAATATCGTGCTGCGGACTTTGCTTCTGATGCAGCGTCGCAATCGCGTCCGCCACAAAATCCGCATTCACAATATCTATTTTGTCATCCGGACGAAATGGCAGCACCGGCAATCCCGCCAGAAACACAAACGACTTCACCATATCGAATTGCGTGGTCTGCGGATAACGGCTATCTCCAAGCACGATACTGGGACGAAAAATTGTTAGTGGCACCTCCGGCAGAAGTTGCCGGATCATGTGCTCGCAAAATTTCTTGGTGCGGGCGTATGGATCGTAATCCGATCGTTCCCAATCGATGGACTCGTCCTCCTTTACCACCTCATTACTCCGCTTCCCCGCCACTGCGACCGTGCTCACATGACTGAATCGCCGCAATCCATGGTGATCGCGCGCCCTCATCGCCAGTTGCACCACTTCCAGCGTCCCGCGCAGGTTGACGTTCAAGCACGCCTTCTCCGATTTCCGGTTCAAAGACGCCGCGCAGTGAATGATCGAGTCCGTAGTTTCCACCAATCGCCCGTAGTCATTGTCCGCCAAGCCGAACTGCTGCTCGGTGATATCCCCACGAAAAATGTGAATGCGGGCGTGCAGGTGATTGTGAAATCGCGGGAAATCCAGATGCAATTGCAAGGCCCGCCACAGGCGCACTTCCGCCTGGTGCGTGTCCGCCGCCCGCACCAGAACATTTAGCGGGTTCTGATACCCTTCTAATAGGTTGGCGGCGAGGTGGGCGCCGATGTAGCCTGTGGAGC
Source organism: Acidobacteriota bacterium (assembly GCA_003225075.1). Classification (GTDB taxonomy): domain Bacteria; phylum Acidobacteriota; class Terriglobia; order Terriglobales; family Acidobacteriaceae; genus Gp1-AA124. Next base: position 14,533 of record QIAP01000080.1, on the reverse strand, counting down.
CGGTCAGGAATATCGCCACGTTGCTCCGTTGGTCCCGGTCTTGATGGTGACTTCGCTTGCCGCGGCGGTGAGCTGAAAGGTGCGCCGGCGGCGGACTTCCAGCGGCCGCCCTTCAATCAAAGGATAAGTCCACTTGCGCAATGCGGGTATGTGTACGTGTATCCAGTATTGCCACCAGTCAATGGACCGGGTGTCATAACCGAAGTCGGCTTTCTCGTCCTCCACCAGCGCATGCGAGAGCTTCTCAATATTGTCGGCCACAAAGTCGTGTTCGTTATGCAGGATGAAAGGCTCGAACAGCTTTATGAGCTTCTGCACTTTTTCCAGGCTGCGTTCCGCCCGCGCCAGCGGAGGACGCTTCATCGGCAGCGCCGACATGGCGTGCTGGATCGATTTTATGATCGTAATCTGTGCCGGCGCCGACATCCGCCGATAGCGTTCCTTCGATACTGGAATCGCATCGAAGCGCAGGCGCAGCCAGTATTCCAGCCCCTCTTGCGCCCGGTAATGCTTGCGATGCGCCAGCGATGTCAACTCGATCGACCGCCGCATATCACAAGGATTCGTCACCGACGTCGCGAGCTGGTAGACCGGGTCGTTGCGACGCTCGATTATGGCAGTGGCAATCAGCGTCATGCCGCGGCAAACCGAGTCCACCGGAATAATATCGAGGCGCTTGCGTTCGTTCGAAGGCAGCTGCCGGAAGTATGTCCCAAGAAGATAGGACAGTGAAGCCGAAGTATTGATGCCTTCATTCCATCCCAGAAATGGCTTCTCCAACGAAGTTTCCACAATCGCCGGCCGCACGATTGCGATCGGTAGCCCGGCGCCATATTGTGAAATGAGGGACTCCGCCAGGCTTTTCGTCAGCGTGTAAGTGTTAGGCCAGCCCAACTCGCGTGCCCGTCTGATGCCTGCTTCGGTCAAGTAATTGCGCAGCCAGCGAATCCGATTTTTGCGGATCTGATTTTCCAGAGCCACCCCACGCAGCGCCTTGGCCGCGTGTTCTTTCTCCAGAGCCTGCCGCCGCAGTTCTTCGGTCACTTCGCTGCTCTTCGCCTTCTTCACCGCCTGTTCCACAAATTCGTGAAGCGAGAGCCACTCCCGTTCCGCAACAAAGTCGGGCACGGTCGCAGGTGTGTAGTTGGGACGAAGCCTCTCGCTGACGCGGCCATCCCGGGCCCCCGCCACATAGCACGTAGAAAGGTGCAGCAGGCCGGCATGGTCAGACTTGCGCACAAAATCCACGACGTTGATCACCGCATCCACATTTGTGGTCAGGGCATCCCGCAGATCAGGATTAAAGTCAGTCAGACCCGAACTATTGATGACGATGTCGAGTTGATCGCGAAGTTTTTCAGCCGCCTCGGGCGCCAACCCCAGGCCGGGCTGCGTAACGTCGCCGTCTACGATTTCGACTTTTGCTCTCAGGAAAGAGGATAGATCCAAGCCGTACCGGTCAAATAGCGGATCGAATACCGGAGACTCCTCCACCAGTTTTTCAAATCGCCGCAGAGCCGGATTTGATTTTTGCCGCCGGATTAACAGGTAGATTTTCCCGATTTCCGGCAGATCCATCAGTGTGTTCACCAGCCAGACCTTGCCAATGAAACCGGTCACCCCAATCAGCATGACGTTTTTCCCGCCTAGCGTCTTGCGGACCGACAGCGTCTCCGATTCAACGTGTGCCTCGAAACCCTCGCTATTCGCTGAAAGTTTGTCGAAATAAACAATGGGCCGCGTCATTACCGGCACTTCCCGCGTCGCCGGAATCACTGCGGCTTCCAGCACTTCAGCGCTTGCAAAATCAAGATTGCGGATCAATTGCTCCGGCGTGCATCGTCCGTCCGGGCCCGCTCCGGTAATGCGCGCAAATGCACCTCTTGGCCGCACCACCGGATTCAGAAGACGTCCGGTGGCAATTCCATCGCGAAATTCGAGCCGGTTCACAATCAGCCATTTCACCCCGAGATGCCGCGCCAGCGGGCGCATAACGTGATCGAGTCCCTGGCTTACCAGCACCACCTCGGACCCGGCACCGCCCAATGCGTTAAGCTGACGGACGCCGTCGGGCTTCAGATAGGGTTTCAGCTTATATTCGAAGTATTCCTCCCCCAGTAAATCGAGCCGGTCGCGACTGACGCCCCGCAGCACTGCGTGCACTACCCGTGTCGCGAAGATCCTATGACTTGCATAGAGCAGCGGCCGGAGCACAGCCATTAAGAACACAAGTCCGCGCCGCACCCAGCGCTGCAAAAACGTCTGGGAATTCCAGGTGAAAAAGGCGACGGGACGCACCGTCGTCAGATCCAGCAGGCTGCCTTCCACGCGCCAATACACACTGCGAGCGGAGCCAGGGGAGTTGTGCTTCAGTTGATTCAATTTGTATGAGTCTCAGGGACCAGGAAATACAAGGCCCTCTATTGTAAACAATTGCACCAAAAGGGGGACATCTTAATCCACAGCGCCCTTCGACCTTCCAAGAAGCCCCGCCGAAACTAAGAATCGCCGGACCCCTGCAGTTCTCTGCAGCAAATCCATTCGAAAAAAAATCGTCACAACACGTGACATCCGGCAGAAGTTGGCATATAGTGCGCAACCAACCGGTAAAGGGGCTTTGGGGATGCCAAACCTGCCGTTGCGGCTCGACTGCCAGGCTCGTCTTGCGATCTGGATTTCCACTGCGCTCCTTTTCATTCCAGTGTCCTTCTACACTGCGAAAGCTCAGGATCACCCTGAGAAGCCTTCTCAGGAAATTGATCAAGAATCCCCTCCAGCGTCCCCCCTCGAAACTGCCGAGCAACCCACAGCGTCCGTCGCTGCCCCTAGCACGGCTGTTCCAGTTGCTAAGACCAGCAGGCGTCCCGCTAAGTACGACGTCGACCATATCGGCCAGCGTGGAATTGGCAAGGGAATGAATCTTTATTCGCTGGAGCGAGAGCGCGCCCTGGGCGAGGAACTCGCCCGCACCATTGATCGCCATACTAAGTTTGTTTCTGATCCAGTGATTACCGACTACGTAAATCGCGTCGGTCAAAAACTCGTGCGGAACTCCGATGCGCAAGTGCCCTTCACCATCAAAATAATTGATTCGCAGGACATCCGCGCCTTTAGCCTTCCCGGCGGTTTTCTTTACGTGGACAAGGGATTGATCCTCGCCGTAGATAGCGAGGCAGAACTGGCCGGCATGATGGCCCACGAGATCGCCCACGTCGTGGCCCGGCACGCCACTCGCTCAGCGACTCGCCGCTATACCTGGGACGCACTATCCGTTCCCTTGAGATATTTCGGAGGCCCTATCGGTTTCGGCCTAAGCTCATTGGGCGGACTCGGCGTGCCGCTCTCGTTAAAGAAATTCAATCGCGACGCCGAGAGCGAGGCCGATCTCCTGGGAATCGAATACGAATATGCCGCCGGTTACGACCCCGAGGCCTTCATCGTCGCATTGGAGAAGCTAAGTAACCGGGAGGCGGGAATGCGCCACCGCCTGGCACGAATGCCGTTCTACAACTTCATCACCAGAATTCCGTGGCACAGCGGCGTGGCCAGGGCCTATTCCAGCTATCCGCTCACCGAAGACCGCATCAAAAAAGTGCAAAGCAACATTTCAACTCTGCTGCCAAACCGGAAGGAATACATTCTCGACACCAGCGAATTCCAGGAGGTTCAGTCCCGCCTCTCCTGGTCAGACCGTCCCATTCTGCGACGGCGCGCTCCTGGCGACCGGCTCGATGGCCCTATTCTCCATCGAGGCAAACCTGACATTCCTCCTCCCGCCTGAAAAAGACACCTTCCCTGACCCCTCTACTCCGCACTTGCGGCGGACGCCGCCTCAATATGCGCCGGGCGTAATGTCAGCCAGTCAGTTCGTACGCGATCCCACTCTTGTATCAGCAACCCATACGATTCGAAGAAGTCCCGAATGCGCGGCCGCTGCCATCCCACAATCTTCTCCAGCACCGGGACCAACACCGCCAGGGCATTGTCGCTGAGCACAGTTCGATTGGCGATCTGCGCCACATGCTTGCTTTCCGACGCCGCGATGGTGTAACCGTAGCGCGCATTCACATGCAGCATCACGTGAATATCCGAACTGCCATCGCCCATATAGATGATGTGGTCCGGCCCAATCTGCAAGCTGTTCTGTAGCTGGTCGAGCGCGGAAACTTTCCCGTAACCCGCGGTCGTCCTGACAATCCTTTCGATCTCGCCCGCGCTGCCGTAGCTGAATTCGGTTCCATAAACATGATCCGCCGGAACGATCCCCTCCAGCGCCGACACCACGATCTCCACCGGCGCCGCCGACAAAACATAAAAATCGAAATGATATCCCTCGATGCTGCGCTTAAGAATTTCGCCCAGCAGCGCAATATTTTGTTTCAGCCGAATGCGCTTTCCCGCCTCATACAAATGCTTCCGCCGCACCTGCGTCTGATACTCCGGATCGTGCAGCAGCAAATACGCCAGTTCCGCCCCCTGCTGTACCAGATTAATCTTCGCCATCCCTTTGACTTTGCGTTCAAAGTCTTCGGTGGCAATGCCCAGCACCTCACTCAGCACGTAACCTGAGTCGTTGAAACTCAGCGTCTGATCAAAGTCACTCGCAAAAAGATAGCGTTTCAATGGTTTATCAGTCATGAGGATTGGATGTCCCAGTGCCCCGAACGATCATTGAAAATATGAATGAAAGGCATGCAAGATCCCGTCTTGACATTAAGTAGTTGACGTTTCTGCCAGATACTCACCTTGATCTTCCCATGTAATTCCCACACTATGGGGAACCCTGACACATAAGATGCCACACAACCCTTACATAATTGTTGCAGGACAAAAGTCGAATGTTAAAATAGCTACTCCACTGGATCGACGGAAACCGTGAGTAGTAAATCCATCTGGAAAATTGCGTTGGCGGCGGCTCTCGTCATGCTGACGGGGGTAGTTTTCCTCATTGCTGCCAGCGATGCCAATGAAACCGATACGGTTCTTGCGCAGCTTCACATGTTGAAGCGATCTTCCCCAACCATCCCTTCACACCGCCGGATTCGCAAGGCAGCAACTTATGATGGAGATGCCGGCCAGCATTCCGTTCGCACGACATCATTGTTTTTCCCACCGGCAAATCCCCATCTTCAAAGAGTTCCGATGACAATAGCGAGAGCTACCACTCTCGCGTCCTTGGCCACCTGCGTCCTTATCTGCTGAGACCGTCCCGCACCTCCAATCTGAGCCATCGACTTTGCAGAGCGTAGCTCCGCGAGTACTCACTATTCCATTCGCAAGCTTTCAAATTGCCAGCTCATATAAGGAGAATTCTCATGCAAGCGACTAATGCCAGCAATCAGATCATGTGGAAGCAATTCTTCAGAGATGCGGTATTGGAGTTGAATCCCGGAATTTTCGAACACAAACTGGACGCAGCCCACAAGGCCATCCAGGATCGAATGCTCGAACTGCGATCCTCTGGAAGCGCTGACCGCCAGGAACTGATCGAACTAACCGAGGCCGAGCGCACAATCTTGTTCCTGAAAAAGCAGGAACAACCAAAATGAGATAAAAACCGGTGCCGTCCTCGTCTCTCCGTTCTTTGGAGAGACAGGGCGGGGCTGTTCGCACACACAGGCGGGCTGCCATCACCCGTAGAATTTCGGGGATGAGTAATGTCCGACCCTTCGTTTTTGGGGCACCCGGCACGGTGGCAAGCTATCTGGACCACCACATCTGCGAATCGAGATACGAACTACGGACCCATTCTGAAGGGGTTAACTGGCAACATAAATACGGCTTTTTTGAATCGCGTTCAAGAACGACGCCTGGACGTTGACGATTGGAACTTCTCCCTGTGTTGTGTTATAAAGCCGCGTCGTCTTCTCAAGGCCCCCGACATCCAGCAAAAAGCTCGCATGAATAAAAGGGAGAAAAACGAGTGGCGGGAACTCTGCCGCGCCGAGATCAACAAAAATGATCCGAACCGCCTAAGGAATATCATTCGTAGGGTTAATGAAATGGTTGAGGAGCGAAAAGCGAAGCTGTCTAAGAAAACGAAAAGTGCCGCCGCTGGAAAACGAAAATAATGGTTCGCACCTCACCCGTCATGCTTGCTTCGGTCATCTGAACATGAGGGAGTACGACTAGATTAGGGAATCAGCTTGAACACCACTCCCGAACTGGAAGCCCCGCCGGCGCCGTTAGTGGAAAAACTCCGCCATATTGGCTGCCGACTTTGCCTTCCCAGGGTAGGTAGTCAATCCCAGGCCTTGCATCATTAGACGAAGCGTATTCTCGTGCTGGTAAAGAAACTGAGACTGATACCCGGCTTTGGAAAACTTTGGACTGACGGCAACCCACGCCACTCGGCCGCCCCCGTGAGTGTTGTCAGAGGCGGACTCATCGAACACGATGATCAACAACCCACCTTTCTGAAACGTGCTGCTTTGGATTAGTGGAGCGATATGAGTCTTCAGCCAACCATCTGCGGTTCCAAGTGAGCAGTCATGCGCATCATTGCAAAGGTTGGGAGTAATGAAGGAGAAATCAGGAAAGCTGTCATTCGACAGATCCTTTGTAAACTGCGTAAACGGGACCAGATTCAGTTTCTCACTCGAGCTGTTGTAGACGTCTGAAAGATACGAGAGCGGACAATGCCGCCTCGCGTATTTGGCCACATCAGGCTTGATATAACCCGCTTTGGGCAGATCCTCTTCGTATGCCTTCCAGGTCTTGCCGGCACTCAGCAGATGACGTACCACATTGTCGGCCGTCACTGTGCCGCTGAAATTGTCGTCATTGGTTATTAGCGCCCCGGTTGTCAGCATAAAGTAGTTGCCTATCGAAGGGTGCGTGTTGGCGTAGTACTGCGTGGCCAGTCCGTAAGTGTTGGCCAGACTGTTCAGGTAGGGCATCGAGCTGCTGCCAATAACACTGGAGTAGTTGTGGTTCTCTTCGAGAACAATAAAGACGTGGTTGAAAGTAGGAAGCTGTTGAGCAACGCACGACACTGCAAGGCCCGCCAGGCACAAAAGATGTAATCCGCGATTCATGGGGATACTCCTGTTTTAAGCAACACTGGTCCGTATCAAAGAGGCACAACGGCTGAAACCGATCAGGCCAGAGGAGAGAGGTGGCTTATAGACAGGAGGTGACGATCGACAAATATTATATTGATCGCAGCTTCTGAAGCAAGGGTTGCGCCGGATCAACTCACCGAATATGGGCCTCAATACAAATAACTTAATGCGCTGTATGAGAATGTCTCCCATCCTGCATCTTTCTTATCGCCTCGCCCGTATATCCGGGTAGCATGAACGCCATAGCTTATTGCTACGCGAATGCGATGGAATCCGATACCAGCGCAATTGCTCGCGGTCTCCGCCGGCGCGACCCGGACCTGCTGGACCGTCTCATCGAGCAGTATCAGCATCGGCTTCTTCGCTATTTGGTCTACCTGTCGGGAAATCGTGAACTGGCGGAGGATCTCTTCCAGGAGACCTGGATTCGCGTGCTGGAACGTGGCCATCAGTACGACGGCAAGCACGAATTCAGCACGTGGCTCTACGCGGTGGCGAGAAATCTGACGATTGATTATTTGCGCAAGAAAAGTCCCGTCAGCCTGGATGGCCTGATGGAGGACGAAGGGCACACGCCGCTCGAACCGGCCGATACCCGCCCTTCGGCATGGGAACTGGTGGCACAGCGCCAGCAGACCGAACGCATCAGTGCGGCATTGGTCGGCGTCCCGGCGGAGTACCGTGAGGCAATAGTGTTGCGCTTCCAGGATGGATTGGCTTTGGAGGAGATTGCCGCGGTAACCGGGGCGCCACTGGGCACGGTGAAGTCGCGACTGTATCGCGGAATGAATATGCTGATGTCGCGGCTGAAAGGAGCGCAGGCATGACGCGGAACGCACATGACGAGGCACAGGAGTTGATCGCTCTGGGTGAAGGTCTCTCGGATGCTCAACAGACCTGGCTGCGGGCCCACCTCGATAACTGCGAAGCATGCGGTCGTTATGCGGAAGCAGCAAACCGCGTGGTTCGTGCTTTGCGCTCGCTGCCGCTCGCCGCCGATTCCCGCCTGGTGCGAGCTACGCAGATGCGGGTGCGTATACGTGCCCGCGATCTCCGGCAGAGGCGGGAGCGGCTCCTCCTGGTCGCATCGTCGTGTGCGCTGGTAGCAATTTCATCGGCGCTCACCACTCCGCTCGTCTGGCAGGGATTTGAGTGGTTGGGGCGATGGAGCCAGTTGCCAAACCCGGTTTGGCAAGTAGGTTTCGTACTCTTCTGGGTCGCGCCCACGATTGCAGCAGGCGTGCTGTTTCTGGCGCACGGCACATATTTGAGTGGCAGCAACGATGCGTCCGAGGGATGAATCTTCCCAGGGATAAATAAAGGAGAAATCATGCCGGTGAAGACCGAAAAACATACCCGATTCGCGGACGAGTTGCGGTTGATTCCCCGTTGGGCCTGGGTGCTGGCCGGGTTGGGCTTAATCTGCATTCCGATTCTGTTCGTCACGGTCCTGTCGCACGATCCCAAGGCGCCGTCTTTTGGGGGACTCGTAGCCTTGGGCATTCTGGCAGGACTGTTCATGCCCTGCTACTTCCTGCTCATTGTTTATGTAAACCACGATGCGGGACGGCGAGGCATGAATCGCGTGATCTGGACGCTGTTGGCCATCTTCGTTCCCAACGCGCTCGGTATCATCTTGTATTTCCTGCTGCGGCAGCCGCTGCCTTCCTTATGCCCGCACTGCGGCGCCCGGACTCAGTCCGGATACGGTTATTGCCCGAAGTGCGGCAAAAATCTGACTCTGCACTGTAACCGCTGCCAGCACGCGGTCCACGCGGATGACGTTTATTGTCCGTATTGTGGCAATGCTCTGAGCAGCACCGATTCTTCGTTGCCGGCTCCGCAACCGCAGCAAAGCTGAACCACCGAACTGAGTCACTGTGTCGTCGTAATGGTGTGTCCTTTACGGGCCCCTGGTCAGTAGCGAAATAAGGAGCGAACACATGAACTCAACCAAAAAGGCAGCGCGAACCGCGGGAGTACTGTATTTCTTGAGTAGCTTACCCGCTCCCTTTAGCCTCCTCTATATTCCCTCCGTTTTCATGGTGATGGGAGATGCCACGGCTACCGCCAACAAGATCAGGACTTCCCCGTTGCTTTTCCGTGTCGGCATTGTGGCCGAACTAATCAGCGCGACCACTTTTATCTTCATGGGTCTGGCTTTCTACCATTTGCTGAAAGGGGTCAACAAGAAACACGCTTTGCTGATGTTGACATTGGTTTTGATCTCCGTCCCTATATCGTTTCTCAATGAGCTCAACCGAGTGGCTGCCCTGATGCTCTCGAACGGTGCTCATATCGCCGGAGCCTTGGACCAACCTCAGCTGGATGCCCTGGCAATGGCATTCTTCCATTTGCATGGTTCTGGACTTCTTCTTGCCCAGATATTTTGGGGCCTTTGGCTTTTCCCCTTCGGGGTTCTTGTATATAGATCAGGTTTCCTTCCTCGAATTCTGGGCGTCTTGCTCATACCCGCGGGTTTTGGCTACGTGGCCGCCAGTCTTACTTCCTTACTCTTGCCAGCCTACGGAGATATTGTTTTCCACATTGCGGGGATGTTGGGAGGGCTTGGGGAGGGGTCGACCATGTTGTGGCTTTTGATTAAGGGTGCAAAGGATCAACCGTTAGAAGACCCAGCATAAACCGAACCGGATTCTGCGTCGTGGAGGAACTATTGTCTGCCCTATGGCTCCCGCAGCCGTAAATCTTCGTGTTCTGCCGCTCGACGTTGTATGAATATGTAGATGCCCCCGTTCCGGAGACTAGCTGCTGGCTAATGGGGATAGATCACCGATAACAATGGTTCTTCTTATCCCATTTGCGACAGAGCTTATTCACGAACTTCCCCAGTACTACAATCTACGACTTGCGTCTTTTCCTTATTCCTCTGGTTATGTTCTTTTGCTCCCACCAGGCCTTTGTATAATTGCGCGGTGCCTTCGACACCTGTGGCGGCCGGGCCTATTACCTTGAGAGCACCACTCTCAACGGCGTGTTCGGCTGCTTCAGCAGCTGCTTCAGTACCAACGTGGATCGCAGTATCCTTACCTGCTTCGCCCGCTGTGACACCATTGCCCTCAGACTCGGGCTCGGGCTCGGGCTGAGGGTCGGCCTCTTGCTTTTCTCTACACTTTTTACAGAACTTCTTCTTGACTCCTTTGATGAAGTCGTTGAACCAATCCCTCAAACCCCTTAGTCCGCTTGGATCTGTTAAATTCACTGGGTCATTGAGAACATATCCATACAAGTTGGTGTCACCGCCCTTGAAGCGAATAGGATCCTTGGCCGTCCAGCGACCAACCACCGGATCGTAGTCGCGAGCGCCGAAGCGCACGAGCTTCGTGTCCTGATAGTAAAGACCTCCAGCAAAACCAAACGGTTGGAACCCTGGATTTGTGTCATTTCCCACACTTCCAAAGCTGTCATAATCGATCCTTTCTGCAATAGTCCCCGTAGACGTATCCATCACCAGTCGCGGACTCCCCAGGCGGTCAGAAATGATCCGATAAATATCGCCAGCCTTGACCATGTAGTCGGGAGTATTGGTCTTGGTTGCGTAGAGGAATTGGCTCACAAGCGAATTACTGCCGTTCAGTTGCGCCACGATATGGGAGCCGTCGTAGAGAAATTCGGCAGTCAGCACTCCATTGACCTTTTCGCCCACGCGGTGGTTCTGCGGGTCAATGATGTAGCTAATGGTTTTGCACTCGGCAGTGTCACTGTCGTCAGGTTCCCGAGTACATCGTATTGGTACGTGGCTTTCTGTGCCCCAATCGTCTTAGTGAATAGTTCGCCATTGGCGGTATATAGGTAGGAGGCGGCGCCATAGCCTAACAAACGGTCTTGGGCATCATAGACGCCGTTGACCGTCACGGTAGAAATGGTTGCGGCCGAGCGGTTGGAATTGCCATCGTAAGTGTAGGCTTCCGCAGCTATTCCGTTTTGGGTGACGGAGGTCAGTCGTCCCGCTTGGTCGTAGCTGTACCCATACGCCGTCGTGGTTCCGCCGATGATTTCCGTTTTGCTACTGACCCTCCCTCCAGCATCACGTGTGAACTGCACGCTGCGCAAAGGGGCGCTATTGTAAGCGGCCGCGTATCCGGTAAGTTCCCCGAATGAATTGTAGGTGCGGGTGTCTGTGGCGAGACCAAGCTTGGTTGAGGTGATCAATCCATCTTGCGCGCTTCGAGTCACCGCCAGGGGTCCCGAGCCGGTAAGCAAGCCGTCGTTGTCATAAGCCGTTAATGGTGCGCGATGCATCCAGGAAGTTGTTGTTATATATCCTCCAGCGTGGATCAGGCCCCCTGCTCTCGCTGTATGAAGTACCATCAGGAAAAACGGTGGCCTCGGACGTATGGCCGCTCTGTCGCGTCTTGGACTCAGTCGCAGTAAGACCATTGGGCCAGGTGTTGGTAAATTGCTGGGTCGTTGAGGAGCTGGTGGACGAGAATGCAGTTTGGTACTTAGTGATGGGACCCAGCGCCGTCGTTTCGGTTACTGTGCATCCCGAAGTGTTGTTGGCGCGAGCGAAGCTGATTGAACCACCGGCAGGATCCGCATGTTTTAACAGCCGCCCCAAACCATCATAGGAAAAGCTATATATATTTCCCTTGGGATCAGTATAGCTCGTCATTAGTCCGCGCGAGCTATAAGTGAATTTTGAGATTTGGCCTGCAGGATTGGTGATCTGGCTAAGGTAGCCATTCGTATTCACCGCCAGGCTCGTGATCGACTGTTTAATGTGCCAGCATGCAAAATTTAGACCCTTAGCGAGCCACGGAACGCCCTAGCGGCATAGTAAGATTCCGCACCGTTGTGATACACGAAAACAGCGTCGTAGCGGCGATCACAAAAGATGGCGCCGCCGAGTTTTCTGATATCAGAAGGTGTTTTCACCCAGCTCGACGTTTTCGTATCGAAATCTCCAAGTTTCTGCAACTCTCGATATTGTTCCTCCGTTAAAAGCTCAATGCCCATGGCAACTGCCATATCCATAGCGTTATCTTCTGGTTTATGTTCTTTCCTTGACTCCAGCGCTTCACCGTCGTAGCAAACACTTCTGCGGCCTTTAGGACTTTCCGCTGAACAATCATAAAAAATGTATTCGCCCGTCTTTTTATCATGACCAACAACATCCGGTTCACCGCCAGTTCTTTCCATTTCATTGAGTGACCACAGTTTTTCAGCATTAGCTTCCAGCTTTGCTTGCACTTTATCCCATTCAAGACCTTTATGGCGGTTCATGTTTTTCTCAAAACGGGCTTTCAATGCTCTGAGTAGTTCTTCACGTCGTTCTGGTGACAAGTCCTTTTTATTGCTATTAATGTTTCGAGCCCTTATTGCTCTCATAGTCGTCGCTTCCCGCGTTTCTTATCTCTTACTCCGCTGCGCTCGCCCACATGGGGTTTTTTTCGGCTTGTCTTTGCGTTCTTATCAATTCGCAGTCTCCACGCTGTTCGGAGTGCACCCGTCAGTACATCCTCGCTCGCCGCGGCCAGGCGAATATGCGTGTGTCCCATCTTTCCCCAGCCGCCAGGAATCGGCAAGAAAATCTCGGGCGCCTCCTCCACAAACGCCGCCTGCTGCTCCAGCGTAAGCATCAGATTTCCGTACCCCCCTGCTTGCGAGGCCAGCGAAGCAAATTTCCTACCTCCTACACGAAAAGCCGGCAATCCTGCGTGGGAGTACTCTTCCACCCCCTCCAGGCTCAGTGCAATCCTGCGAAAGTCTGCTGCGGTCATCGGGTGACTCCGTAGATTACGGACTATCTGACCATCACCGGACGGCATATGTCTACTTCTCCGGGTCGAATCATGGGCAAACCTTCCGTTAAGGCCTTGAGGAAAAGGCTTTCGGGAAGAGTTGCCGACCATCTGGGATCAAGTCGGTCAACACTACGCCGTTTATCGCGAGTCAACGCTGGTGTTGCTGCGTGGTCCCGAGGCGCAGCGAGGGCCACGTCAGCTTCAACGGCGAGTTCGCAGCGCTCTGGCCCTGGATCGATCGCCGCATGCGCGGGCGCCACGGTTGGCGGGTGACGTTCCACCCCCTTCACGACGATGAGCCGCGGACCCGTACCGGAGAACGATCACACCCTTACGGAAGCGTCGCTCCTCGACTAGCTCGAGGTTCAGCCGCACACCATCCGGGAAGAACCGTTTTCCGCTGCCGACGACCACGGGGCAGACAATCATTTGGAACTCGTCGACAAGACCCGCCCTTATCGCTTGCGCGGCGAGTTCAGGACCGTCAACAGTGATGTCGTGCTCGGCGTCGGCCTTGAGCCGCCGGACTGCGCCGGGATCGAATTCACGCTCGATCCTCGTCCGCGCGCTGCGCGGCTCGGCGAGGGTCCTGGAGTAGACGATCTTCTCCGCCGCCTGCCACTGCCTCGCAAAGTCGAGCACGAACTGTGGTTGATCGCGAACCGTGTGCGCGGTCTCCCAATACACCATTGTCTCGTACATCCTCCGTCCGTAGAGATAGGTGCCGAATGACGACGCAAGCTCGTTGATGTAGGAGTGCAACTCTTCGTCTTCGGGAGCGCCCCAGCCAAAGCCGCCGTGCCCGTCTTCCGCGTAACCGTCAAGTGACGTAAACATTGAGTATGTCAACTTAGCCATGCATCTCTCACCTTCCATGCACATTAACCCTAATAAAGCGGCAAAGCGGCTGCGACGGAGAAAGGGTCTGCTCTCGGGTGCAACCAGCATAGCCTATCAACCTTGCGCACCCATCTTGTGGTGACTCCTCTCACGCGAATGGGTCTCGAATGGGCTGGATAGACTTGCGCCCTTTTTTTGCACGTCGTGGACAGATCAGACCCCTGCGACCGCGAATCACGCTCGCCCCAGCGAATCCGCATCGCTCGCCCCGGCGCCTTCCCGCAGTCACACGCACCGAGCGTGCCCGGTCACACAACATCTGAAGTGCGGGCCCCTGCCTCCAAGGTGTCAGCTTGTACTTCTCCGTCTGCCGAACTAACAGTAGGCCGACCAGCTTATCTCGGCGCACCCCGCGAAGCCCGCAGCATAATGCGGCACTGGCTTGAAATCAAAATCCGTCGAAGAGTGTTGAACGGGCGAGAGGTCCCGATCGCCCCGGGGGCCGCAGGCCGACACGGAATTAGGCTGGTGACAATTAAACTTTCCGGGCAAACCGGAGGCTATAAATCATGTTATGCCCATCGTGAGATATAGGAAGAGTCTTTAGACGCAATTTTCTCGAATCTCTACTGCCGCATACAAATTTGGATGGTTGCGGGGTTTCCGGAAATGATTGAAAGCGAAGAAATTTTGGTTGCGGAGGGTGGATTTGAACCACCGACCTTTGGGTTATGAGGCCAACCCAAAAACGACAGCATTATATTTCAACGACTTGACGGCGCCGGGAACGACAGAAAGTCATTGAAAAGACCCCAAAGCAGAGTTATCGGACCACAGTCGGACCACGATTTTTCTTCTGGATTG
>QIAP01000249.1 GCA_003225075.1 Acidobacteriota bacterium | reverse complement strand
CTTCACCATTCGGATCTGTCTCGCCAGTCTCGGAAAGTATCACTGCCTCTCCTCTCAAGTTAGGACCACCAGCCTCACTGTTTGGTCCTCCCAGTGTCCCCACGTCGATCAAGGGCCCCCTACCAAACCAAACGAAGGCGTGTTGGGGGCCGCCGGGAGCCAGGTTCCCAGACCCGGCCACCCAGCCGGCATTGTTCATGTCATAAGCTGAGCTATTCGTCCCGGGCCCGCCCAACGTACCCAGGTCGATGACGTGATAGCGAATGTGCTTGGACTCCTCTCCCTGTGCGTTTAGCTGAATCGGAGTCACGAGTGCAACCAGCAAGCTCAGCACTGAAATCGTAAACAGCAATCTGAGTTTCATATTGTCTCCTTGTATGTACTTCCACCGCGCGGGGGCCGCGATTTAGCTAGTTTTTGTGTTCCGCACACGAGCCAGCAGTGAATTCAGACAAATCAACGCCGAGCCATCGGGTGCCTGCGACCGGTGCAACTCCCCAGAATTGAGCCATTCCTCTAATGCAGGTCGTTCCAGATTTGAGATCACTCCGGCGTTTTCTAGCGCGATCATCTCCCCTTCTGCCGCGCATAGGTGGCACCATGCACGTTTCGAATTCCGGCCCCGCAAGATCAACAACGAATCGGTTTCGATCGTGATGGTCGTCCGCTTGGCCATAAAATTCTGATTTCGGAGGTCGCGTGGCTGAAGCGAGGGCAGCTTGCCCGGAGGGCGCGTGATAAGTCCTTACAAACCTTCTGAAAATTTCTGATAATTTCTCGCAGGCGGTGTAATACCCAGAAAACAGGGTACTTCGTAGGTTATAGGCGAGCAGCGATGGAGTCGGTTTAGGCTTCGAAACGTGCTAGAATTTTGGCCCGTCAGTTGCAGGTCGATCTGGGGTGCTCTCAATGCCGGCGAACCCAAGCCATACAGTTAGAGAACTCTACGTTAGAGAACTCTACGAGTTCGGCCCGTTTCGCGTTGATCCGGAAAAAGAAACTCTGCTTCATGCCGGCGAGCCTGTCCCGCTGCGCCGAAGACCTTTCAGATCCTCCTAGTTCTGGTCCGCCACAGCAAAGAGGTAGTCACCAAGGACGACTTGATGAAAGCAGTTTGGCCCGACACTTTTGTGGAAGAGGCCAACCTCAGCCGCAACATTTTCATGCTGCGTAAGGCGCTGGGCGAGAGCCCCAAGACCACCGGTACATCGTTACAGTGCCCGGGCGAGGGTATCGTCTTGCTGAGAATGTGCACTTGGTGCCGGAGCACGAACTCAACATTCTTGCCGCGAACCACTCCAAGATGCAGGTGCAGGTGCGGGAAACCAAACCTTGGGGATGGATCTCGATGGTTGTGATCCTCCTGCTTGTGGTGGCTGCGGGCACACTCCGGTTGTTCTGGCACCGCGCAACCGTTCTCGGTGAAAAAGACACCGTGGTGCTTGCGGACTTCGCCAATTCCACTGGCGACTCAGTTTTTGACGGGACTCTCAGGCAAGGCATGGCTGTGCAGCTTGAGCAGTCGCCGTTTCTGAGCCTCATCTCCGACCAGCGTATCCATCAAATGCTCCGCCTGATGGGCCGGTCGGATGCGCGACTTACTCCGGAGACCGCTCGCGAGGTCTGCGAGCGGACCGGAAGCGCTGCAGTGCTGGAAGGTTCGATCGCGATTATTCGCGTTCGATGGTGTTTCACTGCTATACGTACCTAAAGTCCATGTGCACAGAGGCAGTGGAGCAAGATTTTCTCGGGAAGGACCCGGCACGGAAGTTGAAACGGCCGAGAACACGAAAGCCCGACGAGACCCTATTAGAATGGCCGCAGTATCGAGCGGTCATCGACGCTGCGATCACTCCCCGTGACAAGCTGGTCATAAAGGTTTGCTCTGGAACTGCGATACGCCCGGGGGAGCTGTGCGCCTTCCGCTGGCGCAGTCTCGAACAACTCCCGAATGGACGACATGCGCTGCACGTTACGGAGACGGTTTACAAGTCGAAACTCCGACCTTGGGCAAAGACCGAGGGCAGCGAGGGCTATGTCCCTTTGCCCAAGCGCTTAGCCAGCGAACTCCTCGAGTGGAGAACCGCCACAGCGTACCCGGGAGATCGGGACTTCATTTTTCCTAACAGCCAAGGCGGCCATATGGATTATGAAAACTTCGAAGCCCGAGTGCTGGATCCAATCCGCGTCAAGATAGGGCTGGACAAGTTGAACTTCCAAGTCCTACGGAGGACATTCGCAACCTTGGCTGTCGGCGAACGCAAAGGGACTCTCAAAGACGTGCAAAAGCAATTGCGGCACGCGCGGCCAGACACCACGCTCGAAAACTATGTTAAAGAAATCCCGGATTCCGTTTACCTGATGGTTGACGCGATGTACGAGGGAATTGCGGGCTTGCAGCAAAATAAGAATTTGGCAGCGGCTTCTGCCGTCGGAGCCGTGCAGTGAGGCAGCCAACTGATCACATTCTGAACACAAAACTGTCTCGAGTGGTATCTAAGTTGTTGAAAAATGGTGCGCCCGGAGAGATTCGAACTCCCGACCTATTGCTCCGGAGGCAATCGCTCTATCCAACTGAGCTACGGGCGCGCTCCCCGTAATTATACATATGTTCAGGACTTAGCGAGCTCCCGCATTGTCTTGGACAGCCGCCTGCAACTCGTTGTGCCCAGGATTGTGCCCACCCAGCCGAGAAAAAGCCGCGAGTACCGTGTCCTCTGAGGGGTGAACGTAACGGCTGGAAATCGCGATTGAACTGTGCCCAGCGATTCGAGCCAAGGTCCAGGCATCGCAGCCAGATCGTCCTAGTCGCGTCAGAAACGTATGTCGAAACGAGTAAAGCACGAATGGCGTGAGCGGTGAGGCGTTGTTCTTCTTTGCTTCCGCGTTCACGATGCGAAATGCCTTCGCGTGCTGTTTTTTGAGGCTGGAATGGTCTATGTGTCCACTGGCAGTTGGGGCGGGCCACAGCCACCCTTCTAGGGGTTCTCCTGCGCCTTTCCACCGCGCTTCTAAAACCGCTCGCACTCTCGGCGTCATCGGCAGTACACGGCGGGCCGCTGCGGTCTTTCCATGCGTTATTAGCAGACTGCCGTTTCGACCGTTCACCCACGTCACGTTTTCCCAACGAAAACGATAGCACTCATCGGGTCGCATACCCGAGTCTGCAAGGACTGTACTCACATCTCCGAGCAACGGCGAAGCGGCTGTAAGGTAACGCATCTCTTCATCCGGTGTGATAACCCGCTCGCGATACCGTTCACCCGGCAACAGGGCCAGTTTCGGAGTAGATTGAATCGCACCCCACTCAACCGCGAGACGGAGCACGCGACGCAGCACACGTATTGCACTGTTGATCGAACTCACGGCCAGGCCCCGTTTTTCTTCCTTTTCGTCCCTGCCTCGTTTCTGCAATCGCGTCTGCTCGTGCGCGGCAAATCCCGCCAGCTTCTCGTTTGTGATCTCATCCAATTTGGCATCCGCCAGTGGGTCATATCTTGTGAGCTGCCGAATCCCAGCGCGAAACCAGAGCCAGTTGTTGAGACAGGTGTGCTCAAAAGTCGCCTTGGCCCAAGGCTCGAATCTGCGCTCGCAAAAGTCCTTCAGGGTTGGTGCAGGCTTCCTCTCCCGAATACCGACTTCACCCTTCGCGAGAGAAGTGCGATGCGCCGCCTCCATCTGCCGTGCCACTTTGTCGTTGCCCTGCTTCGTGGATTCACGCACTAGTTTTCCATTCCACTGAAATTTGTACCAGTAAACCTTACCGCGTTTATAGATCATGGTCTTTCTCCTCGGATGGTGATTCCTCGTCCCGGCGAGATGGCAGCTGTCGGATTGCGAGACGCTTTCTACGCAAGATCTTTCCCT
>QIAP01000248.1 GCA_003225075.1 Acidobacteriota bacterium | reverse complement strand
CTGGGGGTCCGCCACTAGATGCTGTACTACCTTCTTTATCACACGCTGCAGAAATATTTCAGCCCTCTTAATGTTTTTCGCTACATCACCGTGCGCACCGTGTACGCCAGCCTCACGGCGATGTTTCTCGCGCTGGTGTTCGGGCCATGGCTGATCCGCCGTCTGCGCGAATTGCAGATCGGACAGTACATCCGCGCGGAAGGCCCGCAGGAACACCAGAAAAAAGCCGGCACACCGACGATGGGCGGCGTTCTGATTGTGCTTTCCACCGCCGTGCCGGTGCTGCTCTGGGCGGACCTTACGAACGCGTTTGTTCTGATGGCGCTGTTTGCATTGGTGGCGTTCTCCGCCGTCGGTTTCATCGATGACTACGCTAAGGTGGCGAAAAAGCGGAACCTGGGCCTGACCAGCAAGCGCAAATTTCTCCTGCAAGTGCTGGTCAGCATGATTGTGGGAGTCGGCCTATTGGAGCTTTCCACGCACAGCGCCTATTCCACGCAGTTGATCGTCCCGTTCTTTAAGAAATTTCACCCTGATCTGGTCATTCACTCTCTGATTTCGAGCGATCACCTGTGGCCATTGGCCTTCGTACCGTTCCTGCTGTTTGTGACCCTCGTCATCACCGGTTCTTCGAACGCCGTTAATTTGACTGACGGCCTTGACGGCTTGGCAATTGGCTGTACGGTAATTGCGGCCGGCGCTCTGACTGTCTTGACGTATGTCAGCAGCAACGCGCGTTGGTCGTCCTATCTCGATATTCAGTACATCCCGCGCGTAGGTGAGCTGACAGTCTTTTGCGGAGCGCTCGTTGGCGCATCGCTAGGTTTCCTGTGGTACAACGCGCATCCCGCCGAAGTTTTTATGGGCGATGTCGGCTCCCTGTCACTTGGTGGAACATTGGGGGTCATTGCCGTCATCATTAAGCAGGAGATTCTCCTTTTTTTTATCGGCGGCGTTTTTGTGATCGAAGCGCTCTCGGTGATCTTGCAGGTGGGCTCTTTCAAACTACGCGGAAAACGGATTTTCCGCATGGCGCCGGTTCATCACCATTTCGAATTACTCGGGTGGAGTGAATCAAAGGTGATCGTGAGATTCTGGATTCTGGCGTTGGTGTTCGCGCTGTTTGCGCTCACCACCCTGAAGCTGCGCTAGGTCCGAAGGACTGTGGAAGGAATGGCCGGAAAGATCGACTTAAAAGGGAAACACGTGCTGGTCATCGGACTGGCCCGCACCGGCATAGCTACCGCGCTCTTTTGTGCGGATCACGGAGCTATTGTGACCGCGACGCCTGGCGTACCTGGCGACGTAGCGCTCCTGGTCAAAGCACGAGCGTTGAAAATTCCGGTTTGGAGCGAAATCGAACTGGCCTTCCGCTTCTTAAGCGGACAACTGATCGGTATCACCGGGTCGAACGGCAAGACCACCACAACATCGCTCATTGAATACATTTTGCGTAACGCCGGTTTCTCGACTGTCCTCGGCGGCAACATCGGTACTCCCTTGATCGCAGAGGTCGGAGAGACGAACGATCGCACGATTGCCGTCGCGGAGCTAAGCAGCTTTCAACTCGAACTGATCGACACTTTTCGACCCAACATCGCGGTTTTCTTGAATCTGACACCGGATCATCTGGACCGGCACAAAACTCTGACCGCATATGGAACCGCGAAAGCCAGAATCTTCGAAAATCAAACCAGCGAGGATTTCGCCATTCTGAACGCGGACGATGCGGTAAGCACCAAGTATGCTCCATCGCTTCCTCAGGTGTACTGGTTCAGCCGGAAGACGAATGCCGAGCAGGGAGCGTTCGTTCGAGATGGGAAAATCATCTTCCGGCAGGCTGGTAGAGACGACGAAATTCTCGATTGCAGGGAAATTCCGCTTTCGCTCCTTTGCAGGTGTGGAGCATCGTATCGAATTCGTCGCAGAGATTCACGGAGTCCGCTACTACAACGATTCGAAGGCCACCAATGTTGACGCCACGCTCAAGGCGCTTGAAGCCTTCCCGGGACGAATCGTCGTGATTCTGGGCGGCAAGGACAAAGACAGCGACTACTCCGTGCTGCGCCCGACGCTGCGTGACAAAGCAATTCTTGTGCTCCTGATCGGCGCCGCTGCCAAAAAAATTGAACATCAGATCGAAGGCAGCGTCGCCATCAGGCAGGCCGAAACGCTCGAGCACGCCTTCCAATTTGCCGCACAGACCGCTCATGCGGGAGACATCGTTTTGCTCGCACCGGCATGCGCAAGTTTTGATCAGTTCCAGAATTACGAACATCGGGGTCGCGTCTTTAAAGACCTTGTCCACCAGTTGCAGCGGAGCGCGGAAATCCTGAGGAACGAAAATCCGAAAAATCCGCCGGATACGGAGAGGAAGAATGCCGAGACGTTTGGAAAATGACAAATGGCTGTTCGGTGTGACGCTCGGGTTGTGCCTACTGGGCGCGGTGATGATCTTCAGCGCGTCCGCGGTAACCGCCGAACACGAATACGGTCACTCTTATTTCTTCCTGCTGCGCCAGTCCGCCTGGCTGGCGATTGGGCTTGCCGGAATGTTTGTGTTAATGCGTACCGATTACCGCAAACTTCGCGAACCCGCGGTCGTCTACAGCGTCTTGTGCATTGTCGGCTTAATGCTCGTGGGTGCTTTCTTCCTCGATAAGTCGCATGCCACTCACCGCTGGATTCGAATTGGTCCCGTCGGCATCCAGCCTTCGGAAATCGCCAAGTTGGCGGTCATTCTCTACTTAGCGTGGTTTTTGGATTTGAAGCGACGCAGCGCCGCCAACATGGAATTTCGCAAGGAAGATTTTCTGCACAATATATTGCCGGCGATCGGACCGATTCTGGTTTGTGTGGCGTTGATTCTCGCGCAACCTGATCTTGGTACCTCCGTGGATATTGGTCTGATCGCCGCCGCGGTGCTTTATGTCGCCGGACTTTCCTGGAAATGGATTGCCGCAGGCGCGGCTGCTTCCATCCCCGCTCTCTATCTGCTGATTTCTCACGTTGCCTATCGGCAAGCGCGTTTCATGGCGTTTCTCAACCCGGATGTCGATCCACAAGGCGCGGGTTTTCAGTTGCTGCAATCGCTCATCGCGGTCGGGTCCGGCGGTTTTACCGGCGTGGGCCTGATGGAGAGCAAACAGAAACTGTTTTATTTGCCTGAAGCTCACACGGACTTCATCTACGCGGTCATT
The DNA here is from genome assembly GCA_003225075.1 of Acidobacteriota bacterium. Taxonomy (GTDB): domain Bacteria; phylum Acidobacteriota; class Terriglobia; order Terriglobales; family Acidobacteriaceae; genus Gp1-AA124. The sequence goes on along the minus strand of QIAP01000248.1, from coordinate 902 downwards.
TGCGAGGAGCTGGGATTCATCGGCGCCATGATCGTGATCGCGCTGTTTGCAGTCTACGGCTGGCGCGGACTGCGAGCAGCCTTCGCAGCGCCGGATAATTTTGGCCGCCTACTGGCCCTCGGTATTACGTCAATGGTCATTTTCCAGACCTTGATCAATTTTGCCGTAGTGCTCGGCATGGTTCCGACCAAGGGCATCCCGCTTCCGTTCATCAGCTACGGAGGATCCAGTTTGCTTGTGATGCTTCTGGCGACAGGAGTGCTGCTGAATATTTCGCAGCAGTCGACGGCGCGATGAAATCACGCGCAATTTTTGGAATCGCGCGATGAAACTGCTCATTGCGGGTGGTGGTACCGGTGGCCACGTGTTTCCAGCGATCGCGATTGCAAAGGAATGGATGTCTCGAGGAATGGAAAGGGAAGTTGTGCTGGTGGGAACACAACGCGGAATCGAAATGAAATTGGTGCCGCAGGCCGGGTTGCCGCTTGAAACGCTGCGGGCTGCCGGGCTCAAGGGAAAGGGCGGACTGACGCTTGTGAAAAACTTTGCGACACTCGCGCCTGGCATGCGCGATGCCTTCGCGATTCTTCGGAAGCACAAACCGGTCGCGGCATTTGGTGTCGGTGGTTACGCCGCCGGCCCAATGATGCTGGCGACATGGCTTCGCGGCATTCCCAACGTAATTTTTGAGCCCAACGCGGAGCCTGGTTTCACCAACAAACTTCTGGTGAAATTGTCGAAGCGCATCGCGACCGGATATGAAGTCACCGCGAAGGCTTTGGGCAACAAAGCAGTCGTCACCGGCAATCCCGTTCGCGCGGAATTCTTCGACATCGCGCCGCGCAAACCGGAAGAGCCTTTTCGGTTGTTAATCACCGGCGGAAGCCAGGGCGCGCTCCCGA
>QIAP01000247.1 GCA_003225075.1 Acidobacteriota bacterium | reverse complement strand
ATCGTGGCAATATCCAGCAGCGCCACGTTCTGGTATCCACCCTTCTGGTCAGAGGTGATCAGCAAGGTCTTGCCGTCCGGCGAGAGAGAAGAAGCAAAGTTCAAGCCCTTGCCTTGATGAGGAGTCAGGTCTGTTGTTTTCCCGGTAGAGACATTCACCGCGTAGACATCAGCGTCCGTGGAGTTTCCCTCAATACGGTTGGCGTATAAAGTTTTGCCATCCGGGCTCCACGCAACGGAGCTCCAGGAATGGTCCGGGGTTTGTTCGTGGGTCAGCTTGCTGACTTTGCGAGTCGCCCAATCCAGGAGTGCAAGGTCGTAAATAGTTGAAGTTTTTGGCTTGTAATTCAATGCGACTGTCTTGCCGTCGGGAGACCAGCGGGGCGACTCTTCGCGGACATCAGGAGTATTGGTCAGATTGAGGACTTCACCTCCATCGCTAGAAACCGCAAAAATATCCCACAGCTCGTTGCCGGCGGTGTCTTGCTGGTAGAGGATCCATTTGCCGTCGGGCGACCAGGTACCTCCATACTGGCGCTCGTCGGACTGAACCAGCTGGATGGGCCAGCCGCCCGCGGAGTTTACCTTCCATAGGTTTTGCCGCCCTGACATGTCCGTCGTGAGCAGGATATCTTTGCCATCTGGAGACCATGAGGCGTTGGAGACCGATCGTGTGAAGTACAGGTCGTCGAACGGAATCCGTCGTGCCTTGGGGTTCGAGGCGGAAGTAATCAATTGTGGATCGGTGATCCGTCGATCATCTGGACCCGATGATTGGGCGAGCAATAAAATGGAGAAATGCAAGGAAAAGCAAACTGCGACGACAAGGCGAAGAAGTTTCATCGCAAACCCCGTGGGGATATTTCGCTTTTCAAACGACGATGGAGTGTATTTGAGTAGCAGATTTGACGCACCTGACCTCATCCGACAGCAAGGAGTGCAAGATTAAGTCTCGCTATTAGCGTTCGGTCAGGCGGCATCGACGGCGGAAAGTGCGGAGACATTGGCCAGCGGCAGATAAGCGATCACGGCTGTCCCCTTCGAGTTAGATTCAATCTCCAGAGTGCCGCCGAGTTGACGGATTCTTTCCCGCATCCCTCTGATTCCAACTCCGGGCTTGCCATCGGTGGCCATTTCACTTTGTTTTTCTGCCGATATACCTTTGCCTCGATCTTCAACGAGCACGCGCACTTCGGTAGCGGAGCGTTTGATACGAATCCTGGCAGTGGGGCTTTCGGAATGGCGATGAATATTGGTGAGACATTCCTGCACCACGCGGAAGATGGCGGTTTCCAACTCGTGGGACAGCCGTCCGAAGTCGGCGGGGAAATCCAGATCAACTTTTATGTTGCTGCGTTTTGAAAATCCATCGATGTACCAGGGAAGAGCCGAGGACAGTCCCACTTCGTCGAGCAGGGGCGGATGAAGCAGGTGGGAGATGGTGCGGATTTCCCGGCTCATTTCCTGCACCAGACCCTCACTATCGGTGATGGAGCCCGCCGTCTTGATGAGCCGTTCAATGTCAGTTCGCATCACCGAGAGGTTCATGGCCAGGCCAGTCAACAACTGTCCGACACTGTCGTGCAATTCGCGGGCGATGCGGCGCCTCTCGTCGTCCTGCAACTGGAGCAGACGGGCGGAGAGTTCGCGGAGGCTGACTTCCCCCATACCCACAATGAGCAGGGAGACGAGCAAAAATAAAAGAATACCGACGGACTGTGCCGTATTGAGAATGCGGAGTGAATCTACAGGCGGGACGAGCCAGTATTGCGCGCCAATGACACTAAGAAGAATGCTTAGGATGGAGGGCCCGATGCCGCAATACCACGCAGAAAAGGCCACGGCTGGAAAAAGAGTAATGTAGGGAACGTAATCGCCGAGGAGCGGATTCAGCGCGCGACGGGCCAGCAAAGCCGCTGCGGTAACGAAGAATGCAGCAGCGTAGCGAGTCGCGAGGTTGCGGGAGAGTCGACTGGAAAAGGTGGCAATGGTGGACGTCGTCATGTCTCGCTCTGCCAAAGTTCCTGGGAATACGGCTCAAAAGAAATCGGGACTCGAGATCTCAAGCCGACACTAATGTTATAACGAGCCAGAGATCAAGCCAATAGCTAAACCACCGAGGTGGTGGTCAATTTGGGGACAAAAGCGGCGGGTGTTTGTAGCGCCGAAAAGGCGGCCTTTTTGCGACCGCCTTACGGATATCTCTAGATTTTAGAGAGACTTAACGTTCTCGGCTTGCCAGCCCTTGGGGCCTTTGGTGACGTCGAATTCGACGGCTTGGCCTTCCTGCAGGCTGCGGAAACCGCCGGCCTGGATGGCTGAGAAATGCACGAAAACGTCCTCGCCATTCTGACGGCTGATAAAACCGTAGCCTTTGGCGTCATTGAACCACTTTACTGTTCCTTGTTCCATTTGTTGTAAGTGTTACCTTTCGATTTTGTTTACGCTGGAAGGAATCGGAATACTTAAGGCAGGTACTAGCTGGTTGGCAAGAAGCTGCTCAAAAACCGAATCTGATCAAACGCACTTTTAGTGTAGCAGATGGCGAAGCTCTTCACCAGCGAATTAAAGCGCCTCGGCTGAGTTCGATCCCTGTAAATCGCCAGGCGGGCGGCAACGACGAAAACGAAGGATCAGGTTCTCTTCCGGCACTCTCCAGGTTGGCACACGGCAAAGCACTTACGGAAGGTCACTATCGGGTCACAAGAACCCTGCAAACGGGTATACTGAAGCTGCACTTAACCACGAAGACCCATCGCAAAACACCGTCCTGCGCCTTCGCGATTGAGAGACCGATCTGGGAGAGGGCGCGCATCCCGAATTTTCCCTTGGTACCAGCAGTTCGAACCGATTCTTACTTTGTCGGGAGTCGGGCTGGAAATTTGTCTGAGCACCTCGCCGGATCTTGAGTAGTTCTGCGGGTTGGCAGCACAGGAGAGGTATCGATGTCGAGAATAAATGGCGATAAATCCAGATTTCACCGAATTCGTAAACAAAGAATTCAGCAACGAATACGAAATCGGGAGCTATACAACCTCAATGTCAATGCGAGTACGAGCGCGAAACCGGCTAATGCGAGCGGAAAAACTGGTAATTCTCCCGCTTTGGTGAAGCAGTCGAAGGTGCATTCTCATGACTAGCCTGGCGACTGGTTTCTTGATTCCGAAGCTTGAAAAAAAGCGAATCCTGCTGATCGCCACCTATGCCACCAAGCGCGATCTGCGGGCGAGGGTTCTGCGCAAACTTGGGGTGGAGGTGGACTGCGCCGCCGACGTCAGCGAAGCGCGCGAGCTGTGGCGGGTAGGCGCCTACAATCTGGTGCTAGTGGACGTGCGCAACGATTCCATCAACGTGGAAGAGTTTTGCGCCGAGATCAAGAGCGCAAAACCACCGCAGCGGATTGCTTATCTGGTAGGCAAGCCGGGGTATCTGGCGGATTCCGCGGGCAGCGATGCCAGCCTTCCCCTGGCATTTGGAGAGATTAACGAAGCTCCGTGGGCGAAGACGGTTGCGGCGTTATTCACCACGGCCTGCGAGGGATTGTCACGACGATGGGGATTTCAGGAAGCGTCATTGCGGATTGCGGCAACACGTTCTTTGAATGATCCTCGCTTGCAACAGATGCCGGCGAACGGTAAAGGCCCGCACTGGTCCTGGACCGACGCTGTAAAGCATCATTTGAAGTCCTCACAGATGAAGACGGGAGTGCCGGTTGACTTGCCGGCGCTGGCGTCTATGAACGTACAGAAGAACGCACTGGTGAAAGAGGAAATATCATGAAGAACCTTTTCGTGGGCAATCTACCCCACAGCACTGGGGAAGCTGAGCTTCGGGCGCTATTTGAGGCGCATGGAGCAGTAGATCGGGTTAGCATTGTCACTGACAGAG
>QIAP01000079.1 GCA_003225075.1 Acidobacteriota bacterium | reverse complement strand
AGCATCTAATTAATGTGAATAAAGAACAATTTTTCTTCGAGCATTACGGACTAACCCAACCAGATCTGGAACGCTATCTTGCGGCCGCCCTCTCGGCAGGCGGCGACTACGCGGATCTTTATTTCGAATACCTTACATCAACCTCCCTCATGGTTGACGAGTCGATGGTTAAGTCTGCCTCGCAGGGCATCTCTGCTGGGTGCGGAGTACGCGTTGTGGCCGGCGAGCGCACTGGATACGCCTACACGGACGATCTATCCCCGCAACGTATTCTGCATGCCGCGCGGACAGCCGCCCTGATCGCCAGCGGTCCTGCCAAGACTCCGGTAGTCGGTTATCAAGAGAAGCAGGCACGCGGTCTTTATCCAGTGACGTTGCCCTCCGTGGATTCCGAAATAACCGCCAAGGTCGAGCTCGTCATGCGTGCGGATAAGGCTGCCCGGGCGTACGATCCCCGAATTAAAGAAGTACGTGCCAGTTACGGCGACGAATTACGCAATATTTTGGTCGTCGCATCTGACGGGACGTTTGCCGAGGACGCGCAGCCGCTGGCCCGCTTGAATGTTTCCTGTATCGCGAAAAATGCTGACGGCATCTCTGGCCGCGGTAGTGGTGGCGGAGGCGGCCGAGTCGCCCTGGATTTCTTTTTTGGTGATAAGAATCCCGAACACTTCGCGAGAGAAGCTGCGCGTCAGGCAATTCTGCAGCTCGATGCCCGCGAAGCTCCGGCTGGAGAAATGGAAGTCGTGCTCGGCCCAGGCTGGCCCGGCGTGCTCTTGCATGAAGCCGTAGGTCATGGGTTGGAGGCGGATTTCAATCGCAAGAAAACATCGGCATTTGCGGGATTAGTCGGCAGGCGAGTAGCCAGCGAAAAATGTACGGTAGTGGATAACGGAACCATGCCGTGGCGCCGCGGCTCACTCAACATGGACGACGAAGGTCGTCCTACACAATCCACCACTCTGATAGAGAATGGGATTCTCAAAGGTTATTTGAGCGACAAACTGTCCGCCCGCCTAATGGGAATCGCTGACACGGGAAATGGGCGCCGTGAAAGCTACGAGCACATCCCCATGCCTCGCATGACGAACACCTACATGCTGCCTGGCGATGACGATCCCCAAGACATAATCCGTTCCGTAAAGCATGGGGTTTATGCCGTGAACTTCGGTGGCGGCCAGGTAGATATCACCAACGGCAAGTTTGTCTTCTCCGCATCAGAAGCTTATTTGATCGAAGATGGCCATATCACCGCACCAATTAAAAGCGCTACTCTCATCGGAAACGGACCTGACGTGCTCACTCGGGTCTCCATGGTCGGAAACGACCTCCAGCTCGATGAAGGAGTGGGCACCTGCGGCAAAGATGGACAGGCCGTGCCGGTGGGCGTCGGGATTCCGACCATCAAGATAGACCGCCTTACCGTAGGTGGCACAGCGAAGAGGGATGCCGGCAGCTTCATGCAGTAGCTCGCGACGAAGATTCGACGAATCAATTTTCCATGTCTCACACAACTCTAGAAACTTGTAACACCAAGGTCGAAACCGATCTCAAAGAAATCGCGGCAGACGTGGTGGGTCGCGCCATTTCTGGTGGCGCTACAGCGGTTGAGGCGGTCGTACGCGAGCGCGATGAGTTCTCTACCCTAGTGCGACTTGGCCAAGTCGAAACTCTCAAAGAGTCCGGCTCGAAATCCGTCGGGGTACGCGTATTTTTTGGTAAGCGCGCCGCCAGCACCTATTCCAGTGACTTTTCGGTTGCTGCAATCGAACGCATGGTGAGGTCTGCACTCGAGCTGGCGAAGGTAACTTCCGAAGATCCGCTCGGCGGAATTCCGGACGCCTCAGAGCTCGGATCGCTTGCTGGCGATCTCGATCTTTACCACGAAGATGTCTACTCGCTTCCCGGCCCAGCGCGCATCGACTATGCTCGCCGCACAGAAAAGGCCGCGCTCGATTTCGATCCCCGCATCAAGAATTCCGAAGGTGGGTCGTTCGATGCTGCCACGGGACATAAAGTCCTCGCCAACTCTCATGGATTCGTCGGCGAATACCGCCGCTCCTATTGCTCAGTCGCCGCGGTGCCGATTGCTCAATCCGAAAATGGCGCCATGCAACGTGACTACTGGTTTTCCGTTGCCCGTAGCATGAGCCGTCTGGAGCCTGCCGAGCAGGTGGGAAGAATCGCCGCTCAACGCACCATTCGGCGTTTGGGAGCCCGCAAAGTAAAAACTGCGCATGTTCCGATCGTATTCGACCCCATGGTGGCGAACTCGATCCTCGAACATATCTTCGAAGGTGTGAATGGCGATTCTGTGTACCGTGGCGCTTCCTTCCTCGCAGGCAAGCTCGGCCATAAAATTGCCGGAGATAACGTCACCGTGATCGACGATGGCACGATCCCCGGGGGTTTCGGAACCAGCCCGTTTGATGGAGAAGGCGTTCCCACCCGGCGTACGCTGGTAATTGAAAACGGCACGCTCAAGTCCTACCTGCTGAATACTTATACTGCAAAGAAGTTGGGCCTTCAGACCACAGCCAACGCCTCCCGTGGACTGGCCGGAACCCCTGGCATTGGTCCCGGCAATTATTTCCTGCAGCCAGGAACAAAGACGCCGCAACAGATCATCGCGGGAATTCAAGATGGCCTCTACGTGACCGAATTCCTGGGACACGGCGTGAATCTCGTGACTGGTGATTATTCACGTGGCGCTTCCGGGCTGTGGATCTCCGGCGGAGAACTGGCGTTTCCTGTCGAGGAAATTACTGTGGCCGGCAATCTCAAAGACATGTTCTTCAATATCTCCGAGATCGGCAACGACCTAGAGTTCCGTGGTGCCGTCGCATGTCCTACCATTCGGATCGACGGGCTGACCATCGGTGGGGAATAGCAAGGGCTGGGGAAATCCCGTCGGATAGTACAATCGTCGGCGCATGGGTACCCCTCTTCAACCGTCTTCGGAAACCGACAAGCGTGAAACCAACTGGACAACCATTGGCGTAGGGCTCGCCGCAGTCATTGTGGTCGTCGGCATCATTGCCTTGCTTTCGCGCGGCGAGCCCAAGACGCCGAAGGCACCTCATCCCTACGTTTCCAAAATCAAGCTATCGGACCCGAAGATGAGCGCGGCAGAAAACTTCGTCGGAGCGAGTGTCACCTACCTTGACGGAACCATCACGAATACTGGAGACAGAACAGTCACTCATGCCGTGATTCACGTCATCTTTAAGGACTCGATGGGCCAGGTCGCGCAGACTGAAGATGTCCCGCTGCATGTGCTCCAGACCAGTGGCCCATATCCTGATGCGGTCGATCTGAGTGTGTCTCCTCTGGCTCCCGGTCAGAGCAAACAATTCCGCCTGACATTCGAAAGTGTTTCCGCCCAGTGGAACCATGAATTTCCCGAGCTGCAAATCACCGACTTGACGACGAAATAGCCCGGGTCCTTAACTCCTCTCATCTCGAGAGATATGTCTGTTAACGGGTCGCGACGCCGTTACCGCGATCTGTCGTTGGACTCTCCATTACAATGACCGCATGCCTGAAGTAAAGCCATTCCGGCTGACGGAGTCGGTCAAAGCTGCGGGTTGAGCTTCCAAGCTGAGTCCGGCGGCGCTGGACGCGGTGCTTGGGAAATTAGCCCGGCAACATGACCCCAATGTCCTAGTCGGCTTCGATCACGCCGACGACGCCGGGGTGTATCAAATTTCAGCCGATACTGCGCTCGTCCAGACCGTCGATTTCTTTACCCCGATCGTGGATGATCCCTTCACCTTCGGCCAGATAGCCGCCACCAACGCGCTAAGCGATGTTTACGCCATGGGAGGACGTCCGCTCACGTCTCTCGCGCTGGTTTGTTTCCCGGAGAAAGGCGATCTGGATATTCTCGAACGTATCCTCGCCGGTGGACTTTCCAAGATGATGGAAGCCGGTTGCACGATAGTCGGCGGGCACAGCATTCGCGACGAGGAAACCAAGTTTGGATATTCGGTCACAGGTCTTATTGATCCCCGCCGCGTACTCGCAAACTCCGGCGCCAAGCCAAGCGATGTGTTGCTACTTACAAAGGCTCTTGGTACGGGGGTAATTTCCACAGCGATAAAAAAAGGCACAGCTAAGCAATCCTGGATCCACGGTGCGGTAGCGTCAATGACGACCCTGAACAAGACCGCGGCAGAAGTGATCACCGGCGACGCCCAAACCGCCAGCAACAGCCACGACCGGCGACCGACTGACAAGCCGTTCTCTGTCCACGCCATGACAGATATCACTGGCTTCGGGCTGATCGGCCATGCGCGCGAAATGGCACTTGCATCGAATGTGAGTCTCCGCCTTCATGCCAGCTCTGTGCCGCTGCTCGAGGGTGCCCTGGATTGTGTTCGCGCGGGATACATTCCCGGCGGTCTGAAGGCAAATCGCGATTTTGCCGAATGTGTCGTAGCCTACGAATCGAAAATCCCCGATGACGTGAAGACTATGTTCTTCGACCCTCAGACAGTAGGCGGGTTGCTGATCTCGGTCGCCGCGGAAGATAGCGCGGAACTAATCCGCGCTCTGAAGGGCCGCGGAGTATCCGCGGTCGAAATTGGGGAAGTCTTGCCCACTCAGAAGCCACTCATCGTGGTGACACCTTAAAGCTGGACAATCCCTACTCAGGGAGAGCGTGCCCCCACAGCGTCCGGGAAACCTGAGTTCCACTGCATCGTGTCCTGATGCGTAGGCATCTATTCATATTGAACTTGCCGTCGTGCCTGCTAAGTAGCTCGAGTCGAATCTCAGCCGCTCCCGCAGCCAATGCGAAGGACTCTTAACCTGCAATCCCCATCTTTTCTCCGGGAGGAATCATGAAAACTCGCCAACTAGGCCGCAGCGGCCTTAAGGTTTCTGCCATCGGGCTCAGCTGCATGGGAATGTCCGAATTTTATGGTTCGCGCGACGATAGCGAATCCATCGCCACCATCCACCGGGCGCTGGAACTCGGGGTAACTTTCCTCGACACGGCCGACGTTTATGGACCGTATACCAACGAAGAACTTGTTGGAAAAGCTATTCGTGGCCGCCGCGAACAGGTCGTATTGGCGACGAAGTTCGGGATTGTCCGCGATCCCAAGAATCCCAATGTTCGCGGAGTCAACGGCAAGCCCGATTACGTGCGCTCTTCTTGCGAAGGCAGCTTGCGCCGCTTGGGAGTCGAGACCATTGACCTCTATTACCAGCACCGTGTGGATCCAAATACCCCGATCGAGGAAACCGTCGGCGCTATGGCGCAACTAGTGAAAGAAGGCAAGGTACGCCATCTGGGTCTCTCTGAAGCCAGCCCGCAAACTCTGCGCCGCGCGACCAAAGTTCATCCCATCGCTGCGCTCCAGAGCGAATATTCACTCTGGACTCGCGACCCCGAACAGGAAATCCTGCCCACCTGCCGTGAGTTGGGCCTTGGGTTCGTGGCTTATAGTCCGCTTGGACGCGGCTTTCTCACTGGTCAGATTAAAAGATTCGAAGACCTGGCGGCGGACGACTACCGGCGATTCTCCCCGCGTTTCCAGGGAGAGAACTTCCAGAAGAACCTCGACCTGGTGCGCCGCGTGGAAGAGATCGCCGCCGAAAAGAAATGCAAGCCCTCGCAGCTTGCGCTTGCTTGGGTGCTGGCCCAGGGCGAGGATGTAGGCCCAATTCCCGGCACTAAGCATCGCAAGTATCTCGAAGAGAACGTTGCCGCACTCGATGTAAAGCTTACCGAGGATGACTTACGCCGCATCGATGAAGTAATCCCGCATGACGCGGCAGCAGGATCGCGTTACCCAGAGCACATGATGCAACTGGTAAATCAGTAATCACGGTTCATCGTCTCTCGAGTAATCCGGTCGCAGGGCCCATTTGTGCATCCTGCCGATGCCATGGTTTGCCCATAGCACGCCAGCGGCCATGCCCGATGGATATCTAGGCTCCCTGCGGCTATCGTTGTACTCTCGGCAATCCCCCACAGCGATCCGTCCCAAAAGACGGCCCCCTCGCTCACAGAGGAGCACATCTATGGCAAGCGCAGGTACTGCCCCAGCACCGGTCAGCGATCGTCCCAGCATCTCACCCGCGCGATTGATCGCCGCAGCTCGCGTTCGTGCCGCTGCGAAATGGTTTTATTGGATTGCGGGACTCTCGCTGGTCAATTCCGGCGTCGTGATCTTCGGAGGCAATTTCCACTTTGTCATTGGACTCGGCATCACTGCAGTCGTGGACGGCCTGGCCAAGCAAGCCGGGAGCGCTGGCACCGTCCTCGATCTCATCATCAACGGGTTTGTTGCCGGGTTGTTCTTTCTTGTCGGCAACTTCGCCAGCAAGGCACAAAAGTGGGCGTTCATGGTTGGCATGGCTGTTTATGTTCTGGATGGGCTCTTGCTGCTGGTGACCAGGGATGTTCTCAGCGTGGCATTCCACGCCTACGCTTTGTACGCTATCTATCGTGGCTTGCAGGCTTGTGATCAGTTCTCGAGTGCGGTGCCGAACCTGGCCACAGACGCACCCATTAACCCTCGGTAAGAGTGGATAGCATGAAAAAGGCGGTCATCAGGCCGCCTCTACTATTTAAGAATTGAAACGCTTTCTACGCTGGAGCCGGACGCTCCCCGCCCTTGGCCAATCCAGGACGCCCCGGCTCAGGCTTCAGTACCTGCTGCACACCGTCATCCCCTTTGGCAGGTGCCACCTTCACCGGAGGCAGATCGCTGCCTTCGATGAGCGCTTTGATTTCATTGGCATCAAGCACCTCGCGCTCCAGCAACGCGGCGGCAATCTTGTGCAACACTTCCTTGTTTTCCAAAAGAATGCCCTTGGCCGTCGTATAGCCCCGGTTAATGGCTTTGCGAACTTCTTCGTCGATTTGAACCGCTGTCGCCTCGCTGTAATCGCGGTGTTGTGCGATCTCGCGACCCAGGAAGATTTGCTCTTCCTTCTTGCCATAGGTCAGCGGACCCAGTTCGCTCATACCCCACTCGCAAACCATCTTGCGTGCCATTTCGGTGGCGCGTTCAATGTCATTGCCTGCCCCCGTGCTCATCTGGCTCAGGAACAATTCCTCGGCCAGACGTCCGCCCATCAAAATAGCAATGTTGGTTTCGAGATATTCCTTGGTGTAATTGTGCCGGTCATCAATCGGCAACTGCATGGTGACGCCGAGCGCCATGCCGCGGGGAATGATTGTGACCTTGTGGACTGGATCTGAGTTCGGCAGCTTGGCCGCAACCAGCGCATGGCCGCCTTCGTGGTACGCCGTTACTTTCTTCTCCTCGTCGGAGAGGATGAGGGACTTGCGCTCCACGCCCATCAGGACCTTGTCCTTGGCTAGCTCGAAATCATATTGCAGCACCGCTTTTCGGTTCTGCCGTGCGGCGCTAAGAGCTGCCTCGTTGACCATGTTCGCCAGGTCGGCCCCAGAAAATCCCGGGGTTCCACGCGCCAAGACCGAGAGATCGACATCCTCAGCAAGCGGGATCTTGCGAGTATGCACTCGCAGAATCTCTTCACGCCCGCGCACGTCCGGACGGCTCACCACCACCCGCCGATCGAAGCGCCCGGGCCGCAGCAACGCCGGATCAAGTACGTCCGGGCGATTGGTCGCAGCCATTAAAATGACGCCTTCGTTCGATTCAAAACCATCCATCTCAACCAGAAGCTGGTTCAGCGTCTGCTCGCGCTCATCGTGACCACCGCCTAATCCCGCTCCTCGGTGACGTCCCACAGCATCAATTTCGTCAATAAAGATTATGCAGGGCGCATTCTTTTTGCCCTGCTCGAACAAGTCACGCACACGGCTAGCGCCGACGCCCACAAACATCTCAACAAAGTCTGAGCCTGAAATCGAGAAGAATGGAACATTGGCTTCTCCAGCTACCGCCCGTGCCAGCAGAGTCTTACCTGTTCCAGGAGGCCCTACCAGCAGCACACCTTTCGGAATACGTCCGCCAAGTTTCTGAAACTTCTGCGCCTCGCGTAGAAACTCGATAATCTCCCGCAGCTCCTCTTTGGCTTCGTCTACGCCCGCCACGTCCTTGAACGTGACCTTCTTCTGCTGCATGGAAAGCAGTCGAGCCCGGCTCTTACCAAACGACAAGGCCTTATTGCCACCCGTCTGCATCTGCCGGATCATGAAAAACCACAGGGCTGCCAGCAAGATGAGCGGAGCCAGGTTCAAAAGCCAGGTAGGCCAGCTGCCGTTGCTCACGTCGCGAATGCTTATGTTCACGCCCTTGTCGCGAAGGGTCTTGATCATCTCCGGATAATTCGCCGGGACCGTCGTATGGAAGCCGGAACTATCGCGGTACTTGCCGCGTAGTTCCATCCCGATGATGGTGACTTCCTTGACATTCCCCTGATCCACGTCGGACATGAACTGGGAGAAGTTGACTTCCTTCTCTTTTTGCCCCGCGGTACCGGACTTGACCACCTGCCATAGCAGGAAGGCCGAAAGCACGATTACCAACCAGAACACCACGGTTTTAACTGTCGAATTCAATCAGAACTCCTGTAACACCAGCAGCTTATCGCGGAGAAGATAAGGTGCAAGGTTCTTCTACCTGCATTAGATGCCCAAGCGAGAAATTGGTTAGATCAAATTCCCCTTTGGTCATTTTACCCGTTCTTGCGGAGAAATGGCGGGCGTTATTTGTGTAACTTAGGTCATTGCGGGAGGCGGTGCCGCCGCCGCCAAAAATGGCAAATTGCGTCCTGTTTGCTCGGGGCTTCCCAAACCGTAACCCACCACGAACACATCGTCCACCAGAAAACCAAAGTAGTCGGGCTGCAACGCCACCCGCCGCGCTGATTGCCGGTCCAGCAGAGTAGCCAGTTTAACCGAGGCGGCGCCCCGTCCGCGCAGATTACTCATCAGGAACTCACCCGTCACTCCCGAATGTACCAGCCCCTCGACCACCAAAACGTGCTGCCCGCGAATGTCCATTTCGTGACTGAAAAGGATTTCCAGCACCTCCGACGGCCCATCGCCCTGCTGCTTGCGGTAGCGTGGCTTAATGAACTGGCAGATCACCGGCACCTCGAGAGCCCGCACCAAGTCAGCCATGAACATGAATCCGTTCTCCAGTAGCGCCAGTGCATGAATGGTTTGCCCGCGGTAGTCATCGGAAATCTGGCGCGCTATCTCCTTAACCCGTTTCTGGATCTGCTCGACGCTGATGATCTGACGAAGAGGTTCGACTCTACCGCTTAAATTCTGCATGGCTCGTGGCGTGTCCTCCTAATTCTGCCTCAGACGCTTGCCAGTGGGACTTCTCGAATCAACATGGCCTCTCTTGCATTTCCTTTCGGCAGGAACCGGCGCGCGGCGGGGAAGCCGCGCACCCATACGATTTCCTCGCCACTTACTACTACAGGCCACAGCTTTCGCTCCTCGAGGGTTATGTGGTGCGTCTGTAATAATTCCTTAATTTTTTTTGGACACTTCGTGTGCGCTGGCCAGAACCGGTCCCCAGGACGCCAGTTTCGCACTTGTAACTCCTTTGATAAGGCTGCGGGGTCGAATAGATGGTCGGGATTATACCCTGCCATTGAGTTCCCCATGCCGACAGCTACAGCTTCAAACATGCTTGAAGTTTCAGACACTTCGACTCGGCCCGGAACACAGAGTGAATACTCGTACTCCGTGGGGGCATCCTCTGTCTCTCCGGCCAGGGGCGGCTGAAAACGCAATTCCTCGCCGGTGCGAACAACCTTCCAGTCGTGTGGCAGTGGCGCGGACTTTGGACCGGACTTCGGCCCGCTTTCGGATAGTCGCAAAATTTCTCGCACATGTTGAAATTCGAGGCGTAGTCCTAGTAACTCGGCAGCTGACCGAACCAGCCTACGCTGTAGAGCAAGTGGCAAACGCCGTAGCACATCGATTCTGAGTGCGCCCCCGGACGTCACGGTCTCTTTCTTTGAGTCGCAAGCTTCGCGAGCATAACTCTTCCCGGGACTCGACGAACTCCATGCCGATTCCATCAGACGCGCGACTTCGTCTTGCCAGTATTCTTCCTCTCCGCGCGCAATTTCGGCCGTTTCCGACAGCGCGTGGCGAACTGCCGGGTTCAAATATCGTTCGAGACGAGGCAGAATCGCATAACGAACTCGATTGCGCGTGAAACGGAGATCGCGATTGCTCGAATCTTCCCGCCAGTCTTGGCCAATGGCGGCGAGATAACATTCCAGATCCGTGCGCGAGATGTTTAGCAGCGGCCGAACGATAAATGGCGCGTGTACCCAGCATGACTGACTGCTCACAACAGACGACTCACGATCAGGCTGAGTGCTGAGTGCTGAATGCTGAGGGCTCCGCTCGCGTACTGCCAACTTCGGATAAATTCCAGCCAGCCCCCGCGTCCCCGCTCCGCGCACCAGTCGCATCAGTACAGTTTCAGCCTGGTCATCCAGTGTGTGCCCGGTGGCAATCTTATCCAACATGATTTGCGGGCCGTTTAGTTCTTCGCTGGATGGCTTTCGTACAGCTCCCACACCGACCAGGCTACGGAAAAATTCATAGCGCAGTTCGCGAGCTGCCGTCTCCACACTCATGTGCTTCTTGGCAGCATGTCCGGCCACATTACCGCTGCTCGAATAAAACTGGAGCTTATGGCAGCGCGCCAGCTCGGCGACGAAGCTTTTCTCTCCGTCGGACTCCGCCCCGCGCAATTTGTGGTTGAAGTGAACTACAGAAATGACAACGCCGAGCGCCTTCCGCAACTCAAGCAGCAAACGCAACAACGCTACTGAATCCGCCCCGCCGGAAACCGCGACTCCAACGCGGTCGCCAGGCTTGAGCAATTCGTGCCGCTGGATGTAATCCAGCACTTTATGCGTCAACTCATGCACGAGAACATATTACAACCACACAGCATGTGAAGACGTCGCCTCGAAGTGCCTGCGAACCTACAACCCCGCGCTTTTCTCCGCGATCAACCCTTTGACCTTCTCCACAAACTCCGCCGCCAGCATATCCTCCGTCTTTTCTTTCCCCCGCGTACGGACATTCACCCTGCCCGCTTCCGCTTCTTTATCCCCAACTACGACGAGGAATGGCACTTTCTGCATGGCGTGCTCGCGGATTTTGGCGTTCATTTTCTCATTGCGAGCGTCCACGTGTACGCGTACGCCGGCCTCTTTGAGTTGTGCGGCGATTTTCTCGGCGTATTCTTTGTGCCGTTCGCTGATAGGAATCATCGCCACCTGCACTGGCGATAACCAAACCGGAAACGCTCCCGCATAGTGCTCGATCAGCACCCCAAAGAAACGCTCCACCGACCCGTACAGCGCACGATGCACCATTAACGGCTGTTTGCGTGAGCCATCTTCAGCCACGTACTCCAACTGAAACCGTTCCGGAAGATTGAAGTCAAACTGGACGGTGCATAGCTGCCACGGGCGTCCAATTGCATCCACCAGTTTTACGTCGATCTTCGCCCCGTAGAACGCAGCCTCGCCCGGCATCACCTTATACTCGATATTGCGCCGCTTCAACGCGTTCTCGAGGGAGCGATTGGCTAGCTGCCATTGCTGCTCAGTCCCCAAAAAATTCTTGCGGTCTTTCGGGTCCCAGGTGGAAAGCTCGACTTCGAATTTGTCGAAGCCAAAATCCTTGAGCACATCCAGCGCAAAGTCTAGGCACCCTACGATTTCGTCTTCGATCTGGCTTGGAGTGCAGAAAATATGGGCATCGTCCTGCGTAAAACCTCGCACCCGCAGCAAGCCATGCATCACACCCGAGCGCTCGTAGCGATAGACGGTACCCAACTCGCCCAAACGAACCGGCAGATCACGATACGACTTCAGCGAGTCCTTATAGATCAGGATGTGAAACGGGCAGTTCATGGGTTTCATGCGGTATTCCGCATCATCGAGTTCCATGACGTCGAACATGTTCTGCGCGTAGTAGCCCTCATGCCCGGAAGTCTGCCACAATTGGCGTCGCGCCACATGCGGCGTATACACCAGCGAGTAGCCGCGCTTGATGTACTCCGCACGCATCCAATCTTCCATTTCTTTGCGAATGATCCCGCCCTTGGGATGCCAGAAGATTAGCCCCGGCCCCGCCAACTCTTGGATGGAGAACAAATCGAGCTGCTGCCCTAGCACGCGATGATCGCGCCTCTTGGCTTCTTCAATGTTGTGCAGGTACTCGTCGAGCTGCTTCTTAGAAAAAAAGGAAGTCCCGTAAATGCGCTGCAGTTGGGCATTCTTCTCATCGCCCAGCCAATAGGCGCCGGCGATATTCAGCAGCTTGAACGCCTTGATCTTGCCCGTAGATGGAATGTGCGGTCCGCGACAGAAGTCGGTGAATTTGCCAGTGCGGTAAATCGAAATCTTTTCATCGGGCTTGGTGAATTGCTCAATGAAGTGGCACTTCATGAAGTCGCCTTCTTTTTTGAACTCCTCCAGGCCCTTGTCGCGCGGGAGAAACTCACGAGCGTAAGGAATATTCTGCTGCACCAACTCCTGCATCTTCTTTTCGATCTTCTCCAGGTCCTCGGGAGTGAACGGAGTCGGACGGTAGAAGTCGTAAAAGAATCCACTATCGGTCGGGGGGCCGTGCCCTAGCTTGGTCTCGGGGAACAGTTCCACCACAGCGGCCGCGAGCAAGTGGGCAGACGAATGGCGGTAGACTTGAAGCGCTTCCGGATCGCGATCAGTTAGAATGCGCAGCTCAGCATCTTTTTCCAGAGGCCGGGTAAGATCGATCAGATCGCCATTGGTCTTCGCAACAATTGCAGCATCCGCCAATCGCGGGCTGATGGACTCGGCTACCTCGAGGGGGGTGGTCCCGGTGGGGACTTCCTTTTCGCTCCCGTCGGGCAGTTTCACATGAATGCTGTCTGGCATAGTCTGAAGCCTGTACCCTGCTGAATCGTTTCAGTTTAGTGAAGCCCAAGAAGAGGGTCAAACGGACCCGAACAAAACGCTAGGCCATTCTGTTTAAATCTGGGCTGCCTAGTCCATATTGTCTGCGCCCGATAGAATTGGCGCGAGAGGGGTACCATGGTCTGCGGGAACGCCGTTGCAGAGCACGGATTTGCGATCATTCCAAATGTTTTTGCTGATGAAGAAGTCAAGAACCTGATCGAAAATCTCAACAGACTCAACCTTGTTCGCACAAGAGCCGGATTGCGGCACGGTCTCAAGCATCCGGAGATCGCAGCTTTAGCTCAGGACCCCCGATTGCTGCATGTGGCGAGCAAGTTATTGAATGACAGGGCTTTGCCCTTTCGCGCAACCGTTTTCGACAAATCACCAACGGCAAACTGGCTGGTAGTATGGCACCAGGACACGGCCTTGCCCCTTCGCAAGCGGCGGAACGTGCCTGGTTGGGGACCGTGGTCGGTGAAGGAAGGTGTCGTGTATGCCCACGCTTCCGCTTGCGCGCTCTCAAAGATAGTTGCTCTGCGCGTTCATTTGGACGATTCAACGCCACACAATGGCCCCCTCCGCGTGTTGCCTGGGACTCACATGCTGGGCGTACTGAGTGATGACGAGATCCACAATCTCGCAAACTGCATAGCTCCCTTTGACTGTGTTGTTCGGCGCGGCGGGATTTTGGCGATGCGACCCCTTATCGTTCACTCGTCCTCGAAGTCCCGAGTAGACGCCGCGAGACGGGTTCTCCACCTCGAGTACACGGCCTCCGAGTTCCTTGCGGAAGGACTTGAGCTGGCAATCGCATAGAGAGGGAATCAGCCCTGCGCGGAAAATGATGTCCCAGAGGAGCCCCAATACAGCTCCTCCACCGCCTTCTGCACCTTCGCTGACAATACCTCGATGTCATGCCCCTTCAGACCCGCAGTCGAGATGGGCGCTCCCACCCGCATCTCCAGCGGACGCGGTTTGATGTGGTAGGTGTTCATCGGCAGAAGCTCATAGGTTCCGACCAGCGCTACTGGAACGACGTCCACCTGTGCCTTGATAGCAAGAAAGAACGCCCCCGGCAAAAATGGCTTGACCTGTCCATCGGGCGTGCGTCCACCCTCGGGAAAAATCACCAGCGGCATTCCGCCCTTCAGCGTCTTTAGCGCCGAACGAATGCTGCCAATCGATGCCGCTGGATTCTGCTGGTTAATGCACACCTGCCCCGACCGCTTCAGATGCCATCCAACAATCGGGTAGGAAAGCAATTCTTTCTTGAACACGATGCGGAATTGAAATGGCAGGTAGACATAGAGAACTGGAATGTCCAGAGCCGAAGCGTGACTCACTGCGTAAACCTGCGCCTTCGAGGTGGCGATCTTCTCCAATCCGCTGACTTTTACCGGCGACAAAATCGTTTTCATGATCAGCCACGACCACAGACGTGCGAACCCGTGCTGAATTCTGCCGCTGGGGTCAAATAATGAAGACGGCAAAGACACGATGCCGAGAACAATCGTGTACAACCAGATCAACAGATCGAAAATAAAGTAGGATCGCAGCCGACTCGGCCAGCCGTATTTGCCAGCCGGTACTGCCGCCGCGATCCGCTCGATTCGCTCCCTTGACGGTTGTGGGCTATCCGGATTGCTATCAAGTTCGCTTGAAGTATTCAAAACGGCGTGTTTCAAAACTGCGTTGTCTTTCGCAACGGCACTTTCTGCCAGATGCCCGCGCCTAGCAGGCGCATGGCTTCTCCAACAATGTAAATCGAACCCGTAACCACCACCACGCCCTTGGGCGGTGCCAAGGCACGCGCCCGAGCCAGCGCGGCAGCCACGTCCGGAGCCTCTTCGATGTCAATCGTCAGTCGCCTGGCAGCTTGCCGGATCTCTTCTGGGGTCGCCGATCGCGGGTTCTCGGCCTGGGTCGCAATCACCCGTTCCGCCAGAGGGAATAGAATTTCTGCCATCTCCGCAATCGCCTTGTCGCGCATGGCGCCGAAAATAAAAATAAACGGTCGGCCTTCGTAAATTGCCGAAAGCGTTGACCGCAGCGCCCACGCCCCCGCCGGATTATGCGCCACGTCGAATACAAATTCTGGTGCATCGTCAGCCGCCGGAACTGCCTGAAAGCGACCCGGCCAGCGGGTCTCACGAATCCCGCGCTCGATGGAGTTCGGCGTGATCCCTCGTACCCCTTGCTTTCCCAATTCTTCTGCCGCAGCAATCGCCAGCGCAACATTTCGTAACTGATGTCGTCCCACCAGCGGCGTCACAACTTCAATCTGTTCACCCATCACCAGCAACGGATACCGCGAGACATAACCCGCGGCATCTGACGCCTTCGAGTCTTGGTTCGCTCCGAAATACTGTTCACTAGCTGGCGACACCGGCGGCACATATAGCACCGCGCTAACCCCCGTTGCTCCCAGTTCCAGAATCACATTCCCAATCACATCGTTCGCAGCAGGGTGCTGCGGAAGCGTCACCACCAATCTCCCTCGCCGTATAATCCCGGCCTTCTCGCGCGCAATCTCACTCACCGTATTGCCCAGATATTTCTGATGATCCAGAGAAATATCGGTGATGACACTAACCTTCGGCTCGATCACGTTGGTTGCATCCAAACGCCCACCCATGCCAACTTCCAACACAGCAATATCCACGTTCGCGCGGGTAAAATGCTCAAAGGCTATCGCTGTCAGCATCTCAAAAAAACTGGGATGCCAAGGCAATTCCCCTTGACTGCCTAAGCGCTCTGCCGTGCGCTCCACCAAGTCATGCAGCGCGCAGAAATCGTCGTCACTGATTTCCTCATGGTTTACGCGAATGCGCTCATTGATCCGCACCAGATGCGGCGATGTATACAACCCCGTTTCTAAGCCCGAGGCAACCAGAATCGAAGCTAGCGTCGCGGCTGTCGAACCCTTCCCATTTGTACCGGCGATCAGCACACCTGGAAAACGCTCTTGCGGGTTCCCCAGAGCCCCCAGGAGCACTCGCATGTGCGCCAGATCGAACTTGTTCGACGGCGTCTGCGACAACTCGTGCCCCAGTGAATACATATTCGCTATGGCAGTTTCATAAGACATAGCTAGTCATCAGTCAAAGTTCTAGGTTAGCAGCTTCAACGCTGCATTTTCGAGATCAGGCCATCGGAAAGTATTATAAGGAGGTTTAAACGCACGTTCGTACAGGTCAGGCCGAGGACCGGCGACTCCCGTCCGATGGCTGCTGCATAAATTCCAGCGCCCGCGCGATATAAGGCTTGAGCTGTTTGCGGGGCACCACCGCATCCAGCATGCCATGCTCCAGTAAGAACTCAGCCCGCTGAAAACCTTGTGGCAGCTTCTGGCGGATGGTCTGCTCGATCACGCGCGGCCCAGCGAAGCCGATCAACGCTCCTGGCTCCGCAATATTCAGATCGCCCAACATCGCAAATGATGCCGTCACTCCACCTGTGGTCGGATCGGTGAGCACAGAAATATACGGTACCCGCGCTTCATCCAGTCGCGCCAGCGCTGCTGATATTTTCGCCAACTGCATCAGGCTGATCACGCCCTCCATCATGCGGGCACCGCCCGACGCGGATACGATCACAATCGGCATGCGGGTTTCCGTAGCGCGTTCAATCGCCCGCGTGATCGCTTCTCCCACCACCGCGCCCATACTCCCTCCGATGAACGAGTACTCCATGGCGCTAACAATGATCGAGCGCCCGTTCAGCTTGCCTTGGGCATTGATAATCGCATCTTGTAGGCCCGTTTCCTCCTGCGCCTGATGCAGACGCGACTTGTAGGCTTTCAGGTCTACAAACTTCAGCGGGTCGGTCGAAGACAGATTCGAGTCGAAGACGTCATATTCATTCTCATCCAGCAATTGCGACAGTCGGGTGCGCGCATCAATGCGGAAGTGCCGGTCGCACTTCGGACAAACGTTGAGATTGTCCTCAAGATCCTTTTTCCAGATGATCTGTCGGCACTGGTCACACTTTACCCATAACCCCTCGGTGCGCACCTTGCGCTCCCCTGAGGTGTCCAGTTCGCCGGACTGTCGCTTAAACCAAGTCACGAGAATTTGTAATTGGGTAATTGAGTAATTGAGTAATTTAAGATCAAGTCGGTTTGGAGCCCGCTGAATTTGCCCTTCAATTGCTAAATTACTCAATTACTAAATTACCCAATTCCGTCAATATTCGATCCCTCGCTGGGCCATAACGCCTTTCTCATACGCATGTTTCACTTGGCGCATCTCCGTCACCGTGTCGGCAAACTCGACTATTGTCGGATGCGCATTCCGCCCCGTCAATATAACGTGCACCATCTCCGGCTTATTCTTCAAGCTCTCCACCACTTTCGCCGGATCAAGCATGCCGTAGCTGACGGCATAGTTAATTTCGTCCAGGATCACCAGGTCCCATTCGCCCGACTGTATCGCTTTCTTGCTCTCGTTCCAGGCCTCTTCCACCATGCGCACGTCTTCCGGATCAGGCTTTTCCGCGCCCACCTTCACGAAGCCGCGACCCATCTGCTTCATGACGAATTTATCGCCGAACGCTTTTACCGCATCCAGTTCGCCATAGTGCCACGAGCCTTTCAAAAACTGCAGCATGAGCACACGCATGCCCTGTCCCACGGCCCGCAGCGCCGTTCCCATAGCGGCAGTTGTTTTGCCCTTGCCCGGACCAGTGTTGACAATGATCAGACCGCGACGCACGTCCTGCATAAAAGAGTCTTGATTGTACGCGTTCGAGCGGTTTCCAGCGAAAACTGACTCTCGTGTCACTAATGCGGGCTAAAAACGAATCCCCAAATGCGTTTTTCAGAGATTAACGCAAGTGGTCACTAAATTTTCGTGGAACCGGTGCGGGCGGTCCCCCGTAAACATCCAATGGACGAGTGTCTGATCTCTTGGCCAGTGTGAGGTCTCCGTCGTGGAACGCAACAGGCTCCCAGTGTTGATGTTGATACCAATGCTTTGTCTTTCCTTATCGGCTACCGCTATTCAAAAACAAGGCAAGGCTTCGCCGCAGGCCAACTCCAGTGGCGTTTATGATCAGGAAATCATCCGCCAGATACTGGAATTGGAGCGCCAGGCGAAAGATGCCTCGGTTCACCGCGATGCTGCTTTCGCCGAGCGCACACTGGCAGATGACTACGTCGCCATCACGCCGCTGGGACAGGTAATCACAAAATCCGAAACCATCGCAGCTCGCAGGAGCGGCCAGCTGCGCTACGACTCAATTGATGTCAGCGAGATGGTAGTGCGCGTCTTCGGCAACACCGCAATTGTGACGGCGCGGGCTGACGTAAAAGGTAGGGATCTGGGCGAAGAGTTTAATGGGCCTTACCGCTTCACTCGAGTATGGATTCACCGCGGAGGCCACTGGCAGACGATTAGCTATCAGGCAACAGTGACAAGATAGGAACTCTTAAGCTCTCGTCCTTGTAGCCATTCGACCGATGGCTGCTACGGCATTTCCACCAGCTCCCGCAAATTTGTCTTTTCTTCCGCGCCCGACCCAGACTCTTCTGCTCCCAAAAGGCGGGCTGCAATTCGCAACGCTTCAATCTCTTTCTTTACCTTCTGGATCTGCTGTTCTTTGACCCGGAGCACTTCATACGGATTTTTCATGGTCCGTCCTATAGAGAAATTCGAAGTGGCGATTCCTTTGCTTCGCTCTAAGTGGCCAGATTACTTTCGAACATATCACGAAGGCGCAGTTTAATTTGGCTTAAATGACTCAGATCTAGTGTCCCCAATGATAGGGATGCCCTTTAAGAATCGTAAATGCACGATACAGTTGTTCCAGGAGCACGACTCGGGCTAACTCGTGTGCCAGGGTCATTTTGCCAAGTGAAATTTTGACTGCCGCGCTCTTTCTCGTTTCCTCACTAAAACCATCCGCCGGCCCGATTGCAAACAACAGCGGTTGCCCGTTGCGTTCCTGCTGATTTCTTAGCAAACTTGCGAATTCCTCAGATGAAAGCTGCTTGCCGCTTCCGTCGAGCAGGATCAAAGTGTGTGCCGGGCGCATCCCGCTCCTCTGCGTCAACCTCAGCAGCGTCGCCTCGTCAGCAACGACTACGCCTTCGACCTCCGCGTACCGCGAAATCCGCTTTAAATAGTCCTTTGTCAACGCTTGGATGGCTGCGTCTTTCGTTCTCCCTACCCAGGCAACCTTGATCTTCACCAGCCGATTTAACCACAGATTGTTTCCACGGGAGATTTCGACTTACCTTTGTGTCCTCTGTGGTTAAGGCTTCTTGCCTGAAGCCAACACAACTACCGCCCCGAAATCGACCGCCTCCCCACGACAGTACTTGCGCATCGCCGCATACACGTCAGCGTTCACCTCGTCCCATTTGTCCGAGGGTACCCGCCCTAATAGGGGCCGAAAAGGCACCGAAACCGACTGTAAATACTCCCAAACTTCTTCCACGGATCCCGGCCAGCTCCAGCAAACAGTACGTGTCTCCTCTTTTACATCCACGAATCCACTTTCGCGCAATGCCGTCGAAAGAGTCCCGGCAGCGGCAAACTTGAAAGGACTCTCGGATGCCGCTGCGATTGCCGGACCACCTGCGTGCTTCACCACTACGCCCATGCTGCTGGACCAGTACGGCTGCTCAAACGGTCCCCACGCCAGAAAACAGGCGCGTGCCTCCGGTCGGAGCACGCGACGAACTTCTTTCAGCGCTTTGTTGGTGTCCACGAAAAACATCACGCCGAAGCGACAGGTCGCGAGATCAAAACTATTTTCAGGAAATGGCAGGGCTTCGGCATCGGCTTGCCGAGCGATGAAATTACTCAGCTCTCGCTGCCGTGCTCTCTGTAGCGCGATCTCCAGAAGTTCTGCGCTTAGATCAACTGCGGTGACGCGTCCTTCGGGACCCACGATCCCGGCCAGGCTGATGCCCAGTTCTCCGGTGCCAGTCGCTAAATCCAGAATATTCATTCCTGGCTGGGGTCCAGCGTATTCGACTAGTGCCTCGGTGGCGGCTCGGCCCATGGCGGCAGATTTTGCCTTCCATTTTTCCGCCGCGATCAGCCGGTAGGAGGCTCCCCACTGCGGCTTGGAATCTTCGGTTGGCATCATGCAGAAATGCAGGGCCTGTTAGGAATCTCGAATTGCCTTTGTGATACTTTGCGTCCTTCGGGGTTAAAGTTCTTGAGGTTTAAGCCCGCTTCCGTCTGCCATTGGCCAGGGCGATTCGTTTCCGCTTGGGTGCCCCCGTAATTTCACCCGGCTCCCTCCGCTTGGCCGATTTCCACAGCCGCTCCAAATCGTAATACTTCCTCGCCTTTTCCGAAAACACGTGCACGACGAAATCTACGTAATCGAGCAGCACCCAGTCGGCCTGTTTGTAGCCCTCGACGTGTGTGGGATATAAACCTGTCTTTTTCAGTCGCTGTTCCACTTCATCCGCAATGGCCTGAATTTGTCGCGGGTTTGTCCCGCTGCATACCACGAAATAATCGGTAAATGCTCCGGAAGCCTTCTCCAGTTCCAGAATGCTGATCTCTTCGGCTTTCTTTTCCTGGCAGGCGTTAATTGCCTCAGATACCTGTCGCTTCAGATCGTTCTTCTTCATGCAGAGGTTAGTAAGTGGTAGTCACTTGCCATTGTAGCCTTTCGGAACGCGCCGTGGCTGCGGATCTCAAGCCTTCGTGACTCCCTCAATGTCTATCCCGATACAATCCCATTTTCCTGATGTACTCCGCCACCGCTGGATCGAGAAACTTCCCCAGCGGCTTGCCCTTGGACGCAGCCTCGCGAATCGAGGTTGCCGAGATGTTTTGGTGCACTCCTTCCAGCAGGTGAATCGTCACTCCAGGCAGTACAAGGTCTCCAGTGGCTGCCTGTTTGCGGAAAGGATGGGTCACGGCGTCCGCGGGACGCAGAGTTTCGGGAAGCGCATCGGCAACGTCCGCCAGCGAATAGCCTGGGCGGCTGGCCACGATGAACTCGCATTCTCGGAATAGTGCTTGCGGTTCGTGCCACTTGGCAATTTCGCGGAATGCATCAATCCCTATCAGAAAAAAAAGTTTGTCACTCTTCCTTAGCGTCTTCTTAAACTTGTGTACTGTGTCGATTGAATAACTGGCTCCGGCCGGCGATTTGCTTTCCTTCTGCGCCTTCCGCTTTAGCCGCTCACTAAGTGCCTCTGCACTGCTTGCGTCCTCACCCGGCGCTTCGAGCAGCGACGGTATGAATGATTTCTCCGCCGCCGTCGCCAGCACCACCATTGCGTAACGGTGCATATAGGACGCCACTGGCTGCTGCTTGTGTGGAGAAATATTTGCCGGAACGAAATAAATCAGCTTGAGTTCGTACCGCGCTCGCGCAGCCTCCGCCAATGCCAGGTGACCGCGATGCATCGGATCAAATGTTCCCCCAAATAATCCGATGTTCATGTGTTTTGTTCCGGACTGCTGGTTAGTTTCATGGTTTCTTCCGGCTGTTGCAAGTCTTTGTTCCTTCTCTGCCGAAGATCGTAGCTTCCACAGGCCGGCATGATATGGATGTCGCTGCGCCCCGACGTTTCGCCCAAAAGCCTTGCCCAGAGCCTTCGTCCCTATGACGTCGGTCAATTGGGCATTCACCCAATGAACTACCGTAACTCGCTGATTTCTTATTGCAGCAATAGGATTGACTCGTATGCGATTGAACCTCCCCCTTCTTCGCACACGCTACGTCCCTCCTGCCCGGGCGCCGATCTTGCGCTACGGGGTGGCGGTACTTAGCACCACCCTGGCGCTGATCCCAGCGCTGCTCTTCGCCAACGTCGTCGAAGGTCGCCTGGCGGTCTTTGCAGTGGCCGTCATGGTCAGCGCATGGTACGGCGGATGGAAACCCGGCTTGGTGGCCACTTCCTTCGCCCTCACCGTCACCGCCTACTTCTCTCTCACCGGCGATCACACCTCCGGCGAATATCGTACTGCGGTCCTTCAACTGACGCTTTTCGTGTGTGTGGCCCTGCTCATCTGCTGGTTCAACGCTGCTTTGCGCGCTGCTCAGGAAAGTCTTCGCCGCTCGGAAATTAATTTCCGCTCCCTCGTTACCAATGCTCCCTATGGCATCGCCCGCTGCGACGCCGCCGGCACCATGCTCGACGTCAATCCGGCGTTCATTTCAATCCTGGGCTATAGCGATGCCAGTGAGCTCGTCGGCCGCCATCTGGGTACGCTTTATGCCGACGCTCAGCAGTGGTTCCAGCTGGCAGACTATTTTCGTTCGCTGAAGGAGTTTAACGGGCTCGCTGCCGAATGGCTCCGCAAGGACGGCTCCCCAACCGTAGTTCGCATTTCCGGCCGCACTATCTCTGGCGAACACAATACAACCTCATACGAGCTCTTCACCGAGGACGTCACTGAGCGTCGCGCCCTCGAACAGCAGCTTCGTCAGGCCCAAAAAATGGAAGCCATCGGGCGCCTCGCGGGCGGAATTGCACACGATTTCAACAATCTGCTCATGGTGATCTCCGGATACTCCGAGTTCCTGCTGGAGCGACTCGCCCACGATGCCCCGCTGCGCGCTCCGGCACAGGAGATCGCCAACGCTGCCCAGCGCGCCACTTCGCTCACTCGTCAGCTCCTCGCCTTCAGCCGGAAGCAAATGCTGGCTCCCAAGATCATCGACCTCAACGCCATAGTCACAGAAAACCTCAAGATGTTGAACCGTGTGATTGGCGAAGACATTGACCTTGAGATGGTCCCCGGCGCGGATTTGGGTGCTGTAAAAGCCGATCCCGGGCAGATCGAGCAAGTAATCATGAACCTCGCCGTGAACGCACGCGACGCCATGCCTCAAGGCGGAAAACTCACAATACAAACCGCTAATGCCACTCTCGACGAAAACTACGCGCGTTTCCACGATCCGGTGAAGCCCGGCGAGTACGTCATGCTCGCGATCCACGACACCGGCTCCGGCATGGACGCCGAAACCCAGTCTCACATTTTCGAGCCATTCTTCACCACCAAGGGCCCGAAGGGTACCGGACTCGGGCTCTCCACCGTTTATGGAATCATCAAGCAGAGCGGAGGCTACATCTGGGTCGAGACTGAGCCTGACAAGGGCACTACTTTCAAAATATATCTTCCGCTCGCCACTGAAGCCGGTGAACAAGCGCCGCTGCAAGCAGCGGCCGCGGCTTCGCAACCGGAGAGGGGCCTCGAAACGATTCTCGTCGTGGAAGACGAATCCAACCTGCGCCGCCTGGTTCGCCAGTATTTGGAAAATCAGGGGTACGTAGTCCTCGAGGCGTCAGGCGGGGCCGCTGCGATTCGCCTAGCAGTTGCCCACGCGGGCCCCATCCACCTGCTGCTGACCGACGTCATCATGCCGGGCATGAACGGACGCGAACTGGCGCAACGAATTGCTTCCCTCCGTCCTACCACAAAAATTCTTTTCATGTCCGGTTACACGGAGAACGCGATTGGCCACAACGGCACGCTAGACGCAGGCATCAACCTGCTCCAAAAACCCTTTACCCTCCCCGCGCTCAAGAACAAAGCGCGCGAGGTGCTCGATTCCGCATCGCTCCCCTCGGAGGTCACCATGTCTGCTCGCAGTGCTGAACCAGGCAAGACAAAAACCACTTTTCGTGCTCAGCGCTTCAATCTTCAACTCCCTCTCCGTTATCGCCCGCTGGGCCAGGAAGACTGGCGCAAGGGAACGACGGAAAATATAAGCCGCTCCGGTTTGCTGTTCCGCGCCGAAGAAATGCTTCAGCCCAATGCGAAATTGGAAATCAACCTGGTGCTGCCGGTCGAGATTGCCGGGCTCGCCGCAACCGAAGTAGTCTGCCGCGGCGAGGTGGTGCGCTCGGTCGAAGCGGGTGAGTCAGTAAGCCCAGCCTTAGCGGCGAAGATTTTGCAGTATCACTTCCAGCACGGCTCACAACTGCCACAGGCATAGCTGGGAACGTTTGTCGAGAGCGTCAAACCCGCTGCGGCAGGCGTCTCGGATGCGGAAGACTAGTTTAGCGCTTTTGCTGAGACTGTTCTGCCGGACGGCTCGCTGCAGCGCTCTCGAGTTCAGGCTCGCGTAGCTCTCTCACTTTCTTTGCCATCGCCCACTTTAATTCTTCCAGACCTTTGCCGGTGACGGCCGAAATCGGATACAGCTCAAGCGCGTGCTTCTTGCAGTAGCGTTGCAGCTTGTCCAGCTTGTCTTTATTGGCCACATCGATCTTGGATGCGACCATGATCACGGGCTTGCCTTCCAACCCTGCGCCGAAGCTCTTTAGCTCGTTCCGGATCACTTCAACATCCTGACTTGGATCCGGACGCCCACTGGCGTCAGAAACGTCAATCAGATGTAGCAGGAGCCGTGTGCGTTCGATGTGACGTAAGAACTGCGTCCCCAGCCCGGCGCCGCTGTGTGCCCCTTCAATGAGACCCGGAATATCAGCCACCAGAAAACTCTGCTCGTCCGGCAACTGGCCGACCACGACTACTCCCAGGTTTGGCTGTAGCGTCGTAAACGGATAATCCGCAATTTTCGGCCGCGCCGCTGAAATTCGCGAGATCAGCGTGGACTTGCCCACATTCGGAAATCCCACCAATCCCACATCGGCAAGCAGCTTCAGTTCCAAGCGGAAACTCCGCTCCTCACCCGGCTGACCATCTTCGTGCTCGCGCGGGGCCTGATGAACCGACGTAGCAAACCGCGCATTGCCGCGCCCACCACGTCCGCCATGAGCGATTACGATCCGCTCATCCGGACGGGAGAAGTCGTAAACCTTCTCTCCGGTGTCGTCGTCATAAACAATTGTTCCTACCGGAACCTTGAGCACCACGTCAACGCCTTCGCGTCCAGTGCGATTCGAGCCTTCGCCATGGCGTCCCCGATCCGCTTTGTATTCCGGATTGAAGCGGAAGTGCACCAGGGTGTTGTGGCGCTCACTGGATTCCATGATCACATCCCCGCCTTTACCGCCATCCCCACCGGAGGGGCCGCCGCGGGGAACAAACTTTTCACGCCGAAAAGCGACGCAGCCATTGCCGCCGTCGCCTGCTTTGACCCGAATTCTCGCTTCGTCAATGAACATAGTCTTACTTGTGTGGAACAATGCCTTCGTCGGTCATTTTGGCCCGAACCCTACCGATCAGCCAAGCGGCAATTATCAATGCGCGCTTCTCCACCACGCTGGTTTTGGTAGCTGTGCTCACATCAGCCATGGCAGGAGCCTGGCTAGACTATGTACTCAGAACATCTCAGCCACTGCTGTCGGGAGAGAAATGCGAGAGCACCCAATCTTCGGGCGAGGAACCGCTAGCAGCCTGAGTTGATGCGGCCGCTGACCTTCGCGAAGAGAGTGTCATCTTTGCCGCGGCCAACATTCAGCCCGGGCTTCACCCTGGTACCGCGCTGCCGGACGATGATGGTTCCACCCGGCACAACTTGTCCGCCGAATGCCTTGAATCCCAATCGTTGTGCGTTGGAATCACGTCCGTTTCGTGAACTGCCTAATCCTTTTTTATGGGCCATAACTCAATCTCTACTCTCGATCGCCGAGTCGAAAAGTTACTTCTTTTTCTTCGGTGTTGATTTCTTGCCTGCCGATTTCTTTGCCGCTTGCTTGTGATGCTTGGCGGCCGCTTTGTGTGTCTTCGCCTCGACCTTCTTCTCTTCCCCCGCTTCTGTCGCTGGCGCGGCCTTCTTGGGCTTCGCTACTTTCTTTTCCAACGCGGGGGCGGTGAAGGACTGGCCGTCAAACGCAATCTCGGTGATACGCACCGCGGTGAACGGCTGACGATGTCCCCGCAGGCGCTTGTACTGCTTCTTGCGCTTGTAATGGAAAACCAGAATTTTCTCGTGTCGGCCTTCTTCCACCACCTGGCCGACCACGCGCGCTTCCGATTGCGGCCGGGTGATCTCACCCTCGCTGCCGGCTACGGCCAACACGTCGCCAAATTCGATGGTACCGTTCGCAGCAGTGCCCGTTTTTTCTACTCGAATCACATCGCCGGGCGCCACCCGGTACTGCTTGCCACCGGCGCGGATGACCGCGTACATACCTATGCCTCCATCAACTCTACCGCGTACATGGCGCGGCCAGAAAAATTGCAAGTTTCCTGTGCTTGCTCTTTCCGCAGCGGCTCCACTTCCGAAAAACGCGGTCCGAGAATGCGGGCGGCACCAGAACGGTATCCGCAGATACAGGCAAACCTCGTCATTCTATCGCGCGCCGCCAAACCTGGTCAACCAGATGACGTGCCACGGTAGTGTCTTATTAACACTGTGTTAAGACAGTACCACGTGCCACAGAGGCTTTGAATCACAGTGAACTGCTTGAAGAAAACAGTGGCACACCCAGGGCGCCCAGCACTATCCCTGGCCATGGTCCATGAATTAATGAAGTATTCTTCTCCGTGTCTCAGTGGCTCCGTGGCAAATTTTATGCGACAATCTCCCCCCGAATCCGGAGGAAGCCAATGCGCAAACGCTTTTTCACCGTTCTGATTTGCCTAATCGCACTTTGCCTGTCCAGTTTTGCCCAGCACAAAAAATCTGGACGGAAAGCCAACGCGGCCAGTGGGCCCCTCCCCGACAAAGCCCTGATGCAGAAAATATGGGATGGCTGGTCCACCCTTGATCCCTCGAATGTGGCGCAGTACTACGCCAAGGGCGATCACCCTTTTTTCGATATCGCACCGCTCAAGTACAACAGTTGGGAAGAGTACCAGACCGGCGTCGTAAAAGTGCTGGCGGGCTTCAAGAGCGCGAAATTCACCGTTAATGATGACGTCCAGATTCATCCCCACGGCGACCTGGTTTGGGCTACGTCTACGGTCAAAGAAGACGCGACGATGAAGGCTGGCAACAAACACGAGATGGCGACCATCCGCTGGACGGTAATTTGGGAAAAGGTGAACGGGAACTGGCTGATAGTGCACGAGCACATCTCGGAGCCGCTGCAGTAGCGATGTATTCGCTAATAGGCCTTCACAAAAAAATACGTCGTCATCCCCGCGCCGACCAGGATGACGGACCACCGAATCCACGCCTGCGGCATCTTCTGAGCGTAATGTGCTCCGAAGTATCCTCCTAGCAAGGCGCCAATGGTCATAACCAAGGCTTGCGGCCACACCACCGCGCCTGCCACCATGAAAGCCACCGCCGCCACGCCATTGATCACCGCGCCCAGCACGACCTTTAGCGCGTTCATGGCATGAATGTCAGTCATGCCGAGCGCGGCCAGCATGGCCAGGTTCAGAATGCCGAGGCCGCCCCCGAAGTATCCGCCATAGATCGCCACCACTAGCTCGAAAACACACGCTCCCCAAAGCGCGGCGGTCGAAGCATCGTTCGCCAGACTTGAGGAACGTTTTCCACTGAGCCGTTTCCCGAAGGCAAACAGCAGAGTAGCCCCCAGCATGAGCCAGGGAAGGAGGCGCATGAAAGTGTGCGCCGGTGTCCTCAACAGCAAATATGCGCCGATTAGCCCGCCGACCACGCTGGTGACAATGAGAGGCACCATCACGCGCCGCGACATGTTGAGACGGCTGCGGTATGCGCCGCCACTGGCGGTGGTTCCGACCCACAGCGCCACAGTATTGCTGGCATTCGCCGCGATCGGTGGCACTCCGGTGAAAAGCAATGCGGGAAACGCGACGAAGCTTCCGCCGCCGGCGACGGCGTTCAGCACGCCCCCAAACACACCAGCCACGAAGATGATGATGGCGGAGTTCAGGTCCAAGCAGTAGGTGTATCACACGGCGATCACGTCGGCACAGTCGTTGCAGGGTAACAACGTATATTCGATGCGAAGCCTCCCTAGGCAAGCAAACCATCCCTCCCTTCCCGCATCCACTGTGCTGTTTTCCAAGATGGAGGACACATGGGCAAGGATAAGAACGGCAAGAATGGAAAGGGAGGGCTGGCGAACCCGTTTCGCCTGAAACCTCTCGATCCCGAGGACAAGCAGCTGCTTCAGGTAGTGATTGAGACTCCGAAAGGCATTTCCTTATGACTTCGGCTTCATTCCATCCACGGAAGCCGATGACGGCGATCCTATCGATGTCCTGGTGCTGATGGATGAGCCCGCGTTCCTGGGATGCTTACTGAAAGGCAGGATAATCGGAGTTATTGAAGGCGAAGAAATCGAGGATGGGAAGAAGACGCGTAACGACCGGATTGTAGCTATTGAGCAAGCCAATCATAGTTTTGAGGATATAAAACAAATTCATGACCTCGGCCGACATTTTGGGACGAACTCAAAGAGTTTTTCGTGAATTACCACAATCTTGATAAAGAAGACTACCGCGTTCTCGGCGTCAAAGGGCCCGCGGAGGCGCGCAAACTTATCAAGGCTGGAATGCGGTAAAACGCCTGCATGGCAGAACTGAAATACAGAATCGAAAATGTATTGAACGAGACCCGCATCCTGCTCCTGGGAGGCCAAGTCCTTCTGGGATTCACTTACACGGGTTTATTTCGAGCCGGGATTCGATCGCTTGCCGCGCGAGGCGCAGATCGTCCAGACACTCGGACTTGTGGTCCTCACCGCAGGTCTGGGATGGCTGATATCCCCGGCATCATTCCACCAGATCGCTGAGCGTGGGGAAGAAACTCTCCGCGTCCATGATTTCACCAACCGAATTCTCGACTGGGGATTGCTTCCCTTTGCGCTTGGAATTGGCCTTGCCCTCTATCCGCTCTCGGTTGCCATGCGGGCGCCGCATCCCGCAATTATGGCCTCAATAGGAGCGCTCTTGCGCTCTCCTTGTGGTACGCGTTCTCGTTTTTCTCCGTAAGCGTTAAGCAGGAGGACGTCAGACGAGAACTGCAGGACGAAGGGCGGCGCCAACGGGAACAGAGGCCATCCGACTTGGAACACAGAATCAAAATAGTTCTGATCGAATGCCGGATGGCGCTTCCCGGAGCGCAGGCGCTGCTTGGCTTTCAGTTGGCCAACGTATTTACGCAGGGGTTCGAGAAGCTTCCCCGATCCTCGCAATGGATTCATTTTGGCAGCCTGCTGTCCACCATGATCTGCACCATCCTGCTGATCGCGCCAGCGCCATACCACCGCATCGCCGAGGGGGGCGAGGATACCGAACACTTCCACAAGGTAGCCAGCAGGTTTCTGCTGGGCGCGCTGGTTTTTCTGGCTCCCGGCATGGCAGGCGATCTTCTGATCGTGCTCCGCAAGTCAGCGGGTCACTCGTTCTGGCTGGTATCGCGTCGGGACTGCTGCTGGCCGCGTTTTATGGGCTGTGATTTGGGCTGAGCGCATGGGCAAGGCGGAGCTCGTACTAACCCCTTCATAAAGCCTGCCACATTCTCCGCCTGAGAACATCGTCTTCGGCATTTCCGCCGCTGCAATCTGTTCTCCAGTCTGCACCGGCAGGGACCCGAAAGGATCCCTTCTTTGCGTTCGAGTCCGTTTGTAGTAGAAAGGAGCTCCTTCAGCGGACAGCCTGTCCGTCGTGAGGTTTTGCATGAAATACGTTTTCTCCGCGCTAATTTTCTTGGTTTCGTGGGCACTTTCACCCGCGTCGGGTACGGACGATTGGCCGACCAAGGGTTGGCGGAAAGCGACTCCGGAATCTATGGGGATTGATGAAGCAATGCTGTCGGCGTTCGATGCCGATCTTGCCAGCGGCAAATATCCGCTGGTAGACAGCATGACGGTCATTCGCTGCGGCGAGGTTGTGTATCAACGAAAGTATTCGCATGACTACGGCAAGGTCTTTGCGAAGGAAGCCCACGAGAAGGGTCCGCTGAACGCGCATCTCGCTGGCCCCTACAATTACTTCGACCCGGCCTGGCCCCCGTACTATCACGGGACTGACGAACACAGCATGCAATCGGTGTCGAAGAGTGTGACCAGCGCGACATTGGGCATTGCCATTACCCGGAAGGACTTCAAAGGGAGCCTGGAAACTCCGGTCCTTAAATATTTCAACAACTCAACGGTGAAGAACCTGGACGAGCGCAAGCGTCGCATGACGATTCGCGATGTGCTGACAATGTCAACTGGACTGGATTGGAATGAGGATGTCGCGTATAACGACCCGAAGAACGCAGCCAGCCTGATGGAGGCCACCGACGACTGGGTGCAATTCGTGATCGACTTGCCAATGGCGCACGATCCGGGAACAGTGTTTGCCTACAGCAGCGGGGCCACAGAGTTGCTGGCGTATATTTTCCAGAAAGACACCGGGCAGGACATTGAGGAATACGCCAAAAATACTTGTTCACACCGCTTGGCATTGAACATTACTACTGGAAACCTACTCCAAAAGGATTGCCAGATACGGAGGGCGGGCTTTTCCTACGGGCGGAAGACCTGGCAAAAATTGGATATCTGTATCTCCACAACGGAGTGTGGGGCGGCAAGCAGATCGTATCGGCAGACTGGGTGAAGCAATCGCTGACGCCTGCCATAGATGCCGGCGACGGCTGGAAATATGGCTTTCAGTGGGGGCTTTTGCCCCATGGCAATCCACAGCGGTTGATGTTTGCAGGGCTAGGATTCGGCGGGCAGACTGTGCAAGTTGTACCGGAAGAAAATCTAATCATGGTCTTCACCGGCTGGAACATCCTGGGCAACACAAACTCCATTGAGCGCGATCCTATTAAGCGCATTCTGCCGGGTCTACGCCCCCACGGTTGTGCACTTGGCATTCACTGAGGGGATCACCAAGCCGCGTCTCGGCCGACGCGGCACTCTATAGAACCCTCGAAACTTCATCAGGAATTCTCAGTTGGTAAACGTCTGATTTAAACGGTTAGGCGGCACAAGAGAGGAGTTATCCCCAGCTTCGCATAATCGGCCCTGGCTTGTTGTAGGACGCGATGCCGGAGTCGTCGTTTTTTCAGAGTGCGAACCTACGCACCGGCCGCGGATGGCCACTCGCCTGGCTGCTTCGCCGGGGCCAGCGCGATCAGGGCTACACCGATGATAACGAGCCCGGCCACGGCGCCCAGCAGACCTCCGCGTTCGCTCGGAATATGAACTGCCAGCACGGCCATAACCACGCCGTGAGCGAAGCTCGACCACGCTGCAAAGGCGATCAGGCTGCGATTCGCCGATGGATTACGTACTGCCATCAGCAGGAAAATGCCAAGCGCGAAATACAGGCTGAGCATCATGTCATCGCCGTAGTCCGACTTATTCAGTTTCCATAAAGACGTCGCCAGGGGGTAAATGCCAGCCGAAAACAGCAATCCCACCAACACCAGGACAACCTTCAGCGCCCGTTCTCGATTCATGGTGCCCTCCTCCTCTCAAGCGATCGTTGGCGAGAAATCGCCGTTACGCCAGCCACCGCAGTTCTACCTATTTATCTGTTCCAAAACCCGCAGCAGTTCCCCAATATTTGGCAACTGATCCAGCGGATAGACTTTGGCAAACGCGATCTTCCCATTCTTATCCACGATAAACGCTGCCCGCTCACAAATACCCGGCACCGGAGGCCCTTCGCGCAAGATGCCGTACTTCTGTGTCACCTCGCCATGTGGATAAAAATCCGAGCACAGCGGCAGCTTGACGTCGCCAATTTCTTTTTTCTGCCACGCTTGGTGGCTGAGGATTGAATCTACGCTGATGTCCACGACCTGGGCATCGAGTGCCGCCATCTTCTCCCGGTTGGAGTCAAACGCCGGCACCTGCGCTGCTCAAGTCGGAGTCCAGTCCAGAGGATGAAATGCCACCACAACATGTTTCTTTCCCCGAAAATCACTAAGCTTCACTCTGAACTTCTGATCGCCCGTCACCGCCGGCAGATCGAAGTCCGGGGCCATGTCTCCAACTTTCACCGGCATCACTCGCGTCCTTCCTCGTCATCCCACATCAAAAAATTAAGGGCGACCTTTCGGCCGCCCCTTGCGTTTCTCAACGCTCGTGGAGTTAGACAGGCTTTACGTTCTCGGCTTGCCACCCTTTCGGGCCTTTTACCACGTCAAACTGCACCTGCTGACCTTCTTGCAGGCTGCGGAATCCGGCTGCCTGAATCGCCGAGAAATGAACGAACACATCCTCGCCGTTCTGACGGCTGATGAACCCATAGCCCTTTGCATCGTTAAACCACTTTACTGTTCCTGTTTCCATTGTGTTGCTTAGTCCTTTTTTCTTGAAGTATTTGCGCTGGAACTCGCAGACTTCTGCAAGGCAGGTCACGCTTTGGAGCGGAGAAACTGCTTACAATCGCAAAGATCAAACGCGGCTACATTGTACCTTCCACGTCAACTAATTTCCAGAGTACAAGAGTAACTAACGTATTTTCTATAGCTTGGTGAGCTTTGCACTGGAGCTGGTGTAGCACTACTTTCAGTGCAACGGGATTCGTTAATTACCTAAACCGTTCATATCGACGGATCGTCGGACGACATGGCCATATCTGCAATTCCGCCTTTGCAACTTTCGCCAATTCCCTTCATCATGAACACATGCGTTCCGGTTTCCTCGCTCTCATCCTGACTCTCTCCACGGTCGTATCCGCCTGTGTCATCGAAGATGTCCGCGATGCGCTCGACCATAACAATTTCAGCGCCGCGGAAGCCACTCTCCGCTCCTACCGCTCTCAACACGGTGCCGATCCCCAGTATCTTGAAGCTCTGTCCTGGATGGCACGCGCCACCCTTGCCGCGCGCCAGTACAAACAGGCGGACACGTATGCGCGCCAGACTGAAACTCTCATCGCCCAGCAGCTAAAGCACCGCTCCCTGGATGCCGAACCGCACTTGCCCATCGCCCTCGGTGCCGCCATTGAGGTCGAATCTCAAGCGCTCGCCGCGCAGGGTGATCGCAGCCAAGCCGTCGCTCTCCTCGAAACTGCTTTGCGCAATTACGGAAGCACTTCGATCCGCGCCCGTCTGCAGAAAAACTTCAACCTGCTCAGCTTCGAGGGCAAAGCCGCTCCGCCGCTCCACATCGCCAAATATATTGGACCCAAGCCACCCTCGCTAACCCAGCTTCAAGGATCGCCGGTACTACTTTTCTTCTGGGCCCACTGGTGCGGTGACTGCAAATTTGAGGCGCCCATCATTACTCGCCTCAAGAATGAGTTCGCATCAAAAGGACTGCGAGTGATCGGCCCAACCCAACTCTATGGCTACGCCGCGCAAGGTGATGACGCGCCACCTCAAAAAGAACTGGCATACATCGACGCCGTCCGCCAGCGCTATTACTCCGGACTGCTCGACATGCCAGTTCCAGTGAGCAAAGCCAATTTCAATACCTATGGCGCCAGCACAACGCCCACCCTCGTACTACTCAATCGCTCGGGCCACGTCGCGCTCTACCACCCCGGAGCCATGCCCTACGACGACCTCCGCTCCGCCATCGAAAAAGTCGTGAATAATTAATTGCTGAACATTGGGCGAGAGTATCCGTGCCCTCAAGCAACAAACCGGCCCCTATCTCCCACTGTAGAGGTTTTTTCTGGGACAATCTCGCTTGTGCCACCTTGAAACCCATCCCGGGCTGCGGCACTTTGTCCACCGTTAACTGTTCAGATTCTTATCAGCTCTGATGCTGGCCGCGACTCATCTCATGGGCCAGAACATCGAATATGAAGGCACCTTCTACAAATTAAAAAGGCGGCCAAAGGCCGCCCGACTTCCCAATCTCTTTTTTCAATGACCGCGTATTTTACCGCGAAATCCCATGCCCCGCGGCCAGCATCCCACTGATCTTCTCCAGCAGCGCATCGATGCTCCGCCCGGTCTCGAGGTTCGCATCCACATAAGGATGCCGCTCCCCATCGGTGTGCATCACCAGCACGCGTGTCCCCTGATGGAATTTCTTGACCATGTAGGGCAGGTGGTGCCGGTCGTTCTTGCTCAACGTCGGACCAAGCACTACCAGGTCGAACGCGTCCCGCCGCAGCGCCTCTTCCACACCTTTGCGCCCGACAGCGGTGTCCACATGATGTCCGGCGCTTTGAATGGTAACTGCGTGGGCGGCGACGACATCCTCATCGCCTTCGCCATAAAGGATCTTCAGCTTGAATCCGGATTTGGTGCTACTCGATTTCGATAATCCAGATTTTGCCGCTGTTGCCGGCGACGCCTGCGAGGACGACGATTTTGAGGATAACGATTTCGAAGATGACGAGTTCGATGACGACGATTTCGATGACGCAGCGTTTGACATATTAGCGGCCAGGCCTTTCCCCTTCTTCACCTGCGCGCTAACGGTAGCAATCCCCGATGGACGTGAGAATGTAACGGAAGACCCGGCACGAATGGGACAAAGCGCAGGGGCGCTAAACGGTTGCTCTGTTTCGGCCAACGGCTGCCGTTGCAGCGTCTCGATAAATAGCCGCCAAGACTTGACTTACACTCGCAGAAGACTAAAGTGTCCCGCAGGCCAACACGAAGGTGAACAGAAGATGAACCTCAACCCCGCTGTTCTCTATCTCGGCGCATTTGGCATCGGAGTCATCGCAGGCCTGCGCTCCTTAACCGCGCTGGCTGCCACCTGCTGGGCGGCGCACTGGGGATGGCTCGACCTCAGCAACTCCCGCCTCGCATTCTTCAGCTCCACCGGCACCGCCGTTTTCATCTCGCTGTTGGCCCTTGCCGAACTGGT
Organism: Acidobacteriota bacterium; assembly: GCA_003225075.1. Lineage (GTDB taxonomy): Bacteria > Acidobacteriota > Terriglobia > Terriglobales > Acidobacteriaceae > Gp1-AA124. The sequence continues at coordinate 14,443 of QIAP01000079.1, read as the reverse complement.
CGCCGACAAGCTGCCTTCCACCCCAAATCGCACCGTTCCGGTCGGTCTCGTAGCCCGCATTGTAACGGGAGGCCTCTCGGCTTCCGTGATCTTTGCGTCGGCGCATCAACCCATCGCCCCGGGAGCGATCCTGGGTGCCCTCGGCGGTATTGCCGGCGCGTTTGCCGGATACCAAGCGCGCCATCGCCTGGTAACCACTCAGCGCTGGCCCGACTTCGCCGTAGCCCTCGCCGAAGACGCTCTGGCAGTAGGCGGAGGCTTCCTACTCGTCTCTCATCTGTTTTAGGAACTGGACAACTGAAGGTGAGGATACTGATCACGCGGCACGGGACCAGTCATGTCTCGCTTAACAACTATTGCGGCAACCCCATCCGCCGCAGCAAATCTACATACCGTGGATCAGAGCGCAGCCCCTCAAAGGCGTCTTCATCCTTGATATATTCCATGCGTCCCGAGTGCTCCCTGTAAGCCTTTTCCAGATATTCGAAGGTATGGTCAAGGTCACCCATCACAGCGTAGAAAACCGCTATCCCGTAGGGCGACACGTATTCCGTCCGCGATTTCTTCATCAAAAACTCAATCATCGCTGAGCACGCGCCTTTTAGTCCCCCTTTACCATATCCAGCGCGGAGGGTCTCGGCTGCGTCGGCGCGTCCGCCCTTCAACTGACTCGTCGCTAAGTCCGCTATGAATGCCTCCTGATTCCCTTGACGCCAACGCGTCCAGGCTCGGTAACCGTAGCCGGTGGCAAAGTCGGGATCGGATGCAATCAGCTTGTTCAATTCCCCTATTGCCTCGTCACCACGGGCGGCTAGGGGTTATCTGCAGCATCTTGTTGGGCCGATCTTTTCGAAATAAGTCGTCGAAGGACATGGCCTTTCCACATCCACAATCCCGAAAGGACCATTACAGGAAGGAAGACAAACCGAGTTGCGGGGGCATAGTTTGGAAGTTTTTCAAACGGACTATAAATATAACCGAGTATCGGAATGGCAAAGACGATGTGAATCCAGCGAAAAATCGAACGTTGGGTGGCATTATTCATGGTCGCCTCCGCGAGCGTGGTCGGTGCATTGTTTTGCGATCCCCTCGATTCACGACTTTTGAGCCGCCTGAGGCGGCTAGTTGGGCGTTTCAATACCGAACTGCTTTGCGTACTCGGCGTTCAATCTCTGCCAGCCGCCGAACTTCATGGCCTCGGCGCCGACGATGCGTCCAATCGGGTCAGCCGCGAGGAGCCGCTCAAGGACGTCGAAGCAAATGTGCCAGCCCGCGGCCCCCCACGAGATGAAGCGGCGATCGATGTTGTGCCACAGCGTCAGGCGCGTGCCGCTGCCAAAGGCTTCGAGTTCCCACCGGATATCGCTGTACTCAAGCACCTTGGGAGCGTCGGCTCGCGTCACTCTTGTTTCGGAAACCTGCGGCGTTCCCACCCAGGTGAGATTCACCGTTCCAACCGTACCCAGGCTCCCATCGACGTCGAAGGGCGCCCACTCGCGCAGATGCGCCGGGTCGGTGAGCGCCCGCCAGACTTTTTCCGCCGGGTGGCGCAGTTCTCTGACGAGAATGAGCGTCCACTTCTCTCCGTCCTTTCGTACCTGCGCCCCGCTGGCCGGACCCGGTGTGTATTGCCCGCGATCGGTCATCTTCTTCTCCTTGTCTTCCTTTTCGTCTGTGTTAATTGATCCATGCGGTCGAGGTGGCGTTCGAGAGCATCTACATGAGCGGACCAGAACCGGCGGAACGGAGCCAGCCAGGCATCCACCTCCTGAAGCGGTTCAGGTTTCAGACGGTAGAGACGGCGCTGCGCGTCCACCGTGGATTCTACGAAACCGGCCTCTCGCAGCACTCGCAGGTGCTTTGACACGGTCGGCTGCGGCATACGAAGTTGACGCTCGATCTCTCCAACCGACTGTTGTGACGAGACCAGGAGGCTCAATATCGCGCGGCGGTTCGGCTCCGCAATGATTTCGAACACAGATTCCATCCTCCTGATATACCCCACAGAGCATATACGTGTCAAGGTATATAAAGGACTGGGGGACCACGCAACGGTTTCAGTAGGCGTGCGGGGATGCACCGTCTGATGCGTTTTTGGCGGGTGCGATTCAGAGGGCTGCGCGCTCCGGCCGCTTCAGCGTTGAGGCGGGGACAAGGGCTGCCGCCCCTTTCCCCGCGCCCCTTTCTCCGCTAGCGACGCTCTGCCTCCGCTGCGCTCCGGACAAGTTCTCTTGAGGAAGCCGAACACTTTCCAGCACAATCGAGAAGCCAGCGTCGCTACGCTCCGATGGTGTTCGGGATCATCCCGGAATGCCGTTCGGCTTCCCTCCGGAACGAGCGTTCAGCTTCACCGGAATCCCCAGAAGCTGCGGTTCCTACGGCCTTTCACCTCGCTGAGGCGAGACGTGCCGTTCTGGAACGTTGCCTCCGGCCTCGAACCTCTTTGTCAGATAGCGATCCAGATGGGATTGCGCGGTGAGGAGAGCCTCGCGATTACGCTCTAAGCGGCTGATCATCAGCACGCCTTCCAAAGATGGCAGAAGCGACCCGTCGGTCACAAACTATCACACGGAGTATTTATTGGAGGGAGAGCCTATCCGCCAAATCGCGCCCCTCCTTTCAGCATGTACGCGATTCCACGGGAACTTTTGACGAGTTGCTGAAAGAAGGAGATGCGTTTGGGCTGACGTGATAACAGCGCGGGCTAGGCGCCTCGTCCAGCCGGATTAGTAACGGCTTCTCGCACCCAACAACTGACCACGAGTGACCTATTTCTTCTTCCCCTTCAGCATCTCAATCACCCGATCAAAATCCTCGAGCGTCGCGTACTCCAGCACGATCTTGCCTTTGCCCTTGCGGTCGCGGATGCGCACACGCATGCCCAGAATCGCCTCCAGCTCTCTTTGCACCGACCGGACATTCGGATCGACCCAACGTGCGCCGCCTCCCTGCTGGGCCTGCTTTTTTTTCGGGAGATACGCGTGGATGCACAAATCTTCGATTTGCTCCACCGACATATGCTTGCGCACCGCTTCATCGGCCAGCTTGGCAATCAACTCCGCATCCTGAAATTGCAATAAGACTCGCGCTTCGCTAAATCCCAACTGGCCCACGCTCAGGTACTGTTTGACGTTCGGCGGCAGCCTCAGCAGCCGCATGTAATTCGACACTGACTCGCGCGACAGGCCCACTCGCTCCCCAATTTGCTCCTGCGTCATTTTGAAATCCTGGCTCAGCTTGGCAAAGGCGGAGGCCTGCTCCATGCAATTCAGGTCCTGCCGCTGCAAATTCTCGATGACGGTCATCTCCGCCGCCTGCTGGTCGGAGACATGCCGAACGATCGCCGGAATCTTTTCCTTGCCCGCCAGTTTCGACGCCCGCATGCGCCGTTCGCCCGTGATCAGCACATACCGCCCTTCCGGGCCCGGACGAACCACAATCGGCTGAATCACACCATGCGCTTTGATCGACTCTGCCAGTTCCTCCAACTCCTCCTCAGGAAACCTGCTGCGCGTCTGGTATGGATTGTGATCAATGTGATCGAGCGCCAGTTGCAGCACCGACGTTCCGTCCGGAGGCTTGGCCATCGCATGAATTTCAGCCAGGGTGGTGGAGAACTGCGCCGTCGCCCCGGTCAAAACCGCGATCCGCTCAGCTGCGACACTGCCTACACCGGCAGCGCTGGCTGCTGCGCCAGTCGCAGCCGCGTGATTCGCTCCCGCAGTATTGTCCGACACCATGCGAGACACTCCCGGCAGCAACGACGCCAGCCCGCGTCCCAACGCCCGTCTCTTGTCCGGCGCCGCCGGAGCTTCTTTTCCTGCACCGGCATTTTCTTTCCCAGAATTTTCCGCCGCCGTCTTTTCTACTGTCGCTGTTTTATCCAAGATTTTTTCTCCCTAACTGTCATCTACCGATGCGTATGAGCGAGACGCTGTTCATGTGGCCAACAATGTTCACTGGGCAACGATGTCCATTTCACCAACAATATTCATGTGGCAAACGATGTGTGCACGTGTGGGGACGTGGCACTCTTGCCCGTCCATGCCGAGCCATGCTCGGCCAGCTTTCCTCGCCAGCTTAAAAGCTCCTTCCCCGAGGCAACATCGACACACATCAATCTATACATTGATAACCATAAATATAGGTCCATCGCGATATATCACGCACTCTTATCCATCTCCTCCGCGGGATGCTCCTCTGCTGCCGTCTCTCCCGTCCCTGCCGCCGGCTCGACCGATTCCACCGGCATCGACGTCGCCCCCTCGCCTGCGCCCGCGGCGGCTGCCGCCTCCCGCGCAGCGACGTAGTGGCCAATGATCTCCTTCGCTAGCCGGATGTAACTCTCGGCTCCCTTCGACTTCGGGTCATACACCAGCGCCGCCTTGCCATGGCTGGGCGCTTCAGCCAGGCGAATGTTCCGCGGGATGGTCGTCACACACAACTTCTCCCCAAAAAATTTCTTAAGCTCCGCGGTCACCTGTTGCGCCAGGTTGGTGCGCTCATCAAACATAGTGAGCACCACGCCCTCGATCGCCAGCTCAGTGTTGAAGCTCGCGCGAATTCTTTCCACGCTGTCCAGCAGCTCCGAGATTCCTTCCAGCGCAAAGTATTCCGCCTGCATCGGGATCAGCACGGTGTCTGCGGCCACCAGTGCATTCAAGGTAAGCAGATCGAGCGCCGGAGGACAGTCCAGCACGATGAACTCGAAGCGCTGGTAAATCGGTGCCAGCGCATCCCGCAAGCGGAACTCGCGGCGGTCCGCATCCACCAGCTCGAGGTTGGCACCAATAAGATTCTTGTGCCCAGGAATAATCCAGAGCTGCTCAAGCTGCGTCGGCAACAGAGCTTCCTCAGCCGAGCCTTCGCCCATGAGCAGATGATAGGTGCTGATTCGTTCAGGGTCTTTGACCAAGCCGAGGCCGCTGGTGGCGTTCGACTGCGGATCGCAGTCAATGAGCAGAGTATTCACCTCTGCTGCGGCGAATGACGAGGCCAGATTGATGGCAGTCGTAGTCTTACCTACGCCGCCCTTCTGGTTGGCTACCGCGATAACGCGTCCCATTTAGTTTTTGGAGAATCGAGAGATGGTCGCAGCATAATGCGAATCGTCACGCGACTGCAATCAGAAATTGTGTGCAAAACAAAAAGAAGTGTGCAAAACGAAGCAGAGTTCTACATATAGACAACGTTCCACGTGGAACATTGCCCCCATGACTCCCTGACAACTTCTTAGAGCGGTTCGTCGATGGACCATTTGACGGGCGTCAACGCCCAACCGGTTGGGGGTCTCGTGAACCGGAGGGGAGAGTGTTCCACGTGGAACATTGGATCGTATATTAAGGAACATGACGTCCCTCGGCAGTGCAGCATCTCAGACTTGGCGATCATTTGAGCGAATGTTCCTTGTGGAACATTGGGATGACTTGTACGAATGTTCCACGTGGAACATTGGAGAGACAGTTCTCGCAGAGGGTTCCACGTGGAACATTTAATCGTATCGACCTTAACACCCTGGGCGTGCAGCATCATCCCAAGGCTTGGTGATCACTTGAGCGAAGAGATTGGCGACTTTTCAGCACAATGTTCCACGTGGAACATTACCACGATTGCAATCCTTCACCGGCAAATGTGGTAGGCACACTTCTTAACCGCGTGGAATGTTTACCATGTTGGTTCGCTCTAGCAATACATTCCCACTTTTCGGTCGTCACGCCGCGCACTGTCGTCGTGCTAATGGCGAATATGGGGTTGCAGAGCAAGCTTTCGTCCCACTTCTTATCATCCTGATGCTGCCACTTCTGGTTCCCACGGCACCTAGGATGGTTCCGCGCCGACGTGGCAATTCCAGCTCGAACCCTCGACTTATTCCACAAGTGCATGCTGGGAGAGATGATTATCCCACTTTGTATTCGTCGCCCGTTTAGCGGTTAACTACCTTGGTCCGGTAACAGAGCTTTGCGGGAGAGATCTATTGCGGCCAACTACCAGGACGCGTTCTTTGGATCCGGGAATGGCGATGGGGGGCTGCCAGTCAAAATGTGGGATCAGTTTTATGGCTTGCGAGACCTGGGCGTGGCCGATCAAGAGGGCGAGTCGACCTCCGGGATTTACCAGGTGGGCGGCAGTGGGTAGCACCGACTGGAAGCGTTCGACTGCTCGGAGGGTCACGACGTTGTCGGTCGAGGGGTTGGGACTATTGGCGGCGACGAAGTCTTCGGCGCGACCGCAGAATACATTGACGTCCGTCAATGTAATGCCGCGGATAACTTCGCGGAGGAAGGCGTTATGGCTGTACCCGGCGTCTGGCGCTGTTCTTGCGACGAAGGGACGAGTTCCTGATCCGCATGAGTATGGGGAATGATCGGGCGAGAAGGCGGGAAGAGATGCCGGGCTGCGAAGAAGGATTCGCCAAAGTGCCGGCTGACGATCTCCTCCGGTGAGCGGACTGCGGTCAGGTTTATGCGGGAGTTCCAGCGGAGCAGCATATCGATGTACGTCGATATATCCCGCAACTGCGCAGTGGAAGGAAAGGCTGATTGCCCAAAGGACGCGGGCGATTCGACCTGGGCGCCCGCCAAAGTAGGACTGGGACTTAGGAAGGGGCGTAACAGTTCGGCGATGCGGGCAGGGTCCACGGGTTCTCGATTGTAATTGGAGAAGACGGGTCGCCAAAACGGTTGCGAGGCTGAAGAGCGGGTATCTGGCGTTATACCCGGAGGCTGAAGTTCTCTTGACCTACCGGCTGCTCCGCTGTATTGTCGCCTGCCGTAATAAGGTCAAGGGGCCCCTCGGTCGGTCGCATACAGATTGTTGAGGTGAGCTGCCGTGTCTCTGCGTCCTCGCTTTGGTGCTTCCTGGTTTGCACTAGTAACTCTTCTGGCCTTTGCCGCATGTCGCCCGGGTACGGTCAGCGCCGGCGAAGGTTTCCAGCCAATCTCGCCCGAAGAACTGAAGATGGCGAGCGAGCCACAGGCGCCGGGCGCTCCTGCGATCATTCTCTACCGCCAGGTAGATCGGGACGACAATGGGCTCACATCCCATGAGGACAATTATTTAAGGATCAAGATCCTGGCGGAGGAGGGGCGGAAGTATGCGGACATAGAAATCCCATTCTTCAAAGGTAACGGGAACGTTGTCGGTATTAAGGCGCGCACCATCAGGGCTGACGGCTCAATCGCCAATTTCGACGGGAAGGTTTTCGAAAAATCCATCGCCAAGGCCAAAGGGCTGAAATATCTGGCCAAGACCTTCACGCTACCCGACGTGCAGGTGGGCAGCATTATCGAGTACTCCTACACTTACGATCTGAGTGAGCATTACATTTACGATTCACACTGGATTCTAAGCGACGAGCTGTTTACGAAGGCCGCCAAATTTTCACTGAAGCCCTACCGCAGCAACTACTCCAACGTAGGTGTGCGGTGGACATGGCAGGGTTTGCCGCCCGGCACAGTCGAACCAAAACAGGGTGGCGATCATGTGGTTCGTCTGGAGGCTAAAAATATTCCGGCCTTCCAGACGGAAGACTTTATGCCTCCGGAAAACGAGTTGAAGTCGCGCGTGGACTTTATCTACAGCGACGAACTCTTCGAAAACGACCCGGACAAATTCTGGAAGAAAACGGGGAAGAAATTAAACGACCAACTGGAAGGTTTCGTGGGCAAGCGTACGGCAATGGAGCAGGCTGTCGCACAGATTGTTTCGGCAGACGATCCGCCGGAAACGAAACTTCAAAAAATCTACGCACGCGTGCAGCAATTGCGCAACACCTCCTATGAAGTGCAGAAGACGGAGCAGGAAAAGAAGCGCGAGAAAGAAAAAGACGCCAACAACGTTGAGGATGTCTGGAAAAGGGGCTACGGAAATGGGGTGCAGCTTACCTGGCTCTATCTGGCTCTTGTCCGGGCCGCGGGATTCGAAGCTTACGGGGTTTGGGCCTCAGACCGGCGCAATTATTTTTTCATGTCCAAAATGATGGATCGCACACGACTGGACGCGAACGTAGTGCTGGTCAAGGTGAACGGCAAGGAGATCTATTGTGATCCCGGGGCAGCCTTCACGCCATTCGGATTGCTAACCTGGCCGGAAACCGGAGTGCAGGGATTGCGGCTTGATAAAGATGGGGGAACCTGGGTGCGAACCGTACTTCCGGAGAGCTCGGCTTCCCGGATCGAACGAAGGGCGAACATAAAGCTTTCCGAAGGCGGTGATATCGAAGGAAAACTTACCATCACCTTCACCGGACTGGAAGCAATCCTGAGGCGGATGGAGGAGCGAAACGAAGATGAGGCGGAGCGTAAGAAATTCCTCGAAGACCAGGTGAAGGAGTACATCCCAGCGGCGAGTGAAGTCGAGCTGGCGAATAAACCTGATTGGAGTAATTCGGCAACACCGTTGGTGGCGGAGTTCAGCGTCAAAGTGCCAGGCTGGGCGTCAGGGGCGGGGCGCCGGGCGCTAGTGCCTGTCGGACTCTTTAGTGCGACGGAGAAGCACCTGTTTGATCATACTAATCGAGTGCACCCTGTCTATTTTGACTTTCCGTTCGAGAAAGTGGACGAAGTGAATGTCGAACTCCCTCCCGGTTGGCAAGCGACCAGCCTTCCCGCGGCACAAGACCAGAATGGGCGTGTCATCACATACAGTTTAAAAGTGGAAAGCGGGAAAGGCACCCTGCATCTGACCCGTAAGTTAACGGTCGATATTCTTCTCCTGGATACGAAGTACTACAACGCGCTGCGAAACTTCTTTCAAGTAGTGAGGACGGGCGATGAGGAACAGATTGTTCTGCAACCGGCCGCGGCAACCGCGAGCAATTAATCGCAATATTGCTCTGATTCTTTTTGGGCTCGGCTGCATGTTGGCGCATGCGCCGAAAGCGTCAGCGGGCGGGGACGCGCCTCAATGGATGCACGCTCTGGTTAACGTCACGTTGCCAGCGCACGATGAGAAGACCGATGCCGTACTGCTGTATTCGGAAGAGAACGTGATGCTTCAATCCGCCGACAAAATTAAGAAAGTGATCCGGGTAGCGTACAAGATTTTACGGCCTGGCGGACGCGAGCGCGGAACGGTCTTTGTTTATTTTAATTCCCACAGAAAGATTACGAGCCTGCATGGCTGGTGCATTCCCGCCCAGGGCAAAGATTATGAGGTGAAGGATAAGGATGCGATGGAAGTCTCTCTGCCGAAAATCGAGGGCAGCGAGCTGATCACCGATGTGAAGGACAAGGTCCTCCGCATACCATCATCTGATCCCGGGAACATCATCGGCTATGAGTACGAAGTAGAAGAGCAGCCGATGGTTTTGCAGGACATCTGGGACTTCCAGGAGGAGAACCCTGGACGCGAAAGTCATTATTCCTTGCAGCTTCCTCCCAACTGGGAATACAAGGCCATGTGGCTCAACTACCCAGAGGTGAAACCCTCGCAAGCGGGAAGTCGCGAGTGGCATTGGGTGGTCAGTGATCTGAAAGCGATCCGCAAAGAGGACGCAATGCCGCCGATGGCGGGAGTAGCAGGACAGATGATCGTGTCGTTCTTTCCCCAGGGCGGGGCCGCTTTAAATGGATTCGCAAACTGGCAACAGATGGGAAATTGGTACCGCAACCTTACCAACGGTCGACTTGACGCCTCCGCAGGTATGAAGCAGCGAGTAACGACGCTGACCTCCTCGGCGCCGACACAACTCGACAAAATAAGAGCAGTCGCGCAGTTCGTTCAACAGGACATCCGCTACGTAGCCATCGAGCTCGGGATCGGGGGCTGGCAACCACATCCGGCTTCGGATGTATTCCTGCACCATTATGGAGACTGCAAAGATAAAGCTACTCTGATGAGCTCTATGCTACGCGAGATTGGCGTGGACTCTTACTATGTTGTCATCAATCACGAGCGTGGATCGGTGGGACCGGAAGTGCCGCCGCACGTTGGGGCGTTTGACCATATGATTCTTGCGATTAAGCTGCCGGAGGGCATGGCAGATCCCTCGTTGATCGCAACCATCCAGTCTGCTCACTACGGAAGACTTTTATTCTTCGACCCGACCAATGAATTCACGCCACTTGGGCAGATTGGAGGCTATCTGCAGTCCAATTACGGCTTATTGGTAATGCCTGATGGCGGCGAATTGGTTGAACTGCCGAAGCAGCCGTCAACCATGAACAGCATCCAGCGCACAGCCAAGCTCACCTTGGAGAACACGGGCAAATTGCAGGGCGAGGTCAACGAAGTAAGGATGGGAGATCGGGCCCGGTCGGAACGATGGCAATTGCGGGCGGTGGCAAAAGACAGCGATCGCATCAAGCCCATTGAGAGACTGTTAGCCGATTCGCTATCCACTTTCCGTATTACAAAGGCGAGCGTGGTCAACCTGCAGCACACGGACCAGCCGTTCGGTTTTAATTATTCATTTGAATCCGAGAATTACGCAAAGAGCGCCGGCAATTTGCTTCTGGTGCGGCCGAGGGTGATTGGAACCAAATCGAGGGGACTGCTGGAGACGAAAGAACCGCGATATTTTTCCATCGAGTTCGATGGACCGGCGCGGGACACGGATACGTTTGAAATCACAGTGCCCGCCGGCTACGAGGTGGATGACTTGCCGCCGCCGGTCGACGCGGAATACAGCTTCGCAAGTTATCACTCCAAGACGGAAGTAAAAGGGAATGTGATTGGCTACACGCGCACATTTGAAGTGAAAGAACTGAGCGTCCCGGCAAGCAAGGCCGAAGAGCTTAAGAAGTTTTATCGGATCATCGCCAGCGATGAGCGCAACAACGTTGTTCTGAGGCCTTCTCGATAAGGGGACGAGATGCAGCCGCACCATTGCTGAAGGGGGAACTCTCCACGCGCATGATGTCGCTTGAATCAGAGGAATGGACCGCTATCGCCAGCGGCGGTTCACCAGGTCGCGGATGATGTAGGTGAAGGTTGAGATGGGCTCGCTCTTGTTGATGTAACAATCCACGGCACCCAGGGTTTTTGGGACAGTACCGGAGTATAGGACAATCGGGACGTCGGGCTTCAAGGCTTTCATTTGTTGAGCCAGTTCGACGCCGGTGGTTCCGCGCAGCATGTGATCAGAAAGGACTAGCGAGACCGGGGCTTCTAGAAGCATTTCAATGGCTTGCTGAGAGTCGGTCGCGCTCAGAACCGCGTATCCTTCTTTCTCCAAGACAGCTTTGCGTAGACGCAGATATTTCTCGTTGTCCTCTACGCAGAGGATGATAGGCATCAGGCGTTGGCGTGGCGGGGGAGGCACTGTATTTACATGACTTCCTGGACTAACTCCGCAAAATCAACTCATTATCCTTTGCGCCCCGGGAGATGGGCAATACAGAGAATTCTGTACGATAACTGACATAATAACCTTATATAGCGATGGCTTTAACTGAGGTCTCGCCGCGCAAGGGTTAAACGAAGAAACTTGGCGAACAAATGGCGAATCTGAGGTTGTCGCGGGGAAGCCTAGTGTTGAGAATGTAAGGCGGTAGCGGGCACATCCCACTTGAGCAGCGTTCTTTCGTAATCTCCCACGGACAAAGCGAGCGTGGGATAGTCGAAGGATCAACATGCCCAAATCCCGTCTGGAAACAGTAAATCGCGCCGCACGGAAGAAGCTGGCCGGGTCGTTCGTGGCGGTAGTCGTGCTGGAGAACGGCCGGCAGATTCGAGCCAAGCTGCATCAGTTGTCGGTGAGCGGCGGGGTGCTGAATCCGGCGAAGCCGCTGGACGAAGGCATTCGCGTGAAGCTGGTCTTTCATATCGGATCGAGCTCGATGCGGGTGGCGTCCAAGATGCTCTTTCCCATGTGGGCGACCCAGGGCTGCCTGCAGCCTTTTAGTTTTGACGAACTGGATGCAGAAGAACGGCGGAGACTGGAAAACGAGTTGCAAGCCCTGACATAGTCCTGCCTATCTTGGAAGCTATTCCAGCTGAGTTATAGGGTGTTCCCGCGCCTTCTCGAACGCAAGCCAAGCTTGCGCAAACCGCTTTGAAGGCAACCATCCTGCATTCTGTGAACCTGCGGGAGGTGCACTGCCGAAGGGCTCTATCCACGCATCGCTGACACTCCAAACGGGCTCTTTCCAAGCCTTAACACCGCTGTCCTCTGTCTTGATGAATCCTTCCCATGAATGTTTCTTCTCAATTGCTGCGAGTGGCTGGTCAGCGGCAGGCCGCCTCTCGTTGAACAGATCGTCCAGCCAGAGAAGTACCATAGGCATCACATTCATTACGCAACAATGCGGCATTCTGTTCTGCACCATGAAGGTTAGTGGTGCGCGATTGTGATACTTCTCAAAGTATGCGTATGGACGCTGGGTGCCACATCTGTCGTCCGCACCGTTGGCGATGACGAATTGAGGAACTGAAAGCGCCTTGTCCGGTAACTCCACAGTATTAATGCCAATTGGTTCGTAGTGACCGGGCGCATATTCAATTGCAGCGAAGATGCGTTCAGGAGCATAAGCTAGCATCCGTGCTACGAAAGAGCCGCCTCCGGAAAAGCTGAATAGTATGAGCTTACTTCCGGCCAGTTCAGGGTGCTGTGATTGCCTGGCAAATTGATTGAGGGCTGCTAGTAGAGCACGCCCAATTCCGTGCTCCGGGATGATGTCCATATCGTTTTCAGTCTTGGAACGGCAGTGCCGCGCCAATACCAATGCCACGTCGTGGCGCTCTGCAAAAGCCGTGACTTCCGGGTCGAAATACAGATTTCCAACTTGCCACCCACGCTCCACGATAATGAAGACGGCCGTCACAGGCTTGCTGGCATCGCGCAGAGTTAGTTCATATTCACAAGGACCCTGCATAGTCTCAGTGGGACCTGGAGCCACATAAGTCCGGTACTGTTTAGTAAGTGCGGAAACCGGACAGGCCATGAGAATCACATACGCTGCAACGATGGCAACTAGTCTCATTTTTGTGTCACTCCATCTATTCTGCACGGCATTCCTAAGGTCTCTAGATACAAGAACACTGGGATGGCGCACAATACTCAACTTAATTTTTGCGAGGCGCGCTGCGGTCGCTCCCGTTTGGTGTCGAATTTTGACAGGCCTGAGACTTGTGCTTATAAAATCACAACGTTATGGGTGAGCCAATGACACGCCATGGGCTGCTGATCATGCTTTGCATACTTTTCGCCGTCGTGCCGCTGTGGGCACGGAAGACGGAAACCGGATTCCTGAACCGCACGGTGAAAAGCGGCGGAGTCGTGTACCGCTACCAGATGTACGTCCCCGCGGATTGGGAAAAGGGGAAGCACTGGCCGGTGCTCTTGTTTCTTCACGGCAAGGGCGAACGTGGGGAGGATGGCCTGCTGCAAACTGACGTGGGGATTGGGCACGCGATCCGGAACCGCGCCGCAGAGTATGAAATGCTGGTGGTAATGCCGCAGTTGCGGAAAGAGAAACTGTGGATTGACGCGGACATGGAAGCACAGGTATTGGCAGCGCTCGAGCAGACGATCAAGGAGTTTCACGGTGACCGGGATCGCGTGTACTTGAGCGGCCTTTCGATGGGGGGATATGCGACGTGGGACCTGGCGGCGAAGTATCCCGAACGCTGGGCGGCGTTGGCGCCGATCTGTGGCGGCATTCATGGGCCGGAAGATTTCCCGGCGCTGCATGTGAGTTTGGTGGATGATCCCAAAGTTGCAGATCCGTACGCGGAGACGGCGCGGCGAGTGGGGAAGACTCCGGTATGGGTGTTCCATGGCGGAGATGACGATACGGTGCCGGTGGCAGAGTCGCGCAAGATGGTCGCGGCGTTGCGGGCGGTAAACGCCAACGTGCGGTATAGCGAGTATCTAGGTGTGGGACACAACTCGTGGGTTAGGGCGTATGCCGAGCCGGAGTTTGTGCCGTGGCTGCTGCGGCAGAGTTTGAAGCGGTAAGCCGGCGGGTGCCGGAGAAGTCAAGAATCCGAAGAGTAATAGTGGGAATCAATGCAGAGCAGAGTGCGATAATGCTCGCATCGGCGGCAAGAAGCCGTCGGGATGAGCTGCGAAGTGGGACATCAAGATCAAAGGTAGGCACGGTATGGATGACCAACAAGTCAAACTGGAGTGCAAGAGCTGCAGCGAGGAGTTTGCTGCCTTTTTGGAACAAATGGCGGAGAACAACTCCCACATTACGTGTCCGAAGTGTGGCAAGACACACGAGTACGGCACGGAGGACGGGAAGGTCGCGCCTTAGGGGCGATAGCAGAATGCTTTTTTATTTGCAGCTACGGAACACGGTATGAGCGATCAGAGTAATGGAAATAGTTCTCCGCGAAATATTTATGTGACTCTCAGAGGGTTGCCGCTAAGTTTTCGCCTGGAGTGGCCATTTCACAAGTCAACCTCGGGGGCGGACTTCTGGGTGCTGCATGGGGACATTCGTCTGGAAAACACCGACGGGCTGCACGCGCCGGTGTCGGTGAACTTGTCGGCAAC
>QIAP01000140.1:15653-22291 GCA_003225075.1 Acidobacteriota bacterium | reverse complement strand
TTGCTGTACTGTCCAGTTCTCTCCGGAGCAGGAGCCTTGCACCGGATGCTCGCTGTACAGCCCGGTTACCAACCAGCTCACAGCCGGCAAGTTACCATTGAGAGCATCGGTGACAAACTGCGACTCCGGCACCACATTGGTAGACCAAAGAGAGGAGTTGCGAATGTGGTTGATCGCGTCCAACGCCGACCAGATGTAACCTGGCGCGTTCTGCGGAGGTGCGTAGTACTTCCAGCCAACACCGGCATTCTGTAGGCTATCTGCCAACGTAGGCACATCAACGCAGGGAAAGATACGTGAAACCACCCCATTCGGATCGATAGTCTTTTCATGAGCCGTCGAGACGGTGTCACAACCCCAGGAGCTAAGAGTGGTGTTGCCGGGAGCGGCCGGGAGCATAAATGTCTCTGCAGATTGTGCTGCCACGGTATACAAATGGTTGGAGAAACTGGCACCGTGAAGAGAAGAGAACATGTGGTCGCCGAGCACGAAATTACGCGCATAGGTGAAGTAGTTCGGAATATCGGATTCGGTCAATTGCGTATAGGCCAGTAAATCGCCGGCATTAGCGAACCAGCCCTGTTTGAGTGCGACGTTAGGCGCCAGATCAAAAGCGTCCATCTTTCCCCCATCCATGGACGTAACCATGTCAACCCAGCCATGGGGAAGATCGCGCGGAAGTTGGTCAGCGGCACGGCCGAGGGAAATCGCTTGACCGGTCGAGATCGTTCCCGTGGTGGCGCCATCCGCCGCCGGGAAAGTGCCAAAGTAATGATCAAACGAGCGATTCTCCTTAATAATGAAGACAATGTGCTTTATCTGATTAATTCCTTGTGAGCTGCTGGTGGCCGACGCCCCGATGCTTGGCACCGGCCGGCCACCAGATCCTAAGGTCTCCAAAATCTTCTGCGCACTGGCACTCGGCCCGAGAAGAATACAGCAAAGCAACGACAGGCACTTCTTCATGGTTCACCCAACAAAAATCTCATTCACCTGATGTTTACTACGGCCAACGTGGGACAAAGTGGGACAAAGTCACACGGAATTTGTTAAGAGGTCAGTCTTGATCGCATCTGTTCAGTAGCAACGAAGGGCGGGTGATTACCGCAATAAATGGGCTCATACTCGCAGCGGCCACGTCGAACCTGTTCCCAAATTCACCTGAAGCAGCAGCAAGTGCAGTCTGTATCTAAATCATATACCAAAAACCCGCGACGTTGTCCTGTTGATCCTCACTGATTGGTCGGTCTCCTGGCTTTTTTATAAAAACCCATGACGCCAAGTCGGGCGTGTTCTATGCCGTTGCTGAGACGCGTGCAGTTTCAGGTCGTCTGCGGGCGCAAAGATCACGATCCGGACGGACAGCGTCGGAGTTATGCTGGCAGCTAATTCTCATCACGACATTCCCTCAATTAAACGGTTGCAGTTCCTAGACATTTTACCGTTTATCGTCAGTTGCGATGCTATTGTTTTGTTGCATAGAACGGGCGATTAGGAGTTAGGAGTTTTAGGGCTTGCAGTAAGAGTTCTTAAAGCAACTATTGCCTGTATGTCGGGTTCCTAGACGTGTGGCAAGGAAGTCGTAGCTGAACTGTCCACCGCTCCTGGCTGTCGCAATGGAGCCGATTTGAACATGATAATGCTCACGGCAATTTCGAGGCCCATCAGCGGCTGGCCAGTGATCATTCTCCTTATTTGGGCTGTGCTCGTGTGCTGCCAAGGATGTGGTGGTGGTGCCAACGGGAACCCGCCTCCACCTCCTCCGCCGCCAGTTACCGGGTTGAACAAGATTGACCACATCGTCTTCATTATCAAAGAGAATCGAACCTTCGATACTTATTTTGGAACTTTTCCCGGCGCCGACGGGGCAACCACCGGTGTGAACTCGACGGGGCAGGTTATCCCGCTGGGACGCGCGCCTGACAAAACCCCTTACGACTTGGGGCACGGTTTCACTGATGCTGTAACAGCCATCAACGGCGGCAAGATGAATCAGTTCGACCTGGTCAAGAATGGCAACGTTAATGGATACCTGCTGCCCTACACGCAGATGACGGAAACCGATATCCCCAATTACTTCACTTATGCCAAAAAATTTGTGCTGGCTGATCGCATGTTCTCGTCTCTAACCGGCCCTAGTTTCCCCAACCACCTTTACACGGTTGCCGCGACGTCCGGTGGTGTGATCAGTAATCCTCATAGGCCTGACGGTACGGTTGATAAGGCGTGGGGTTGCGACTCCGACAGCACTACTACGGTTCGAGTCTTGGACAGCCAGGGCCACCTGTCTTTGCAATATCCTTGTGTCGACTTCCAGACCCTGGCCGACAGCCTGGAAAGCGCTGGGGTCAGCTGGAAATACTACGCCCCGCCCCAAGGCCAGCCCGGTTATGTATGGTCCACCTTGGATGCCATTCGTCACATCCGTCTGGGTCCCCTGTGGCAGAGCAAAGTGGTTTCCGATACGCTGTTTGTGCAGGATGCGCAAAGCGGAAATCTGCCCGCTGTAAGTTGGCTGGTCTCGGGTCCGACCAGCGAACATCCACCAGACAGCACCTGCCTGGGAGAGAACTGGACCGTTCAGCAGCTCAACGCGGTTATGAATGGCCCGTTGTGGAACTCTACAGCAATTTTCCTCACTTGGGATGATTTCGGAGGATTCTACGATCATGTGGCTCCGCCTACCTTGGATCAATATGGCCTCGGGCCCCGCGTGCCCCTCTTGATTATTTCCCCCTATGCAAAATCGGGGTTTATCAGCCACACACAATACGAGTTCTCTTCTTTCTTGGCTTTGGTGGAAACTCGCTTTAAACTCAAGCCCTTGACCGAGCGCGACTCGAAGGCGAACCCCATGGTCGATAGCTTCAACTTCGATCAAAACCCACTGCCCGCGTTGACTCTGAGTCAGCGCACGTGTCCGTGAAAAAAGTGTACTTGTGCGCCGCCCTGCGGGCACGGTGCAATTTCCTGCCCGATGCGTTTTCCGGCATCCGCTCTGGCGCGTGAGACTTTCGTCTCTATCACTCCATCCAATCTCGTGATAGATTATCATTCACTGCGGGCTGCCCCCTCGGCGAGGTAACCGGAAACAATGCACTTAAAACCACTGAGTGTGGTGTTCCTTCTGCTCTCGTCGTCATTGATGCAATCCCAGACAGTCACCTCATTCGAGGGAATTGACGCCTCACAACTCACCACCCGCCGCCTGGACGTGGATCCCAATGGTGCGGTGGGAACGTTGCACTTTATGGAGTGGGTAAACACCTACTACCAAGCCTACGACAAGAGTACGTTTGCTCCTGTTTGGGCTACTCCTCAGAATGGCACGCAGCCTTGGCATCAGCATAATATGCCCAATTGTTACAACGTTGCGGGAGATGGAATCATTACCTTTGATCGCGTGGCCGACCGCTGGGTAATCGCGGTACGGTCCTCAAGCAACGGGAATTACTACTATTGTCTTGCGGTTTCGAATACCGGCAATCTGACTTCCAATACGTTTGCGTGGTCGACTTATCAATTCCTGCTGAATCCAATTCTCGGAACTAATGCCTTTGGCCATGTTTATTTTCCCGACTGGCCCAGACTGGGTACCTGGGCGGACGCCTACTATGTAACTTTCAATCTCTTGGACCCGGACCACAAGTTTAAGGAAATCGGCGTTGTAGCATGTGCTCTAGATCGGTTAAACATAATCAAAGGTCTTAATCCCAGGGCGCCACAGTGCTTCAGCGATCCAAACCCGATTCCGAGCACAGGTAGCGTGTATCTTTCTCACAGTTTGATCCCGGCCGACCTGGAAGGTACTACCGCTCCCCCGGCGGGAAGAGACGAGTTCATGGTGAGTATTCAGAACCCTCTTGTTGACGGGTTCACTACCACGTCAAGTTCGCTCAACCTCTGGGACTTCCATGTAGATTGGGGAACTCCGAGCAACTCGAGATTCAGCAGATCGTCACTTTCTGTAGCACCCTACACCCCGGGCTGCTACAACCTGACCAATGTGCTGAATGCTCTCTGTGTTCCGGAGCCTGCCATTAATCCCGCGACCGGCGCCCACTATCGCATAGACTCGGTCGGAGATCGGATCATGCCTAAGCAAACGGGAATCCGCTGGTTCGAGCTCCGCGGCAGCGGAATTCCTCATGTAGCCCGCACTGGCCGGATTGACCCGGATAATAGTCTGTTTCGCTTCCTGCCTGGTATTGCACAAGATCGAGTTGGTAATGTTGCCGTCGGCTATAGCGTGTCCAGTGCCACAACTCATCCGGGCATCAAAGCAGCGTGGTGGGCTTTAGGCAGCACTACACCGACAGAAATCCTGATCCAGAACGGATCCGGAGATGAGGAGAATTCCTGGCATTGGGGTGACTACACGAGCATGACTGTTGACCCGATTGATAACTGCACCTTCTGGTATGTGAACCAGTACCTCGCGTCAAATCAGACAGAAACGTCCATCAATTGGAAAACAAGAATCGGCAACTTCAAAATCTCGACCTGTCATTAGAAAATTAATAGCTATTGTGAGAAAGGCGAATGTTATGCGCTTTCCACGTACATCACTTGGTCGTCGACTTCAAATTCACGGACGAAGTTATTAATATTCAGTTTTCAAGCAGGATTGGTTTTGCACCAATCGGAACCATGGTGCCCGTGATGGCGACGGTGCCGCCATCCAGAGTGCGATAATTTTTCCATTGCGTGCCGATTTTGTACCCAATGGTGGTGCAGGTCCCGTTGGCGCAAGTCTGTGAGCTATCCCAGACGGCTCGAGCGATGTGGCCCCCTGGCCGACTGAAGTTGCAAGTCCAGACTGTTCCAACGGCTGAGCACAACGTGGTCATCGTAGCGCCCGTCATCCATAGTTGGATTTGTTTGTAGGCCACGCCCGATTTAAGCAAACCGCCAGAACTGTTCGCGAGGCCCCCGGTGTCACCCTGGTATTGATACCAGTAGAAGCGTTTCACGTTTTCTGACCAGTGCAGCAGGAAGGAGCGCGCGACGAAAGCTGCTTGCATGTCCTGATTGTTCAGGCATGTCGCGCTAGTGCTGCCCCAGCTACCCTCGGTGTCCCAGAGAGGTTTGACTTGCCCATGGCTGGCCAGCATAGTGCGCAAGTTCTGCGTATGCGTTGGGAGTAACTCCGGGATGGCGTGCACACCGCACGCCAACGGATAATAATTCGTATATCCATGAAACGCGACGACGTCGATGTATTGCAAACCACCTGCGTCAGCAAAGCTTGTCCACCACTTCATATGAAACGGCGTCATCGCTTGATTTGCCGGACTGATGATACGTGCGGTGGGATCGATACTGAGAATAATGGCGCGGGCATCTTTTACCATCCGGACCATTTGCGCCGGAGTACCCGTCCAATGGATCGTCCATCCCGGTTCATTCCACATCTCCCATAACTTGATACGGCCGGCAACATGCTTGGCCACGGCGGTTACGAAATTCTTCCAGTGCTGGTCAGTACCGGTCCCATCGGGATTGAGGTCATTGGGAGGAGCGCACCCAGCAGGACCGTATCTGCAGTTCGAGTCGTAGGGATTCGAGGACGCCCAGGCAGGCGTTTTCGCCATCGTCAGGACTAGATCGGTACGGTGCGACTGAGCGGCGGCAATCCAGTTGTCCAGGACTCTCCAATTGTAGACACCATTTGCGGGATTGATTTGAGCCCAACTCGTACCTGTATTCCACAGTCGCAGACTGCCCACAGGAACGGCAGGCCAGGGTTGGAACCAATTCTTGGTCAGGCTGGCGAATTGGCTTGAAACCGGCAGTGCCGGCGGAGTTTGTGATTGCGCGTATAGACAGAGCGTGGATACCACAACACCGATCAGTGCCTTAAGGGGGAAACACGATTTCATGCACGCACCTCGCAAGAAAAATTCGGACCCTGCACCCGGATCGAACTACTACGCTTTAGTTTCGGCCAGAGAGGTTGCGCTGCAATTCAGACTGCGGCCAGTATCGTCAACGAAGAGAATCCCAACAAGTATCGTTAGTGCAGCCGGCAGAATAATTTGTACATTGTCCGCACGTAACCAAGGCGAGATCGCCGGCCAAACTGGTGCTGCCTAGGAGGACGGAAACGGCGATAGAGCTTTTCTTAATGACGCAAATACCTGGATCGGGGGCTGAAGGCGCACGATTGCGAACTGCGTCAGAGCAGCCCGGCGGTGTTTGCTAAACTATCAGGTCACGAGGACAATCAGGGATCGAACCCGCGGGAGGGAGCACAGTTGACAATCCTGGTGATCGGCGGCGCGGGATACATTGGGAGTCATGCTGCCCGGGTTTTGAGACGACGCGGATACGATGTGCTCATCTATGACAATTTGTCCACCGGTCACGCCCTTTTAGCGGACGGCTTCGAGTTGGTGACGGGAGACATCGCCGACGCGAACAAAATTTCAGAGACGCTGAAACGCGCAGCAGCAGTGATGCATTTTGCTGCTCATGCCTATGTTGGTGAGTCAGTGGAGAATCCTAGGAAGTATTTCCGTAATAACGTTGAAGGTGGGTTATCGCTGCTGAACGCCGCGGTCGATTCCGGAATACGAAACATGATCTTCTCTTCCACTTGCGCCGTTTATGGCGTGCCATCCAAGGTCCCTATTGCT
>QIAP01000140.1:0-15643 GCA_003225075.1 Acidobacteriota bacterium | reverse complement strand
TACGGACTACGGTTCGCCAGCCTTCGCTACTTCAATGCCGCAGGAGCTGACGAGAGCGGCGAGATCGGGGAGTCGCACGATCCAGAAACTCACCTCATCCCGCTTGCTTTGCACGCTGCGGCAGGGACAGGGCCGGAATTGCAGATCTTCGGCTCCGACTACCCCACACCCGATGGCACCTGTATTCGGGACTACATTCACGTAAATGATCTAGCCGAGGCACACGTGAAAGCTTTGGAACATTTGATGGGTGGTGGAAAATCGTTGGCGGTGAATTTGGGCACGGGTCGAGGCTATTCGGTAAAGGAAGTGACATCAGTGGTTGAAGAGGTAACGGGTAAAGAGGTCCCGCAGCGCATGAGCCACCGTAGGCCCGGCGATCCACCGGCGCTAGTCGCCGATCCGGGTTGTGCGCAGCGCTTGCTGCACTGGCGGGCGACTCGCTCGCTGCGGGAGATCGTTACCACCGCCTGGAAATGGATGCAAAGCGGGTGCGCTCATTGAAAGAGCGCGGCTCTTTTGCTCAGCGGCTACGGCTCGATCACTCTTTCTTACAGTAGATGAATGGAGTCCGATTCTATGGGATTCGACATATCAGGGAAGCGAATAGCTGTTTTAGGTGCAGGTAAGATCGGCGTCATCCTGCTCCAGGCTTTGCTCGAGCGGGCAATGCTGTCGCCAGACTTGGCCTGTGCAACCGTCGCTCACCCAGAGAGAGCGCGAGCACTCAGTGAAAAATTAAATGTATGTGTCGGCACCGATAACGTCTCGGCCATTGGCGACGCAAGCATCATATTGGTTTGCGTGAAGCCGCAGGTTGTGCAGGAGGTCATGCAAGAAATCAGCGCACACGTTTCGCCCGACCAGTTGGTGATTTCAGTCGCCGCATCGGTCCCGACTGCCCTGATCGAGAAGTCGTTTTCATCAGGCATTCCAGTGGTTCGGGCCATGCCGAACACACCTTGCGCGGTGGGTTACGGAATGACAGCATTGTGCAAAGGCAAGTTTGCAGAACAGCGGCACCTTGACAGCGCCGCGGCCTTGTTTGGCATGGTGGGCAGAACGGTGGTGGTCGATGAAAAACACATGGATGCAGTCACCGGGCTTTCGGCCAGCGGTCCTGCCTACATTTATATCATCCTGGAGTCACTTGCGGAGGCAGGAGTCAAGGTGGGCCTTCCGCGGGATGTGGCCACTCTTTTGGCCGCACAAACGACGATGGGCGCAGCAAAGGTGGTACTCGAGACAGGGGATCACCCTGCATTGCTCAAGGACGCCGTCACTACCCCGGCCGGCTGCACGGTCGACGGCATCATGGAGCTGGAAGAAGGCAAGCTTCGGGTAACCCTTATAAAAGCGGTCGTCAAGGCGACGCAGCGGGCGAAAGAATTGGCCTATTAACTATTAACAAATCGAGGTATCTTAATAGCACAAAGGTGCTATTTACCGTCCAGGGGATGGAGACTAGAGTGTCTCAATCTGTCCGTGCTGTCTGAAGTTCTGGCGAGGGCTAGAACTCTTGCATGCCAGTGTGGGTCCCCACCCCAGTCCCTCGAAAGGGAGTTTCAAAAAGCGTAAAATCAAGGCGTATAAGACTTCGGTAAGTTTCTTTTGGTCACTCACTATGGCACAAGCTATCTTGGTACCTAGCACGGCGGGGGTCATACGGGTCTTGGCGGCGGACAGAAGTCCTATGAATAGCCAGTTGCTGACCGAGGCGCTCACCCGGAACCTGCATTTTGCACTTTTATCCGCTGTTTCGGCCTCCGGCGTCCTTTCCATTATGGCCAGCGAACTACCTCATGTAGCGGTGCTCAGCGCTCACCTGGATGGAAATCCGAACGGGGGGGCTGAACTGGGGCGTCGCATGCGAGTTCTGTATCCGGAGACGCGCGTCGTGATGTTGCTCGATTCCTCGGAGCGAAATCTTGTGGTGGAGGCCTTTCGCTCGGGAGCCTGCGGAGTTTTCTGCCGCACTCAATCTTTAATGTCCCTGGCGAAGTGCATCCAAAGCGTGCACATGGGTCAGATCTGGGCGAATAGCACGGAATTACATTTCCTAATCGAAGCGCTCGCCGAGTTTGCACCGGTTCGCATGGTTAATGCCAGCGGGACGGTCGTGCTGTCGAAACGCGAGCATGATGTAGTGGCCTGCGTGGTTCGGGGACTAACCAACCGGGAGATCGCCCAGGCTTTGAAGCTCACTGAGCATACCGCTAAGAATTATTTGTTCCGCATTTTTGACAAGAGGAGAACCGTCAAGTTTCGCTCCGCACCTGGCGAAATCCGTATCTCGTATGAAGGCACCAGGCCGAGAGCTCGTTACAGTAAAACCGATACATACTCAGGTAAGTGAAAAGATGGTTAAACGCTGAGAAGTGTATAAGCAGGAAATAGAAATCATTCGAACCAGCTGCCCGAATACCATCCGTTGTTTCCGCCAGGCTGTCCACATTTCTGAGCGCGTAACTATTACGACCACCCACCTCCCACTTAGCACTTAAGTCTTGGTTACCTCCGTCCTTTCACCACCGTTCCTACGACCTTACGGAATCTAGCGGCGTCCCAGCACCCCCTGTAGCGTTTAGTCGAGGAATCGTAAACGGTAAGGTTCCCCAAATCGTTTCGAGGGGTGTGATATGTCACCCAACTCCTTCTGTAATTTTACGAACTTAATTGTTCGCACACGTAAACTGCTCACCTGTGTTCTTTGTGTGGGCCTGTGTTTGGCAGCGGTCGGCTGTGCACTATCGCCGCAGAAATCGGACCAGGGAACACAAACGAATACCGAAAGTGCACTGGTGTCGCTGGACATCGCTCCGAAGGCTACCTCTCTCGCTATTCGTGGTAATCGGCAGCTCACCGCCATTGGCCACTTCAAAGATGGAAGTCAGCGGAACCTGACCGCATCCGTCCATTGGACCTCATCGGCTCCCCACATTGTTCATATCGATGCTAGAGGCATTGCAATTGGGTTGGATGCGGGCGCCTCAACAATTAGCGCCAGCTTAGGCCATATCTCAGGCGAGTCCAAACTGAAGGTTCAAATCAACCCGTTGACGTCGCTCGCAATAGCCCCCGCCCGCATCTCACTTGCGACCGGCGATGTCCAACAACTCCGAGTAGTCGGCAAGTATTTGGACGGCAGCGTCAAAGATGTCACCGCATCGGCAGCGTGGAGTTCCTCGACACCGACCGTAGCCAGCATCAGCGCGAGCGGCGTGGCTCGAGCAACTTCTCCAGGAACCACTCTCGCGATAGCCAGGATTGATTTCCTGGCTTCTGTAGCCAGCCTCACCGTGACTTCTGGATCAGCCTCGTTGCAATCAATTTCGGTAACTCCCGTTCTTCCAGTACTTGCAGTTGGTGGGACACAACAGTTCAGTGCAACAGGCACTTACAGCGACGGCAGCACACGCGACTTGACACGTGTAGCAAGCTGGAGTTGTTCCGCACCTGCAGTGGCCAGCATCAACCAGAACGGCTTTGCGAATGCCCTCACCGTCGGCACGGCCAGGATCGCGGCCAGCCTGGACGCTTTTTCCAGCTCGGCCAGCTTGACGATCGACGCTGCCACACTGCAATCAATTTCGGTCAATCCTCCGAATCCTAGCATTGTGGCCGGGAGCACGCAGCAATTCTCGGCCATTGCTAGTTACAGTGACGGGAGCACTCGCGACATTACAAGCCAGGGAACTTGGACGACATCGCCTGCGCAAGTAGCGACCATCAGCAACACCGGATTGGCTACAGCTACCGGGGAAGGAACTGCTACCATTCAGGTTAGCTTTCACTCCGTCGCCGGCAACGGAACCCTGGCTGTTATGGCAAACTCCAGCGGCGCAATTCCTTCCACCTTCTTCAGCATGCACATCAATGATTTCAGAACTCCCTGGCCCACAGTTCCGATTGGCGGAGTGCGCCTCTGGGACACACAAACGACCTGGGGACAGATCAATACCTCGCCGGGCATTTACGACTGGACCAAGCTGGACCGTCGCTTAACGCAGGCGCAGTCGCGCGGCGCCGACGTAATGTATGAGCTGGGCAGAACACCGGTGTGGGCACAGTGTTCTTCGACCGACTCGACTTGCGGCAGCGGTGTGACCATTACCTGCGGGCATAACGGCGTCACCGCCGCGGGAGGTCCTGGGCAGTGCTATCCGCCGAATGATTTGAAGATCGACGGCAGCGGCCCCAACCAGCACTGGAAAGACTGGGTCACTGCCGTCGTTACCCATAGCAGAGGATTTGTTCGCTATTACGAGATTTGGAACGAACCGGACATCGCTCACAGTTGGCAGGGGTCATTCGCTCAATTGGCAAGAATGGAGCAGGACGCCAAGGCCATCGTCGGCAGCATTGATCCTTCGGCTCTGATCGTCACGCCTGCTCCGGTGGATATGCATCCTGGCCCGACCTGGATGGATCGCTACATGGCGGCAGGCGGCGCCCAAGCCGCCGACGTGATCGCCTTCCACGGATATGTTGAGTGCATCGGCGGATGTGTGCCCCACGTTTATCCGACCGCAGAAGATGAAGTTTTACTGATCTCAAAGTTCAAAGCCGTCATGCTCGCTCACCGGCAGCAGACCAAGCCAATATTCATCACCGAAGGCAGTTGGGGAAGAACCGACATAAATCTGTTCACCGACCAGGACCTGCGCAGTGCGTTTATCGTTCGCTACCATCTGTTGCAGGGTTCGTTGGGCATTGCCCGAAGCTACTGGTACTTGTGGGATGGCATCGGAGTGGGGACCCTGTGGGATACGGTCAACACCAACCTACAAGGTTGTGCAGGCGGCGGCATTCCCAACAATGGAGGCTATCTGTGCCCTAGCGGGATCGCCTATCAACAGGTCTATAACTGGCTGGTAGGGGCAAGCCCAAGCGCGCCATGTTCGGCGAATGGTACGGTATGGTCCTGCGGCTATACCCGTGGCGGCGGCTACCACGCGCTCGCAGTATGGGACGCTTCGAAGACTTGTAGCAACGGCGTGTGCGCCACGAGCATATATAGTCCCGACAGTCAATTTGTTCAGTATCGCGATCTCGCGGGCGGAACAAAGAGTGTCGCCAGCGGGTCGACGATTCAGATTGGCGCCAAGCCCGTCCTGCTCGAAACCGGAAATGTTCCATAAGCTAGGACGAGCCCGGGGCAAACTGGAAATCGCTCCGGGCGAGTTTCTTCTTCCCCGCATCGGATGCGACAAAAAAAGGCCGGGCGGGTTGTTTTCCCGCCCGGCCTTAGATTTACTACAAGAAGCGCTTTTGGTTACGGTTCGTTAGCTGAATATTGGTTGGCTGAAACGCAGGTACCCCAATCCCCGTTGCTTTGGACGAACATGCCGCTACCCCAGATCGCGGGCTGGGTAGAGTTGTGGAGGACCAGGTCCAGCGCCGCGGCCATGTAGTCTCCCCAACGCACTTGATTGTAGAAGTGTTGGTTCTGGCAGGTGAAGAAACCACCATCATGGAAAGGCGTTGGCCAAGTTACTCGGTTGGACGCCACAAACGGCCCGGGTGAAATATTCCGGTTGGAGAACGTGGAATACATGGTCCAGTTGCCCTCCGGCGTCACCCCGATAGTGCCGAAATAAGCATCCGCGACATGCGCGGCGCCACAGTCATAGCAGAACTCCTGCTCGATGGTGACGGCGGTCAATCCTGCACAAGCATTGGCAAAAGCACCCACGCAGTTGGTAGTGTCGACGTTATCGGTTCCGAGGAACACACGTACGATCCATCCGAGATCAGCGCTGGTGCCGCCATTCCCAACGTCGATCATGGGATACAGGCGTGGGCGTCGCCACGTGGAGCGCAGTGAACCTCGGCCCAGGACTTCCGCTGGCGACAATTGTGTTAGTAAACGCCCAGACATCCAAGCCGTTAGCCGGATGTGAGAACCCGCCGTTATGGGAATTGATCAGGAAAGTCGCTCGAGGCTGCTCTCCTTTTTCAGAGACATTGACCGGCTGAAGTGTGTCAATCGTACCACCGAAGCTGAAGCCGGTGAAGAAGTTGAAGGAGAAGCCGGCGCCGGCATAGATTGGAGCCTTGGGTAGAAAGTCACACTGGGTCGTGACGAAACCACCGTTGATTACGAAGATGTTCGCACAGATGTTGATGGTGCCGTTAAACGGATTCGACGCGTGATCTTGCCCGAGGGTTGGGTAATCGGGAAAATTACCGTTACCGCCAGTTTGGAGATGGTACACGTGGTAGGCGCCACGAGGGTCGTTGGTTGAGCTGGCCGCTATGTCAAGAAACCCATTGCCGCCACTGATCTCACTCGCGGTAATCACGAAACGGGAGGTAACGTAATCGAATTGCGCGCGCGGATCGAATACGAATGTTCCTGCGGGCCGATTCATCAAGGCCGCAAGGCTCTTGGGAAAGCCTGTCGCCAGCGTGTTGGCTGGCCTGATCCATACCGCGAAACAAGCGTTTACAACCTGCACCACGTACTTGGGACTGGTTGCCAGGCCCATGTCGGAGGGCGTCAGGCCGCTGCAACCCTGGTCCTCATTGCTGCCGAGGAAGTTCGCAAAAAGACCGGGGGTTGCCCCCGCTCCAGCGCCACGAGGCTGAAGGGCGTTGGCGAGCGCTGCGCGGGTCGAGGCTGGAGCCACGGCCGCTTGTTGTTTTATAGTCGCCCACTCCTGATCGCTGAAACGTACGCGGGGACTGGGAACTGCGTGAATTGCTGTTTGTTGAGCAGTAACTTGCGGCAAGTCGTTTGCGACGACGCGGGCTGCGGGAGCCACAAACTCCGTGCTCTGTGTAACGCGGGCCTGGCCGGACACAAGTTCCTGTGCTGACCCGAGCGCCGTACACCCGAAGACCATAGCTAGAACTACAGCACAACACCAAAATCGTTCAAATTTCATAAATCAAAATCTCCTTTGAGACAGGGTCTCGGACTGGTGATTGAAATAGTGGGGAGCGAATGTAGCCCGGTTACGCTCTCGTTTTCATCTTCCTTGTCATCGGCAACGACTTATCCACTCCGATGAAGAAAACGCAGCATAACCTCTGCCTTGTTTAAGGTCGCGCGAAACAGTCCAACCTAAGGCGAACCGCAGAGATGTCCGCCCTGCTAAGACTGTCTGGGTTTAACCGCTGTGCCTTTCTTACTGTTAACTTGCTTTTGTTAACTGCTTTTGACGGGGGGAACTGCACTCCGTGTTTTGCCCCAAGCAAAATACAGAGGAGCGAACTTTGAAGTAACACGAGACCTTTGTCAAGATGAAATTTCTTGCATGAGCCTAAAGACCCTAATGATGACGGGAACGATGATGACGGGAACGATGACAAAGCTGAGATTAGGTACTAGGTTCTTGTACATCGAGGTGCAGGTTGGGCTCGCTCAGACGCAGCCGTAGCCACAATCAACTGCAAGAGATGAAGGCAATAGCAGAGAATTAGTTGGTGGGTTTTGCGTGCAGTGTTACTTGAGGGCGGGTATTAAAGCGAAGGAACGGCTCCTCCTGTGGAAATCGCGACGCGCGCCCAATCTTGGAGATCGATGTCTCTATTGGAAAGAGCACGCCAGATGAGGTCATTGAGCAGTGCCGGAGAGCGCAATTTCCTGAGGACCCGAATTGCCGCTGTAGCTGACAGTTACCACTCCCAGAGTATTACCGGTTGCCGTCGGGCTGAAGACAACCCCCAAGGTGCATTGTCCGAGCGCAGCGATACTCGCACCACAGGGTTTTGAGCCGGCTGAACTGAGAGCGTAGTTACTCGTAACGGCGAAATTGATAGCCAGGGAGCTGCTCTGTTTGTTAGTGAGCGTAACAATCTGGGGCGCGCTCGCCGTACCTACAGCTTGCACAGGAAAGACGAGACTGGATGGAGACAGGGTCACCGGTAGTACGCCGGTACCAGTGAGATTATAAGTTTGCGGACTCACACTGCTGTCATCGTTGATAGTGACCGCCGCATTGACTGTCGCTGCAAGAGTGGGACTGAAGGTAACTGAAAAACTGCAGGCTGATCCCGCTGCCAGCAGACCGCCGCACGGAATCGTCCCACTGCCACTGGCGTTAAAAGCACCGCTGGCAGAGAAGCTGGAAATATTTATCGCCGAATTGCTGGTGTTGCTGACAGTTACGATTTTGGCGGCACTTGTTTTTCCTATGACTACTCCGTTAAACGTGAGGCTCGCGGGGGAGAAGATCAAAGGAGACGCTATGCCGCCCGAACCAGTTCCCGTGAGCGATACCTCCTGAGGACTGAATGAACCATTAAAGCTGGCCGTCAGGGCGCCATTTTGCGACCCGTTGATAGTGGGACTGAACGTTACCGCGATGGTGCACGTCGACTTCGCCGCAAGGCTGGTGGCGCAGGGCTTGGCCCCGTTCCCAACAGCCGAGTACCCGCCGCTGCTAAAAAAACTAAGAGTGATCGGCGTGGAAAGGTTGTTAGTCAAGGTTGCCGTCTGCGCTGTGCTGCTGCTTCCTACGCTCACAGTACCAAAGGCAAGAGTCGCAGGAGAAAGTGCCACGGGCCTGATTCCCTGGCCCGACAGAGTGACGATCTGTGGCGACTTGAGGGCGGTACTAGACACGGTAATGATTCCCGGAATGACCGCCAGCACACCCGGTGTGAAGGTGACGTTGATGGTGCAAGTGGCGGAAGCTGGAAGCGTTATACCGGCACAGTTATCTGTTTCAGCATAGTTGCCACTGGTTGAGACGCCACTAATGGTCACCCCGACAGCGCCAGTGTTGGTGAGTATCAATTTTTTGGCGTTGCTACTTGTATTCAATGATTGAGCGGCAAAGCTCATGCTCGTAGGCGAAGCAGCAATACTTCCATCCACTCCCGTACCGGTCAGGCTGACGCTCTGAGGACTGTTAGCGGCATCGTCGTGCACGATCAGTGTTCCTGTCTTGGAACCTGTTGAGTTGGGAGCAAATGTGACTGTGATGGTGCAACTTCCTCCCGCCGGAACACTCGATCCACAATTATTTGATTGGTTGAAGTCGCCGACGGTGCCAATACTTGAAATCGTAAGTGCACCGCTTTGTTTGTTGTTCAGCGTCACCGCTTCTCCGTTGCTCTCCGTACCAACGCCTTGGTTTCCGAAAGACAAACTGAGGGGCGACAATATCACTCCCGGGCATGACGGAAACTTGAAAGATGCAATTCGGGTGCTCCAGTCGCGGAATCCGTTGACCTTGAAGTATTGATTGGTGTACCAGAAAGTGCAATCATCCACGGGGTCAAGGGCCATGCTGGTGTAATCCCCCCAGCGGTTGCTTCCGTCCTCGGAGGCGGGGCCGTGAATAATGAATACTTCATTTCCCATCGTGCCCAGGGGATCGGCCGGGACACGGCCCGTATATGCGATTGCCGGATTCATCCCGCTGCTGCTCACGCTGTAACCCATTGCCATGTCACCCATCTGGTCCATGGCAACGCTGCCCATCCAGCGGTAATTGCTGTCTGGCGCAAAGGTTCCCTGCTGGAACACCGTGGGTGTGCTTCCCGGGTTCCGGATCTCATACCACCGCACGCCAACGTTCCCCGCCCCGGCGGTCACGGAATGGTTCACCACCAGTACGTCGTAACTTCCAAAGTTTCGGTAGGCCAGACGGTACATCAAACGATCAGCCACCGAGTCTACCAACTGCGCCGTCCCCAGTTGCGGAATGCAGACTCCGCCTCCGCAGGCCTTGGTGAACGATGCCACAGGAATGTTCACCGGCCCAGTGAAGCTGGAATTGCTTGGCGTCTGGAAATCGACCTGAAATTGCCAAATGTCAAGCGAGTTCGTGTCTAGGTTTAGATAATAACTGGGCGCACCTGCAGGAGGTGGTGCGGAGCCGTCTAAATCCGCAGGTAGCAGAGTTGAAAAAGGCGTGTTGACCTGGAAACAAACCGAAGTAGCCGCCGCGCCAGACAGCATCGCATTGCGATCGACGGCGCAAACCAAGGCATTCAAGAATACAAAACTTGTGGGATTCAATTCATTGAAGGAGAAGTAATACGCATCGGGCCAAACTCCCATCTTGGGGTACTCCGGGAACGCATTAGGTAACGAGAAGGCATAGCGGTTATAGCTCCCGGTTGCGTCGGAAGTCGTGGAGACCGCCACACATTGCAGATATGGACCTCCGGCAGGCACCGCATGATGAGTGAACACCCAACGATTTGCGGCCTTGTCATATTGGACAATTGGGTCACCATCGTTACGCGATTCGCAAGGCCCACCGAACCCCGCCCAAAGCGTAATGGCGCCCGCTGGACCGAAGATTTTCGCGCCCGATGACTTGCTGTAGACGGCGAACTGGGCATTAACGTATTGCACGAACTGGGTGGCGCCGACTGCGCCGTCCGCGTCGGGGGCAGCCCAACTGTTGGTTCCGATCCCGTCAAAGTTGAGGCCGAGTGTCGGCTGAAAGCTTGCTACCGCCGACTGCTGTAGCACGACATCATTTGTTATCGCGGCTACAATCGACGACTTCGCCGTCGCTTGCTGATTTTCTGCCTCCTCCGGATCGTGAAGAGAATCTTCAGCTGTGCGCATCGTGCGATGATTAATCTTGAGATCCCGTAAGGGACGCGAAGCGTCGTGTTTGACGGCAGCATGAACCTGCGCTCTCGGTTGCGAACTCTGTGCACGAGTTACGGGTGCCAGGGCCGATACTAAAAACGTAATCAGTACTGCGAACTTCAGTTTCTGAGCTAGCTTTGACATGAGAAAAATCACTTGGTTAATGGCGATAAAAACTAAAGAATTGACAGAGTTGTCGGCAGCCGCAACATACAATGGGGATTAGTTGTTCTGCTGTCATAGGATTACTAAACCTGTGAGGAACGCGGCCGATTCTGGAGTCTGTAAATCTACGCATCGAATGAGCACGGGCATAATCAGACGGAGGCTGTTCTGGGCAATTTCACGAACCGGTATATTTCTGTATCGGTGCCTTCCAATCTTCGGTTCGCTTCGAGCGTCGGTTGCGGTCATTCGAGAGGCAGATCGCGTGTTGGTGATCGAGCGCCACGATGGCCGTGGAATCTCATTCCCGGGGGGGATCGCTTTCCCTTGGGAATCCGATGCCGAGGCTCTACGTCGCGAGGTATTGGAGGAAACGGGTTTGCACATCACCAGTCTCGATCTCAACTTCCGATATTTCACTGCAGCCGACGTTCCTTGCGTGATTACCGTTTTCAGCGCACAAGCTGCCGGTCAAGTCCAGGAGTCGTGGGAGGGCCTGCCTTGCTGGCTGGGGGTATCCGAATTGAGAGCACGTGTGCTACCAAGTCAGAAACCAATTGTTGAAAACATAGCGACCGGCCGGTGAAGATGCCCCGTCGAAGTCGGCGTCACGGAAAAGAGAGTTGCACGCGGCGTTTGAATACGCGGTATCCCTTCCATACCCGTAATGGCACAAAACAATATAAGACTGGCACCGCGCCATCGAACAATCTGAGAAGCCGATAGACTGCCCGGTCCCGCTGCTGTTCCCAAAAGGAAGGTTCGACCAACTCATTTTTTGACGCTGAAAAGATTGGCCAAGTGGCTCCATACCGCTTCTTCCAAAGACACTTATAACGCTCAATCTTGCTCTTAAACTCTGCGGTCAGGACTTCCCCAGAGCCTTCAGCATTGAGAACAACTTGCTCACTCTTGACCAACGAATGGTGCTCATCGGCGTAGATCGCCGATCGATCAGCACCATCGAGCGAAGTCATTCCGTCATCATAGGGAATGGCTAAGAACTCGCAGATCTTCTTCATGGCTTGTCCAGTATCGCCGGTTAGTTCCTTGTAATGGAGCTGATGAACCGGGATGTGCTCTTGATGCAAACACTCTAATTCCCTTTTGAGTTCAATAAACCCCAGAAGCGCACGGCGCCCCATTCCCTTGCGGGCAAACCATGGCGAATTTTTCGAGGCACGGACAACGCTGCGGCAAACGTCCGCCGGATCTCGCCAGATCACTATAAATTTTGCAGCGGGGAACTTCCGTGCCAGCTTGCTCATGCGGTCATAATAGTTTGGCGACTTGCAACCCCAGAGAGTTGCTCCCTTCTGGCGCGCGTATTCCGTGCAAACCGTCAAGAAGGCAGTCTCTAAGTCCGCCATTTGGGGAGGAATCCTGTGGACATCAATTTGATGCCGCTCGATGGCTTGATTCCAGGAATCCCATTTGTCTAACCAATTCGATTTGCCACCCGGCGCCAGGAAGATGGGCCACAAAAGGGGAAGCTCACCTTCATACATCAACCTGATTCGAGGGTGCTTGTTCAAAAGGGCATACAGCAACGATGTGCCGGAACGCCACATCCCGACTACGAACACCGGCCCCGTCAAAGAGCCGCTTTGTGCTTTTTCGACATTCTCCATGGGTATCTCGGACGACACAGAAGGATTGTCTTACCTTGTCGCGGACATCTGGATTGTCGAATCGCTCATCGCAGGCAATTCGCTGGCTAACGGATATCCGAGTAGACGGAGGACGTCGCCGGCATATTGATCTACGAGTCTGGCTTGGGCTTCGGTAAAGTGTGCTCGCCAGCCAGCGATTGAGCCTTGACGCACGAACCTACCCTCTTCTGTGGACCCTTTGTAAGGACGCCGTGGAATCTTGCCAGACGCCCGACCGGAATGGACCCGATCTTCCTTCTCTCTCATTTTTTTTACAGAATTGTTGGTGATCGCGTTTTGGATGGCTTCGTGGCTGACCTCGAATCCCAGGAACCCGACAAGGTTAGCTAAAGTTTCGCTGGTGTTATTGCGTAACTGGTCAAACCGAATCACGTGCAGTTCTCCTCTTTGCGCCATGGGAGAATGCAGCCACGATGTGACGTGACTCTGCCACGAACCATGCCGGTTGTGACCCTCGAGTAATGCGCGAAGGTAGCTAGTAAAGTCACGACGAATGAACCCCGCTTCCTGTTCACGGGCATATTCGGATAAAGCAACATCCCGAACGTCACGCACGAGATAAACGGCATGCTGGTAGTGGTGACGATATTTCTCATGAGTACCAATAAGACGTCCTTCCCCAACAAATAAGGGACGACCATGCCTGTGTTCACCCACGGGACGGAAAGCGGCATTCACGTTGGCAAATTCCGAAGACTGGCCAGTCAAGATTTCAAACAACATGAATCGCAGCCACGTGCTTCCGGAACGCGGATAGCTTGCAAGGAATACATCCGACGGTTTGAAATGGCGATGACGGTACCACAAGATGGGCCCACGTGCCTTGGTTAAAGAAGCGCGAAAGCGAAGCCTCTTATATAACGACGCATTTTTATGTGACCGCTGGTTGATACCTTGGGTAGAACTAATGTTGTTGATCATCCGAAAACTCCTGAGTCGTTGAGAGTTCATTTCTTCGTGGGAAGCCAACTTATGTAGCAGTTCATGGGACAACTTCGAATTCAGTTTTCGTGGCGAAACTTTTCAAGGCGAGACGGCTTGCAGCAGAGGTCCGCCAGCAAGTTGCTGTTTATGCGGCGAAATCAGTGGGTAGCCGAGACGCAATAACATACTGCCTGCGTGATGCTCGATCAGGCTCACCTGTTCGTCGGACAGATTTTCACGCCATCCACCTACTCGCCCACTGCGTACGAACCTGCCTTCTCCCGATAGCCGAGGCGGCCTCTTAGGAAATTTGAGCGACTCGGGCATGGAATGAAGAGCATCCTCTTTGGCTCATAGCGAATCAACATGAGGGTTCCGTTCTTTGCCGACTCCGACTCTATCCAGGAGCGAACATGGTCCTGCCAGGAGCCGTACTTTTTTCTGCCCTGCAACATGTGTACGAGGTAATCCTCGAAACGCTCGTAACTAACGCCACGCTCCTTTTCAAACCAGAACTCCGAACTCACCACGTCCCGGATGTCCCGCACCAGGTAAATCGCTTTTCTGTAGTCAGCTCGATAGCACTCGTGGGTGGAAAGAAACCGCCCGTTGCCGGGCAGCACGGGTAGCGCTAGGCGGTGAGTGCCGGGGCCGCGAAGGGAGGTGTTGACGCTCTCGAAGTTGGCTGTCCTGCCGGTGAGCATTTCGAAAAGCGTGAACCTGAGCCAAGTGCTGCCAGACCGAGGGTAGCTGCCGAGGAACACGTCAGTTGACCGGAAGCCCCGATGCCGAAACCACACAATGGGTACTCGCAACTTGGTACCGGAAATATGCTGCCGCAAGCGGCGCCAGACAGAGGCCCGCCTTGGGTCCTGATCGCGTTGACTTGTACTGGGATTGAATTTCATCTCTTAAGTGTTTTTATGCTGGACTGGCTGCATTTACCGCTTCAAGCCCAGTCTGTGAATTCTCGACCTGGTTAATGCAGCCAATCAATTTTTCCGCCATATCAGGAACGTTGCTTTCGTTGAACATACTCTCGTGAGCACCTCGGACCCTATAGCCCTGCAGTTCAGAAACGAACTCCTGCCATCCAGCCTGGAAATCCCAATAGGCACCCTCGGGCCACTCGGACGAATTAAAAAAGATGACCCGGCCGCCATAGGGCTGTGGGCGATAGTGAGTTGCAGCGGGATGGATTAGCGAGTCGAGGTCTCCCAGTCTGCGCTCCGGAATGCGCCAGCCGCGGTTGTAGTATGTCTGCCACTTTCTTTGACTGCAAGTCCGTTTCAACTCGAGCACCCGCTCCCGTAGATACGGCACGACATCCGAAACTCTCATTTGCGAGACTATTTTCAGATGGAACTTGAGCTTATGAATGAACATCCAGTGGCGTCCTTCGTGTGAAAAGTCATGGTAGCGCGTCGGATTCTGCGAGTCGTACATAACGATGAGAGGAACGTCTTCGCCTTGAGCTGTCAACTGCTGAGCCATTTCGTAAGCTACAACGCCGTTCACACACAAACCACCCAGATAATAGGGACCGTGGGGCCGCACCTGTCGAATAATGTCGAGAAAAGCCGCAGCGAGATCTGGAACACTATAGTGCAAAGGCAAGCCGCTCGCCTTCGCAGCCGGCAGGTACACTCCCAGCGATGGCCGATCTGGCCCCAAACGGCGTGCCAACGGCAGGAACAGAGGCCCGCCCCGTATCCAAAAGAACGGTACCTTATCGCCTTTAGGTTGAATCGCCAGGATGCCGTCAAGTTGTGAGGCCGACCTGTTCCCGCGGAGGACGTCTGCCAACTGCTCTACGGTGGCGGCTTCGAACAAATCTGTCAACGAGAGTGTGCGACCGAAAGCATCTTCTATTTCGTGCAGGAGACTGGTGAGCAACAACGAATGGCCGCCCACGTCGAAGAAATTGTCGCGCACACCAATTGATCTTGTGCTAAGCAGCGACTTCCAGATGTCCAGCAATTGGGACTCGAGAGCATCCCGCGCTGGTAACGGTGTCGCTTTCTGAAACGACTGCAGATCCTCCGGACTTGGCAGCGCCTGCCGATTGATCTTTCCGTTGGCTAGCAGCGGCATAGAGTCCAGGAAAATAAACTGCGAGGGCACCATGTATTCTGGCAGCTTCTGCCTCAGAAAATTACGCAGTTCGCCGCCCGTAAGCGACTGTCCATTACGAGGAACGACATACGCGACAAGACGCCTTTCGTGTCCCGTCTCGCCATACAGTTGAATTGCGACGGATCCGATCGCGGAATGCTGCGATAATGTGACCTCGATTTCGCCGAGCTCAATTCGGAAT